>JAISEK010000043.1 GCA_031264145.1 Deltaproteobacteria bacterium
TTCGAGGAAGTCCTCGAAGGGATAATCGACAGGCGAATCGTCTTCAAGAAATGCCCCATCGGAGGAGGCAGGTTCCTATACTCCTTCAAGGATGCCAAGAGAGCAGCCGCGGAAGAGGCGGGATATCTGGCTGACGCGGAGAAGAAACACAACTTCGATCCGGCCAAGTATGCGGGAAAGAAAGAGACCTTCGGCGTAATCGTTTTCGAATGTGACCAAGATTTGCCCGGAAAGACGGTTTACCTATGCCACGATGACAGATGGATGCTGGAGCTTGTATTCGCAAGATACAAAAACGATGAGTGTCTCGACAAGACCAATGTGCAGGGGGATTTTTCGCTTATCGGATCGGAATTCATCAATTTCATCTCCACCGTCGCGACATGCCGCATCCTTCGAAAAGCTAGGTCGGCAGGTCTGCTGGCCGGCATGTCATACGGAGGACTGATGGATGACCTGTCATCGGCATGGCGGGTGAAAGACGCCCCAGAGCCTCCTTCAAGTAATGACGCATACTGGGTCCACACCCTGATCTGCGTCTTCGATGAACTCGAGGCATTGGGGCTTTCCGTGCCAGCTGCAAAGCCTATCCCAAAGAAAAGGGGTCGGCCCAAGAAAGTTTCGGAAGAGCAGAATCCAAAGAGGCCAAGAGGCCGACCCAAGAAAAATCCTGACTGAAAATTTCTATAGTCCGGGAAATTGGGAAATCTTTAATAAATTAGATGACGTGTAATTTTGCCATCTTTTTATATTCGACCAAGGGCATCCTCCGGCCATTTCCCGTGGCCGGCTCCTCGCCCCTGGCCCGGCATGGGGGCCCGGAGGAGCGCCTCGCCCCCAGAGGGGCGGCACTGGCGGGGATAGGCGGCTGGCCCCAGGAAACGCTGGCCCCACCTGGGGCCCTGTGTCGCCCGCGTCTTGGGCCGTTTGGCCGGTTTGGGGCCGCCATCGGCCCCGGACTGCCGTGACGCCAGGCGGCCCTGGAAAGCCATGGCCAAACACTCGGGACTTGCTCTGGCAAAAACAAATCGCTGGGACGGAAAAACCGGCTAAGGGGGACTGGGGCTGGAAAGGACGGGAGGGCGAGGCGGGCGTGGCGGCCGCCCTGGCCAGGGGGGCTCAGGATTCGGAGAGGGAAAAGAAGACCTCCACCGGCCCCTCGCGGCCAAGAAACCCGCGGTCCTGGCCATTCCACTCCATCCTCAGGGCCTGCCCGTCGCCGGCGATGACGTTTAGGCTGTTGAGGCCCTCGAAGGACTGGGTCTGGCCGGGCTCGAAAAGGATGTGGGCCACCGGCTCGTCGTCAACCGTCACCTGGGCCCAGGTGGTCCTCTCTGCCCGCAGGGTCAGCCGGCCATGGAAGGGCTCGGGCTCCTCCGTGGTGGCTGCCGGGGCCCTCTCGGGTTCCTCGGCCAGGACGGGGGAGGGTCCCCCCTGGCCCGGCCTGGCAGCCTCCAGGTCGGGCAGGAGGGCCAGGGCCGACTCGGGCAAAATGCCATAGACCTTCTGGCGGACGTTCGGGCTGACGTAGGCGGCGCCCGCCACCAGGACCAGGAGGGCCAAGGTGACTATAAGGAAGGACCAGGCGTTGGAGGGGGACTCGTCCTGGTAGTCCTTTTCCATGTACTTGGAGGTCAGGGGTTTGTCGAAATCGTCGTTTTGGTTGGCCGTCAGCCTCCGATAGGCGCGAATGACGCCGGCGGAGTCTTTGAGCTTCAGGAGCTCGCAGTAGGTCCGCAGGAAGCCGCGGGCGTAGACGCTGGCGATCTTGGGGGCACGCCCCTCCTCCAGGTGGTTTATTTCCTCGATAGTTATTTTGGTCCGGCTGGAGACGTCCGTCTTGGTGAGCCCGGCCCGTTCGCGTTCCTCCCTCAGTAGTACCCCGATATCCTCTAGGGTGACGTTGTCGTAGGGCTGGGGGGTATGTTTCTCTGTCACGGGCACTCCGGATAGGTGGACTAGATATATCTTGGCCTGCGCCGGCCAGGCCGGCGGCGGACCCGGGCCCGATGGGCCTACATGGTGATCTTGATGTTGGCCTTGCCCTTGAGATCGGTCAGCCAGGTCTCGTATTTTTTCCTGAGCTTGATCTGCTCCAGCTGGCGCCTGGCCATGTCGCGCTGCTGGGGGCTGAACCCGGCCAGGTCGGCGGGGCCGCCGCCCTGGCTGGCGGAGGCCGGGGACGCGCCGTCGGGCCGCGGGTCCACGTAGAGCATCAGGACGACCTGGCCGCCGTCAAGGGGCTCGCTGACCTGGCCGGGGGCCATGCTGAGGGCCACCGCCTTGAGCTGGGGCACCAGCTCGCCGATGGTCGTCCCCGTGTCGCCGCCGTTGTCGGACCCCGGGCCCTGGGAGTAGCGCCTGGCCGCCTCGGCGAAGGTGAGGCCGGCCTCAATCTCCCGCTTGATGGTCATGGCCCTCTCCACCACCGAGTTGGCCCTGTTGGGGGAGGAGGCCAGGAACAGGAACCTCACCTTGTCCGACTCCACCGAGCCGCCCACGTATAGGCCGGTCATGTCGGGCCCCTCTCCGGAGAGGAACTGGTCGACCTCGGCCTCGGTGACGACGATCTTCTGGTAGATGTTCAGGCGCAGGACCTTCTCCTTGATGAGCTCGTTGCGGAGGTTGCCGCGGAAGTCGGGCAGGGATATGCCGCTCTGCTTCAGCGAGGCCCTGAACTGGGCGTCGGTTATGTTGTTCTCGTTCCTGATCATGTCGATGGCCCCGTCGATCTCCTCCTCGGGCACCATGATGCCGTCCCGCCTGGCCACCTGGTTGATGAGCTCGATCTCTATCATCGAGTCGAGGACCTGGCTCTCGATGGTCGGGCCTGGGGGAAGGGCGCCCCTCTGGTTCTGGCGGACGGCCTTGACCTGCGCGTTCAGCTCGCTTAGGGTTATGACGTCGTTGTTGACCCTGGCCACTATGCGGTCGGTCGTGGTGGCCGCGTGGGCCGCGCCGGCCAGGGCCAGAAAAACCATGAGGGCGGTCCAGCCAGGCAGGATCTTCGGCGTGGAGTATGGTAGCGGCGACATAATCGGGATGTTCCTAATGGTTTCGAGCGTTTGCGATCTGGCCTTTCCGCCTGGCGGTCCCAGGGCGTGGTACTGCCCATGAGGCCGGATCGGTCCAGGACCGATGGCCAAAAAATGGAACGCTAGCCCCTGATTTGGTAGGAAAGACGCGGCTTTTGGGGTGCCGGGCCATAGGCCTGGTTAAACCCCAGCCGTATTTTACAACAACCTTTTTTATTAGTCCAGTATCAATTAAAGATTGACAAACAATAAAAAAAGGACTGGTTTTTCCTGGCCAGAATTGACGGCATGGCATGGCTCGGACGGGGGCGCCGGGGCCTCGGGAGGGGCCGGTCGGATCCCCTCGGCCGGGGCGCCGCGAGCGGGGAGGATTAGGCGCGTTTGCCCAGCCGGCCGGGGCGAAGACGGTTGACAGGGGCCACAAAAATGGCTATTGTCTCAAAAAGTCAGGACCAGTTCTTGGCCTGCCGGCCCCAGGGCCGCGCGTCCACGGGGACCTCCCCTCCCGCATGCTGGCTAGGGGGCCCCTTCCGGGCCAGCGGCGGGGACGCAATCGTCCCCCTGGCCCCGCGCCGGGGCCTTCAGGCGGTTATCGCTAAAGACTTGCCAAGCGATAACCGCAACCCCAGGCAAAATGGCCATCGGCCGCCAAACGGCGACGTTCACGAGTATTTCATCAGGCATGCCTCCCGCCGGAGGGGAAGAGTGCCTTTCCTCCCCGGGCCGGAGCCCTGGGCATACTGGCAGGAAGATGATGAGGAAAAGCTATAGCGCAGTTCATTGGCTGGCCCTGTGCGCCCTGGCCGCCCTGTCCCTGGCGATCGCGTCGCCCTCACGGGCCCAGGAGGCCGAGACGGTGCCGCCGCCGGCCCTGGAGCTGGAGGCGCCGACGGCGCTGCCGTCGGCCAACGGCGACGACGGGGCCCTGGAGGCCACCTTCCTTTTGCGCGAGGCCCTCCACCTGAACACGATCGGCACCTACAGCGCCGGCTTCGTCCTGCTCTCCTACGGCTACATCGGGGTACTGGCCGACGTGCTGGCCCAGGGCATCTACGAGCCAGACGTCGTCCACTCCATGCTCAAGGAGACCATCACCTACCTCAACAACGCCAACAACCAGCTGAAGAGCTACAACGACCACGACTCGGAGCTGTCCCAGGCCGACCTGGCCTTCCTGGGCGGCATCAGCGACATCATAGGTGACCTCATAAAGGAGGCCGAGGCCCTGGCCCAGTTCGCCTCCGGGTCCAGAAACGAGGACCTGGCCAGCTACAATGAGGCCCGCAAGGAGTCCTGGCAGGGCATCAAGAGGATTCTCAAGGTGGAGTGAGCGGCCGTCCCGGTCACTCGTCCCTGTCGGGCCCCTGGGCCCGGCCGCGGCCCCTGTAGTCCAGGTGCTCGGCCAGGAACTGCTGCAGGCTGGCGACCCCGTGGACCTTGAGCCCCAGGCCCTCCGGCACCTGGCCGGCCTCGTGGAGGGGGGCCACCGCCATCCTGAAGCCCATCCTGGCCGCCTCGGCCAGCCTGTCCCTTAGCCGGCCCACCCTCCTTACCTCGCCGGCCAGCCCCACCTCGCCCACTATGACCAGATCGGCCGCCAGGGCCCTGTCGAGCCAGCTCGAGGCTATGGCCGCGGCCACGGCCAGGTCCGCCGCCGGCTCGCCAATCCTGGCCCCCCCGGCCACGTTGACGAAGACGTCCCGGTCATAGAGCCTCACCCTGGCCTTTTTCTCCAAGACGGCCGACAGAAGGCCCATCCTGGTCGCGTCCACCCCGACGGTCTGCCGCCTGGGCATGGCCAGCGGGCTTGGGCTGACCAGGGCCTGGACCTCCATCAGTAGGGGCCGGTTTCCCTCCAGGACCGCCGCCACGACCGAGCCGGGTGCCCCCTTGGGCCTCTCGGCGAGGAACAGGGCCGAGGGGTTCCGGACCTGGCCCAGGCCGTCCCCGGCCATCTCGAAGATGCCGGTCTCGTTGACCGAGCCGAATCGGTTCTTGAAGGACCTGAGGATCCTGAGGGGCCGGTCCCGCTCGCCCTCGAAATACAGGACGGTGTCCACCAGGTGCTCCAGGAGCTTGGGCCCGGCGATCTGGCCGTCCTTGGTGATGTGCCCGACCAGCCACAGGGGCAGCCCCTTGGCCTTGGCCAGGGCCGAGAGCCTGGCCGCGCACTCCCTTAGCTGCCCCGGGCTACCGGCCTGGCTGCCCAGCCCGGGGATCTGGACGGTCTGGATGGAGTCCACGGCCAGGACGTCCCAGTCGCCCCGCCCGGCCTCGGCCTCGATCTCGGGCAGGGACGTTTCCGCCAGCACCCACAGGGACGCCGGGTCCAGCCCCAGCCTCTCGGCCCTGGTCTTGACCTGGCCGGCCGACTCCTCCCCGGTCACGTAGAGGAGCCTGCCGCCCTGCTTGGCGGTGCCGGCCGCGGCCTGCAGAAGGAGGGTCGACTTGCCGACCCCGGGCTCCCCGGCCAGGAGGACCACCGCCCCGGGCGTCAGGCCCCCGCCCAGGACCCGGTCAAGCTCCTCCAGCCCGGTCATCAGGCGGACGGTGTTCTCTTCCGGGACGTCGGCCAGGGCCACCGCCCCCGCGCCGCTGGCCTGCCGGGACGCGTCCCCGGCCGTCGGCGCGGCTGGGGCCGCGGAGAAGCTGTCCCAGGCCTGGCAGGCCGGGCAACGTCCCAGAAACCCGGTGGAGACGTAGCCGCACCCGCCGCAGACGTACTTGGCCCTGTTCTTGGCCATCCATGCTCCTGATGCCCGGCGGGGCCGGCGGCCCCCGGGGGAAGGGTGCCGGCCAAATCTGGCCGGGCCAGGCCAATGTAGCAGGACCGGGACCCGAAAGCAACGAGGGGCCGGGACGCCGCGCTTCCGCGGAAAAAGCCCCGGCCGTCCTTGGCCAGACACGGCCGGGCGCGGCGGGGACGCCCCCCTGGGTGCCGGCTGGCCCCGGGAAGCGAGCCCATGTGGCCCATCTGGGAGGAGCGGGCCGGGCCACGGCCCTGGCTTTCGTCGGGAAGGCCATCGGGCCCGGCGCCGGCCTTGCCGCCGTTCCCGGCCGACCGCCCGTTGGCGCCCGCCATCCCCGTTCTATTCGAGCGGACTTAAGATGGACTATTTAGTTGTTTTATATAAAAAAATAATTTTATGCGTAAAATATATTATATAAAAATTTATCTCGATATCGAGTTTTGCTAAATATAATATTTTTTTACAGAGTTTATTGGTTTTTCTGAGGCGTTTAGCCGGGGCCCTGGACAGATTTAGCTTGAAATCAGCCTCAATTTGGTTTAGTATCATCCAGACAGATCCGCATCGGACCTGGACGCCCGGGGCGGCCCCCGCCCTCTCTTGGCCTTGGTTGACAGGTCTTGTCCATTGTGCTTAACTGTTGGCAGTCACTTTTTCACGCCCACCAATTGCCTCACAATACCTTATAGAAAGCCAGGCCAGGGTCCGCCGGTGGCCGGGATTGGCCCGCGGGCCCGTTCCGGTCCAGGGCGCCGAGGGAGTCCAGGGGCCCCCCTGCCGGGGGGAAGGCGGTCCCGACTCCGCTTGGGGTTTTTTCAACCCAGGGCCTGCCTAACGCTTGTATGCCTCGCCAGCCGGCGGGCAGTACCGACTTGTTGACGAGTGACGCATCCATCGATGCCCTGGAGGAATGATGGCAGAGATATCGCGGCGCCGGTCCACGCTGTCCGGGACGGTCAAGGACCAGAGCGCGGACCACTACAGGCTAATCTTGGGCGAGTATCTGCTCAAGGCCGGTCAGATTACCCGTGGCCACCTCGAGGAGGCCACCAAGTGGCTTAGGACCCACCCCAGCGACACCATCTCGCGCTTTCTTCTACGCAAGGGCTATGTCGAGACCAACACCATTCCCAGCGTGCTGTCAAGGCAGTACAGCTACCCCATGGTCAACCTAAACGATCGCGACATCCCCCGGCAGATCATCGACCTGGTCCCCTACGCCGTGGCCCGCCGCTGCATGCTCCTCCCATACCAGGCCAAGGACAACAAGCTGCTGGTGGCCATGATGGAGCCCACCAACAACAAGAGCGTCGAGGAGGTCTCCGTCCTGACCAAGATGCAGGTCGTGCCGGCCGTCATCACCGAGACCGAACTGATCTCAGCCTTCAAGACCCACTACGGCATAAACGACGCAGAGGAGCAGGCCATCCTGGCCCCCCTGGATCCCAACGCCCAGGTAGATGACAGCGGCCCGGTGACGGTCGATAACCTCGGGGCCCTCATCTCGGACGCCCTCGACGATTTTTCCTTCGGCGAGTCCAAGGACGACGAGGTCGCCAACGACTCCTTCTCGGCCGAGAACAGCGCCATCATCAACCTGTCCAACCAGATCCTGGTCCAGGCCGTCACCCTGGGCGTCTCGGACATCCACATCGAGCCCTTCGAGAAGCAGTTCTACGTCCGCTACAGGGCCGACGGCTCGCTCTACAAGCACACCAGGCTGCCCCTGGAGATCAGGAACGCCCTCATCGCCCGCCTCAAGATCATGGCCAGCCTGGACATCACCGAGCGCCGGGTGCCCCAGGACGGGCGCATCAAGATGCGTCTGGGCAAGAACAAGGAGATTGATTTCCGCGTCTCGTCCCTGCCGACCCTGTTCGGCGAGTCGGTGGTCCTGCGTATCCTCGACAAGTCCGGCCTGAACGTCGACATGACCAAGCTGGGCTTCACCCAGAGGAACCTGGACCAGTTCATGCGGGCCGCCTACCGGCCCAACGGCCTTCTCCTGGTCACCGGCCCCACCGGCAGCGGGAAGACCGTAACCCTGTACTCGACGTTGTCCTTGCGGAACACGGACGACGTAAAGATCCTCACGGCCGAGGATCCGGTCGAGTTCAACTTCCCGGGCGTCAACCAGGTCAACGTCATCAAGGAAGTCGGCATGACCTTCGCCAGGGCCCTCAAGGCCTTCCTTCGCCAGGACCCGGACATATGCATGATCGGCGAGATCCGGGACCTGGAGACGGGCGAGATTGCCGTCGAGGCGGCCATGACCGGCCACCTGGTCCTGTCGACCCTCCACACCAACGACGCCCCCTCCACCGTCACCCGCCTGGTCGACATGGGCGTGGCCCCCTTCAACGTGGCCGCCGCCCTGGTGGTCTGCTCGGCCCAGAGGCTCCTGCGGAGGGTCTGCCCCAACTGCAAGCAGCCGGCCCCGAAGCTCCCGGCCAACAAGCTCATGGAGGCCGGGTTCGACACCAAGGAAATCGCCACCATCCAGCTCTACGAGGGCCGCGGATGCCCGACCTGCAAGGGGACGGGCTACAAGGGCCGCCTGGGCGTCTTCGAGGTCATGGAGAACTCCCCGACCATTTCCGACGCCATCGCCTCCAAGGTCCCCGAGGGGCACCTGCGCAAGATAGCGCTGAAGGAGGGCATGTACACCCTGAGGCAGGACGGCCTCCTGAAGACCCAGCAGGGCATGACCACCCTGGACCAGGTCCTGGAGAAGACGGTCATCCAGAAGGAGAGCCTCCCGCACTACCTGCTCAACCCCGACGAGATGATCTTCGAGAACGGCGACACCATCATCAAGGAGGGCAACACCGACACCGCCTTCTACAGGCTCATCCAGGGTTGCCTGGAGGTCTTCAAGGGCCAGAACCTGATCGCCGAGATCTCCCAGACCAACACGTACTTCGGGGAAATGAGCGCCCTGGTCGGCTCCCGCCGCAGCGCCACCATCAAGAGCAAGGGCCGCAGCATAGTCAAGGTCTTCCCCGGCGACAAGCTGGGCGAGGTCCTGGAGAACTACCCCGACATATCCAAGCAGATCATCGACACCCTGGTCCTGCGGCTCAACGAGTCCTCGAACCGCCTCTCGGAGATAATGCAGAACCGCATAGAGCTGGAGCGCACCTACGTCAACCAGCTGACCTCCAACGTCGGGGCGGCCGGCCTCCCGACCTCCTCCAGGCCCATAGCCTCCGTCCCCAAGGGCGGCGCCCCCCAGGGCCTGGCCACGGCCACCAAGCAGTCGGCCCTGGCCAAGCTGGCCGCCAGGAAGGCGGCCGATGATGGGTCGGACAAGCCGGCCGCGCCCGGCAACGGCTCGGCCGGCGCCGCCTTCATCCGGCCAGTCCCCAAGGCCGACCCGCTGCCCTTCGCCCAGACGGCCCTGGCCGGGGGGCAGTCCAGGCCCGCCGCCCAGGCCGCCGCCGCCCCGCCCAAGGCCCCGCCGGAGATCCTGGAGGCCCCGGAGATCGAGGTCGAGGAGGTCCCCGTGGCCCTGGCCCCCAAGCCCGTCCAGGCCCAGCCGGCCCGCCTGGCCCAGCCGGCCCGCCTGGCCGTGCCCCCACGAGGGGATCCCGCCCTCACCAGGCGCAGCTTCCTGAGAAGCATGCTGCCGGCCGACCAGACCCAGCTGGTGGTCGTCAAGGAGGCGGCCCCGGCGGCCAAGATCCTCCGCGAGGTCAGGTAGGCCTGGCCACCTCGTCTTCCCCGGTTTCCCATAGGACCATGCCAGCCAGGCGGCGAAAGGCCACATGCCAGAAAGACCAAAGCTTACCCGTCGTCGCGTCTGCCACTCCCTGGCCTGTCTGGCGGTGGCCCTGTGGGCCATCCTGCTTGGCCCGGCCAGGGCCTCCCTGGCCGCCGAGCGGGTGGTCTGCGCCAGCTACCCCGTGTTCTTGTTCACCCGCTTCCTCAACGACGGCCGCGACCTCTTCCAGGTCGAGCTCCTGACCAACCCTGCCGCCGGCTGCCCCCACGAGTTCGCCCCGACCCCCAGGGACCTCGAGCGCCTGACCCAGACCGGGATCCTGGTCAAGAACGGCCTGGGGCTTGAGCCCTACCTGGACCGGGCCCTCAGGGTAGCCCCGCCTGACATCGAGGTCATCGACGCCAGCCAGGGCATCCCGCCCCTCTCCATCATCTGGGGACGGGTTGACGTCGACGGCTCCATGGCCCCCTGGCCTGACGGCCGCCAGCCGGCCATGATCCCCAACCCGCACGCCTTTTTGTCGCCCAAATTCTCCCTGGCCATGGTGGGCAACATCGCCAGGGCCCTCACGAGGCTCGATCCCGGCGGGGCCGACCATTACGCCGGCCGCCTGGCCGAGTGGGAGCTGATGACCCAGGGCCTCGAGGAATTGCTGGGCCGCTTCAGGGAAACTCACCGGGGCTACAAGCTCATCACCAGCCACGGCTTCATGGACTACCTGGCCCGGGACCTGGGCCTGGCCGTGCTGGCCGACCTGAGCCCCATGGGCACCGAGTCCCCGCCCTCGGCCCAGCGCCTCTCTCTCCTGGGCCGGCTGGTGGAGCAGGAGAAAATAGCGGCCATCCTGCTGGACCCGGAGGCCGACCCGGCCGCCGCCAGGACCCTGGGCAGGGAGGCCAACGTGCCGGCGGCCATCATCGACTCGGCCGCCTCCGGGCCGCCCGACCCGCCCCTGGACTTCTTCCAGCGGGTCATACGGGAGGACATCGAGCTTCTGGGGAAACTCCTCCCGGCCAACGTCCAGCCCCCGCCGCCTCCTCCCAGGCCTGTGCCGGCCCCGTCCGACCCCAGGCCGGTCGAGGCGCCGGCCTTGGACTAGGGTGGGCGGCATGCCCGGCCCGCCCGCCGCCGCGCCCCTTCCCGGGCCGGACCCCGTCCCCAGCCGCCATCATGGCCATGCCGGCGATGGCGGCCCGGATCCAGCGCCGGCCGGCCCGATAGTGAGGCTGAGGGGGGTCAGCGTGACCCTTGGCCAGTTCCAGGCCCTCAGGGGGGTCTCGGCCAAGGTCCCCCTGGGATCCCAGACGGTCATCATAGGGCCCAACGGGGCCGGCAAGTCGACGCTGGTCCAGACCATCCTGGGCCTCATACCCTTCCAGGGCGAGATTTCCTTCCTGCCCCGGCGGCCGCGCTTCGGCTACGTGCCCCAGAGGCTCGACTTCGACCGGCACATGCCCCTGACGGTGACGGAGTTCCTGGCCCTGGGCCTGACCACCCGGCCGCTGTGGCTGGGTGTGTCCCGCCGCGTCAGGCGGATGGCGCTCGGGGGCCTGGAGGAGGTCATGGCCGCCGACCTGGCCGGCAAGCCCCTGGGGGCCCTCTCCGGCGGGGAGAGCCAAAGGGTGCTCCTGGCGGCCGCCCTCATGTCCCGCCCCGAGGTGCTGGTCCTGGACGAGCCGGCCACGGGGGTGGACATAAACGGCGAGCAGCTGATGTGCGAGCTCCTGGACGGCTTCAAGAAGGACTACACCATAATAATGGTCAGCCACGACCTCCCTACGGCCAAGGCCCACGGGGACTGGGTCATATGCCTCAACCGCCGGGTGGTGGCCCAGGGCCCGCCGGACAAGGTGTTCACCCCCAAGATCCTGGCCGCCACCTTCGGGCTCCACCAGGGCCACGACCTCTGGCCCCCCAGGGTCGGCTGAGGCCGGCACATGGACGCGTTCTCCCCCCTGTACGATCTGGCCGGCCTCGTCTACGGGCCGCTCTTCATGCGCCGGGCGGCCGTGGCCCTGGCCCTCATGTGCCTCTCGACCTCCGCGGCCGGGGTCCTGGTGGTCAACCGCCGCCTGGCCTTCTTCCCCGACGCCGTGGGGCATTCCATCTTCGCCGGGGTGGCCCTGGCCCTGATGCTCAGCCTGGACGTCCAGGCCACGGTCCTGGGCCTCTCGGTGGCCATCGGCCTGGCCATCGTCTTCCTGTCCCGCAACAGCCACCTGGCCTCGGACACCGTCATCGGCCTGGTCTTCTCCGGGGCCGTGGCCCTGGGCCTGGCCCTGGTCAGCCGGGAGCCGCAGGCCTCGGCTGGGCTGTCGAGGTTCTTCCTGGGCGACGTCCTGACCGTGGACGACCCCCAGATCCTGGCCCTGGCCGTCCTGGACCTCCTGTCCCTGGCCTTCCTCCTCCTCATGACCAACCGCCTGACCCTGGCCTCCATAGCCCCCAGGAACGGGGGCGGGGCCTGGCCGGACTACCTCTTCGGGGCCTACCTGGCCCTGGTGGTGGCCATCAGCGTCCAGGCCGTGGGCGTCCTCCTGGTGACCGCCCTCCTGATCGCCCCCGCGGCCACCGGCCGGGTCCTCTCGGTCTCCCATTGCGGCATGTTCTGGGCCGCCCTGGCCGCCGGGTCCCTGGCCGGGCAGATAGGCCTGTGGGTGTCCTTCCAGCCGGCCGTCAACGCCGCCGCCGGGGCCACGGTGGTCCTGGCCAACGTCGTCATCTTCGCCCTGGCCGTGGCCCTCAGGCGGTTTTTCCCCGTCCGCTGACCTGGTGGCCCCTCCCGCAGCCCCCGTCATCCCAGGGGCACCTGCCCCAGGGTGACCTTCGCCGCCGCCCAGGCCGAGGATTGTCCCCGTCCGGAGGCCGCCTGGATCATTCCCGGTCGGTCCCCTGATGTTACAGCTTAATACCAATAATATTTTTAAAAGGGTATTAATTTTGTAGTTAATCCAATTTTACCACCCTAAAGCATCTACACCCGCACGAAGATTTCCGCTTGACAGACATCCGGCCTTGCGTTAAATTGAAAAAGGCCGAGGGAAGGTGCTACGCTTCCCCCGGCTGGTGGGGCAGCCCTCCTTTTTGTGATGAAGAGCTTAGCCCCTATAGGAATGGACAGTTTCTATAGGGGCCTTTTTTAGCGGTTACTCATAATCAGGACCACTATCATCCCGGCTATGATGCTTGCCAGAATGTCCAGCACAAACTGCGCCATTGAGCTGCCTCCTTTCGGAAGGCTGCCCCGCTGACATCCTAACAGACCGCCACCATAAGGATCAATCATGCCCGGAAGGCCCATTGAGGGCCATGAAAATTCCGCTTGACACCCAACCGGCCCCGCGTTAAATTAAAAATGTCGAGGGAAGCACTAACTACCCCTCGGCAGGGGTAACCCTCCTGCTTTTGTCAAAAAGATTTGCCTCCGCAGGGACCTTCAATCCCTACGGAGGCTTTCTATTATCCGCGCTAAAAGACGCGCTTCAAGATGTCAGCGTGGAAGACAGGAAGGAAGTACATTGGCTCAAGACCGTCATGGAAAGCGATATCAAGCCTGAGGGACAAGATCCACGAATTGACAGCCGCAGACAAGGGCTGGAAGAATGCCAGCACGGTGGTAAAGGAAATCAACCTGGTAGTGAGGGGATGGGCTGCACTACTTCAACGTTGGAGCCGTCTCGAAGGCCTACAGGCTGATCGGCCGATACACCGTGAGCCGGTTCCGCCACTGGTTCGGAAGGAAGCATGGATGGAAGACTAAAGGATACAAAGAGTATCCCGATGACAGGTTCTTCAAGGAAGAAGGACTGATAAACATCCATGACATGGTACCGAAGTACTCGCGGGCGAAGTCGTCGAAGGTCATGGTGAAAGCCGGGTGCGGGAAAACCGCATGCCCGGTATGACGAGGGGGAGCTGGAAAGATGGTCCAATCAGAAGCTCTCTGGGCGGAGACAGCGCCAGCTCCCTACTCTACGAATCGGGTGCGCCCATACATTCCAATCTACGCCATGCGAAACTGTCTTGGTCTAAGAAATTCCAGCGGTATGGTCGAAAAGGCCAACGACCTCGTGGTGGCCAAGCGGCAAAAACACGACGGGATGGCTTGGTCAAAAGAAGGCTCGGCAGGTCTAGCCTCGGTCTCATCCACCTGTCTTAATGGTGAGATTGAGTCGTGGGTCAGGAATGGCACGATTCCATTCAGGCCAATTCCGGTTCTGGCGCAGGCAGCCTAGCTGTTTCCAATTGTACAGGTGGAAATTATGTGCGCTGTGAACTCAAATCTATTTGAGCCTATAAAATACTTATTGCATTAAATTGGCTATAATTATATAGAATTAATACCTAGTATTATTTTATAAGCATGATATCTATTTTTATCTATATCTATATTTCTATTTAGATGAATGAGTACTTTAAAAATAACATAAATCATTCTGTATTGCAAGAACTGTGCAAAACACCGTCAAGGCGGCCGGACACGGCGTGTCCCGGACACGGCATGGGCTTGCCAAATACATCCGTAAATAATAAGATAACACCATAATTGGGGCCATCAACGAAACCATGACAGGAGAATTGACCTGTGACGACCATAACCAAAAACATAGAAATTCCGCAAGACCGCCGCCTGCGCCTGGACCTGGATTTGCCGGACGATCTTCCCATCGGGCGGGCCGAGCTTCGGCTGACCATAACCCCGGAAAGGCCGGGTCGGCATCTGTTCGAAGGGCCGGCGACCGGTTGCCTGAAAGATGTTGAAGGCGACGGCGTGGACTTGCAGCGGAGATGGCGCGACGAGTGGACGGAGCCGTGGGAAGAAACCGAAGCAGGGCCGGGCCGGGCGGAACCACGGGTGGCCCTGATCTCCGCCGGCGATTTGATCGAAAAAATCGGCGGCCTGCTGCCGTCCGGCGAGCTTGAGACCATACGGAGCGAGGCCCGGCTCGGATATCCCGGAAAACCATTCAATCCCGGCCAAAGCCCGGTGGGCGATCACCTGGAAAACGGCTGATGCGGACCAGATATCTGTTGGATAGCAATTTCATCATCAGTTATCTTCAAGGGGCTCGATGGGCGCTTGTCTTCGCCGGGGGGTTGACCGGAGCGGAGCTGTATGCCAGCGTCATCACCGAGATGGAAATTTTGTCATATCACCTGGTTACCGTTGAACAGGAACGGGGCGCCCGCCTTTTCCTGGACCAGGTGACCATCGTGCCGCTGGACGAAAAAGTGAAATCCGTAGCCATCGCTCTGAGGCGAGGCACCCGCCTGAAACTGCCTGATGCCGTCGTGGCCGCCGCCGCCGTGGTCGTGGATGCCGTTCTGGTCACCAGCGACCGCCGCCTGGCCGAACAGGGCTGGCCGGGCCTGCGGACGCTGAATCCCTCGTGATTCTTTTTTTTACTAGAAACCATTCTTAACCCTGCTTTTCGCCGGGCGACCTCGCTTTCTCCTGGGTTGTTGGCGCGATCAGTATGCCGGGCACAATTCTCTGGTATCGGGAACCCAAAGACCTCGCAGATATCAACCTGTGCTCCCACGGACGGAGTTATCACCTCGGCCCGATTCGTATGCCCAATGCTACGGATTGGTTTCATCTCGCCGACCATTTCAAGAGATGATGAAAAGATGTCGCGCAATATTGTGCTCTTCCAGACATGCCGGACGTGCGAACTTAAAATAATGGCCACGAACAGTATCAAGAGTCTTTCGGTCTTTCCTTCCCCCAGCCAGTTCCGCTGCCTGTCGGAAACCATCATCTGCTGAAAACATTTCCACCTGTGCAATTGGAAACAGCTAGGCTGCCCGATCCAGAACCGGAATTGGCCTGAATGGAATCGTGCCATTACTGACCCACGAATCAATCTCACCATTGAGACAGGCGGATGAGACCGAGGCTAGACCCACCGAGCCTTCTTTTGACCAAGCCATCCCGTTATGTTTTTGCCGTTTGGCCACCACCAGGTCGTTGGCCTTTGTTTCCAATTGCACAGGTGGAAATTTATTCGTCGTGAATGGCGGCGGGAGAAAAGGCAAACTAGTGGACATCGAACAAGCAATCATCGACGAGATCGCTGCAGGCAATTATTATAGCCGCCAGCAAATCGTTGACATGATTGAGGAAAAATTTGGCATCAGGGCCTCGCAGTCCGCCGTGGACAGGCTTCTAAAAAAAACGGCTTCAAACGCCTGAAATTCGGGTCGTTGCCGGCAAAGGCCGATGCCGTGGCCCAACGTGGGTTCTATGACGGCGTTTTGCGCCCGTTGATGGATCGTGCCAAGTCTGGCGGCATCGCCCTGTTGTTCGTGGATGCCTCGCATTTCGTGATGGGCTGCGACTTTCTCGGCTATATCTATGGCAAGGTGCGTCGGTTCATGAAGACGTGCTCGGGCCGCAAGCGGTACAATGTCCTTGGGGCCCTGGACGTGGTGTCCAAGAAGGTCACGACGGTGACGAACGACGCCTACATAACTGCGACAGAAGTATG
>JAISEK010000081.1 GCA_031264145.1 Deltaproteobacteria bacterium
ATTTCCTGGTAGGTCAGGAGGCTTTGGGCGTCACCCTTCGCCGTCTCGGCGGCGGACAAGGCGAGATCGACGTCAACCTGGGACTGGTCTACCAGGATCTTGAGGGCGTCGGCGATGGACTTTGCCAGGGCGGCCTGTTCGGCCGCGGTGCCCGCCGTTGTCCCGGCGGTCGCCGCCGCATCTTTGGCCTCTTTGGCCATTTTGGCAAAATTTGAGTCTTCAAGTATTTTTTTGATGGCGGTAAGAAGCTGGTTCCTGACGTTTTTCTGGAGGGCGACGCCGGCGACCTCGATCACGGCGCAAATCTCCTCCTGGACCATGTTCAGCCACCAGGCCGGCACCACCGTGCCCGGTATCTCATTGGCCTGGTCGCCGTCGCTAAAGTAACCAGGACTGTTCCCGGCTTCCGTCAACGCCGGCAATGCCGGCACGTTGTCCTTGCTGTCCACCCTCTGCATAATATACCTGCTTTACTCAATCATGCTTGATGCACATCAGCATGGCCACGTTCTCTGGCCTGAACTCATCCGCCACATGCTCGGCCCCCCAATTCCTGGAGGCGTCGAAATTGAACCTGTGGCCATACGCCCCCACGCCGGCATTGATGGCCGGCCGGTTGCTGCCATGGACGCCGCAGAATCCCTCAAAGTCGAAACCAAAAATGTACACCGTGAAGGCCCCGGTCACGTTCCGCCCGGCGTCCGGCTGCCTGACCCCCAGCCCGGCGGACGCCCCGCCGAGCCCCCGGACGAACGCCCCCCTCAGGTCCGGCGTCTCGTTCTTGCCCAGAAGCTCATATAGCAGCGGATAATCCGTGGCCGAGAAGCTGCCCCCGTCGAGGGCCAGATACCCGTCCGGGGCCGTCGTGCCGTAATAGGTTATGACCGTCCCGACCGGGACCCCGAGGCTGGTCTTGTTTTCCGTGACGACGGTGTTTGTCAGCTTCTTTATGGCCGCGAGCAGCTGGTCATCCTTGGTCCGATCCGGCTCTATCCCGGCCCCGGTGACGGCGTTGAGGATCTCGCTCTGGACCATGTTCAGCCAGTCGCAGGTGACCATGGACGCCTTCTGGTTCGTGATGGGATCGCCGCCCCCGAAATACCCCGGATCCGAGGCCGCCGGCTTCTTGGCCGGCTTCTGGGTGACCGCGTCCGGCCCGTCAATCCACCACATATGCCCCCCTTTTTTTAGCCCAGATCATCATAGGCGTACTCGAAGATCACGCCGGTATGGGCCGGTTTGAGCTTTTCGACCCGACATTCCAAAAAAGGGCTCTCGCCGTCCCGGTTCGGGAGCCACAGGGCCAGCGGGTCACTGGCGACGGATCGCCCGGCCCGGAACAGGCGGACCATGTGGTTGGTCCTTATGACCTTCCAGACGAACGCCCAGCCGTGGTAGAAGTCCTGGAAGAGTTCCCCCCCGGCGTCCAGCATCGGGCCGGCCGGGCATTCCCAGGTCAGGTCCCCGGCCAGGGACACGTCGGAGAGGAAGGGCGGGAAGCCCTCCACGATTACGATCCTGTCCCCGAAATGCCCCAGAAACCTGAGGAAAAAATCAATGTTCTGGCCGCCCGGCCTCTGGAGCTTGGCCAGCACGGCCTCCCGCCGTGTATCCAACGTCTCGCCGGGCCTGGAGCATTCGTCCGGGAGGCCCAGTACCCGCTCCCAGTCCTCGAGGGCCTCAACGCCATAGAGCGGGTTGGCCTCCCTGATCAGCCCATAGGCCATTTCCTCGATCCTGGCCAGGCCGTCGCCGTCGGCCAGCCACAACTTGGCGAGGTTGGAGTCCAGACGCCTTGTCCAGGCCCTTCCCGGCGGCTGGAGCCGCATGAACATGAGCTGGAAATCCCTGGCGTCGTGCCTACTCGCCATGGAACACCATCTGCCCTGGCGCGGGAAGCAGGGTCATGCCCGGCTCCACGGCCGCCTGGGGGGCCAACAGCTCGTGGTCGTATTCCCCGGCCGCCAGGCTGATGGCCTCCTGGAAATGGCTCAGGGGGATGGGCCGGCCGGGCATGGCCTCCCGCCTGAACAGGTCCCCGAGCTCGCGCGCGACGTTGTCCCGGACGGCCTGGGAATCCGGGACCAGGCGGATCTCGAAGTCCACGGCCAGGATCTCAGGCGTGAAGACGTGGAGGCCGCCGGCGGCCGTGACCGGGCAGAGCCCCAGGATATGCCGGTAGGCCTCGGCCACCGTCACCCCCGGCAAGGCCGGGGCCTCCGGCTTGCCCCAGACGGCCACGGCCACGGTCCCCAGGCCGGCGTACAGGGGAACGCAGAGCGCGTTCTCCACGCCGTCCACCTGCCTGGCCCAGACCTCGTAATCGGCCTTGTTGCCGCCGTGCGGCGGCTCCTGGATGGCCTGGATCAGGCGGCTCCTCAAGGCCTCGTCGTCCTCGGCGTCCGTGCCCCCGGCCAGCCCCTCGCCAATGACCGTCAGCTCGCTCCCGACGCCGGCCACGGGGCTTGTCAGGCTCAGTTTTTGTCCCGCGGCCAGGTTGCCGGCCAGGCCGGGCTCGACGGCCTCGGCGGCGCTCTCGGCCTGGGCCGTGCCCGGGCCGTCCGGGAGGGTCGCGCCGCCCAGCCGGTAGACTGTCCCGGCCCCGCTCCTGGCCAGCGCGTCCTCGGGCAGGCCGGCGCCGGGGTTGCCCGAGGCCATGACCAGGCCGGCGGCCGGGGCGCCTGGCTTCCGCGTGACACCCCAGACCCCGGCCCAGGCGTCCAGATACTCTGTCTCGGCCCTGTCCGGGAAGACCTGCCTGAAGGCCCAGCCCAGAAACATGTGCATCAGGTGCTCGCCGCCGGCCCTGGTCGTGGCCAGGACGGAAAGGACGGAGCTGGGCTTCAGCGGGGCCCCGTCAAGCAGCCTGGCCGACAGCTCGCCCCCGCAGGTCTCTATCAGCTCCTTCAGCGTCGGGCTAGTCCAGGACATGGGTTCCTCCCCTCAGGATCGCCCGCCAGCCCCGGCCATAGTCGAGGAAGGCGGTCCAGTTTTCCGTCCTCCTGTCCGGGCCGGCCAGACTGGCGGCCACGTCCAGGGCCAGCCGGGCCGGCCTCTCGTCCCTGGCCTCCACCGCGAACGACCCTCCCAGGGCCGCTATCCAGGCCAGGGCCTCGACGGCGTACTCCCTGGCCCGGTTCACGGTCTCGGGCAGTTCCTTTTCCCTGTCCAGGAGCCACAGCCTGGAGCCTATGGGATTGGCCCTCCCGTCTTCCCGGCCCAGGTCGCCCCACCACCCGCGCCTGTCCGGCTTCACGCCGGGCATGGCCCCCGGCAGGGGATCGTCCTCCCTGGCCAGCCTGTCGGAATAGAGGCTTACCGTGATGGCCGAGGCCAGGCCCTCGTCCCCCAGTAGATCGCCGTCCACGATGGAAAGATCGAAATCCCCGGCCTCACTGAATGTCAGGGCGAGATCGATCATCGGCGGCCTCCCCCGGTCATATGTTGCTCCCGTGGACGGGACCGGTGGCGGTTATGTTCCCGGTCGTGTTCACGTTCCCGGTCATGGAAAGGTTGCCCGTCATTTTCAGGTTGCCCGACAGCTCCAGATCGCCCTGCCCGGACATGCCGCCCTCGAAGATGATGTTGGTCGCCTTTATGGTCACGCTGTCGGCCTCTATCGTGAAATCCTTGGTCTTGAACGACATCTTTTCGGCGGCCTCGGGCAGAAACTCCTTGGTCGATATCGTTATCTTGTTGTCCTTGCCCAGCGTCACGTGGTCGCCGTTGGCCTGGTACATCGTCACCTCGCCGGGCTGGAGCCCGGCCTTCCTGGAGCCCCGGTCGTCAATCGCCACGATCACGACATGGCCCCGGTCGCCGCCGACCGGGAGCCCCACGGCCTCGCCGGCCAGGGGGAACGATGAGAACCCGTAGTTCTGGAACCGTTCCACCTGGTCCAGGACCTCGCCGGCCAGGCCCTTGGCCTGCATCGTCTGCATCCTGGGGCCGTCGTCCACCCTTGCCAGGGTAAGCCTGGTCGCGCTGGCGTTCCGTATGGCGTCCCATAGCTTCCTGTTCTTCCTGTCGTACATCGCCGCTCCCTTTTAGTCCCCGGTCATTTCCTTGTGGGCTCCCCAGGCGCTGTCCGCCGATTCCTGCTGCAGCTCGCCGCCCTTCCTTCCGGCCCCGCCGCCGGAGCCGCCGTCCTTCTTCTTTGGCGGCTCCGGCTCGAAGGCCTTGGGATCCTTCAATTCCAGCCTGGATACCGTCCCGCCGTCCTGGGTCAGCGAGAACGTCAGCCTGGATATCAGGAGGTCCTGTTCTATCCTCAGGTACGGGAGCCGGCATGGGACGAGCATGTTTATCTTCCAGAGGCTCCCGTCGTCCTGCCTCCACCCGGCCACCGTGGCCGTCACCGTGACCGACCTGGCCGCCCTGGTCGAGGCCTCCCATCTTGCCCGCCTGATGGCGTCGGCGGCCGTGACCTGGCCCTCGGCCCTGACCATGAAGGGCCGGTACCTGGCGACGCCCGGATCCCTGGCCTCGCCCCTGACCGCCGCGCAGCCCTCGCCGTAATCATTGTCCGTGCCCGCCCGCTGGCCCTTCACGATGTAATCTGAAAACCGCTCGGACATGTCGAAGGAGCTTGACGACTCCTTGACGTTAACGCCCTGGACCAGGGCCGTGGACGATCTCTCGCCGGCCAGCCTGGCCAGGAGGATCCCGCCCCGGCCGCCGGGCATGGCCAGGAGCCCCCGCTGCCTCAGGGCCCGGTCCAGGGCATCGAAGGCCGTCTCTCCTTCCTCCAGCTTGAACGTCCCGAACTTTTCCCCGACGTCCACCCCCGTGTCTTTCCTGGCCTCCACCCCAAACGGCTCAGCCAGCTCGCGGGCCAGCTCCAGCGCGTCCAGGTCCCGCCATGACCCCGGCGAGTGGATGGCCGCGCAGTCGACCAGGTCGGCGGACTTGTCCCGGCCGGAAACGTTGACGACGTGGGAGGCCAGGTCGGTCGAGAACTCGGCCTTGTCCAGGTACCCGTCGATCACGGCCTCCCCGCCTATCAGGACCTCGCAGGGCATCCCGACGGCCAGGGGCAGGGCCTCGGCCCCGTGCTGCCACCTGTCGGCCAGGCCCAGCTTGAACTCGGAGCTTATGGCGTCCATCTGCCTGGCGATCTCGACGCTCTTCCAGCCCCCCCAGTTGACGCCCCCGATCCTGAGGACCAGGATTTCCGGCTCAGGCCTGGCCACGCAGCACCTCGATCCGGCCGGCCGGGACGAACCCCGGATGTCTCACGCCGTTTCGCCTGACCAGGTCGGCCAGGACGTCCTCTATCGCCCCTGAGGTCCCGGCCGCCAGGACGTGCCGCCAGGCCAGGGGCAGGGCCGGCCCGGTCAGCGGCTCGTGGGCCTCCACCACGCGGGGGGCCCGGCCGGCGGCGTCGGAGAGGGCCCGCTGGGTCGCCACGTGCAGCCGCCTGACCGCCCGGAAAAGGCCCTCGGAGCTGGCCAGATCCATGAGGCGGTCGGCCGCCTGGGTGGCCATGCCCCGGAGCCGGTCGGCCTCGGCCCCGGACGCCGGGACGGCGAAGGCCGCGGCGGCCAGCCCATTGAGGCCGCTCATCTCCCTGTCAAAGGCCGTGACCGCATGTAGGTTTGTCGCCGTCTGTAGCCCCACGGTCCCCAGGCCGGCCGGCACGGCGTTCACGGGCATGGCCAGGGCCCGCCCCATGAACCCATCCGCCTCCCTGGCCGCCTGGGCCCCGCCCATGGCCCGGTAATCCCTGGCCGGCCAGAAGGAGCCGGCCAAAAGGGAAAGCGAGCCAGCCTTGGCGATCTGCCCGGCGAACGAGGCCACGGCCGAGGCCAACGTCTGGAACCTGGGCACCGCTGCCCCGTATATGGGCGCCAGGGCCGAGGCCAGCCCGGAGGCCCATCCCAGCCCCACGGCCAGGGCCTCCTCGAAGACGGAATCGACGATGAAGGCGGCGTCCAGGGCCGCGGCGGCCAGGGACGCCGCCTCGGCCAGACGGGACATGGCGATGGACGGCCAGTCCAGGCTCGGGCCGGGGGCCTCCGGGGCCATGTCCTCGACGAACTGGAGCCCGAAGGCCACGTAGCCGACGGCCTGCGCGCTCTGGTCGATGGTGGCCGGGGCCAGGAGGGAGGCCTGGAAGGTCCCCAGCCACGGGTGGACCAGCGTCCCCGGCCCCGGCTTCTCGAGGGCGGCGATCAGGGCGTCCCGCCTGGCCTCGAAGCCCGGCCCGACCACGAAGGCCGTAAGGGATATCGTCCGCCTGGCCCGGCCCATGTCCTCGACGAAGACCTTGTCCCGGAGCGGGAACTCATGGATGACCGTGGCCCGGCCCCTCTGGTCCGAGGCGTCCAGGACCCCGAAGGGCACCCCCCGGAAGGAGGCCGGCCTGATGTTCTTTTCAAGGGCTGGCACGTCGGTTCCCCCGTCACATGTTCTGCTGGCCGATCATGCCAGGCGAGGACGACAATTGCACGTTGCCGGGCAGGGCCCCGGCCGGCGTCACCCCGAAGCCCGGCGGCGTGGTCAGGGTCAGATTCACTTTCTCCACCTTTTCTTCCGTGTGCTTCGTTTCCTGGACCACGGGCCGGCCCGCCGGCGCGGCCAGCGCGTTGGGCGCGTGGGCGCCCGGCCGGGCCAGGGCGTCATGGGCGCGCCTCTCCCAGCCGGCCGGGGCCTCGGCGGCGGTCTTGGGCGTCAGGCCCCGCCTGACCGGCCCTGGCCTTGGGGCGTTGACGGCCCTGGCCTCGCCGACCAGCCTGGCGACCTCATCGTTGTCCCCGGCGGCCCTGGCCTTCTGGATCCGCTCCCTCAGGGCCCCGGTCTGCCTGTTCCGGTCCTCCTGCTTGTCCACGTCCCCGAACACGGCCTTCCCGGCCAGCTCCCCGAGCCCTATGCCGATCTTGTTTATCAGGCCCAGGACCTCCCCCAGGCCCTTGATGAGGTCGGCCAGGACCCCGCCCGTGATCTCGCCTATGGCCTTGCCCATCTCCCGCCAGCCCTCGGGGTTGACCTGCCCGTTCACGTCCGTGAGGTTCAGGCCCAGGTTTCCCATGAGCTCAGCCGCCGCCGCCAGCGCGCCCTGGAAGGCCTCGCCTATGACGGAGGACATGGCCCCGAAGCCGGCCTTGAGTCCCTCGACCAGCGGCCCAAGCGCGCCCATCTTGTCGAGGAAGAAGGCGACCGCCGCCCCGGCCGCCAGGACCAGGCCGAATGGCGTCGTGAGCAAGGCCACCCCCAGGGTCTTGAGCGGGCCGAGCAGGCCGATGACGGACTTCACGAGCGGCCCGGCCAGGACGGCCCCGGCGATCTTGGCCACGTTGCCGAAACCGCCCAGCATGTCCACCACGGCCAGGCCCTTTTTGGCGAAATCAACGGCGCCCCCGACGACCTTGACCAGGCCCTCCTTGATTTGGGGGAGGGCCTTTATGGCCTTGTCGGCGAAGGCGGCGATCTTGACCTTGATAAGCTCCCTGTTCTCGTCTATCAGGGCCGAGAGCGTGGCGACCACCTTGTCGGCCACGGGCAAAAAATTCTTACCGAGGGTGTAGACCAGCCCCTTTACCCGGTATCCGAGCCTGGATACGTTGTCGTTGAATTCCTCGCTGGCCCTGGAGGCTTCCTCCCCGAAGACCAGGCCAAGATTGACGGCCTCGCGCCTCAGATCCTTGAGCCCGTCGGCCCCGCTGTTCAGTAGTGGAAGCAGCTCGGCCCCGCTCTTCCCGAAGACCTGCATCGCCAGGGCCGTCTTTTTGGCCCCGTCAGGCATTTTGGCGAAGGCGTCCGCCAGCTCCATCATGATCGCGTCGTTGGCCTTCAGCTTGCCCTCGGCGTTTTTCAGGTCTATCCCCAGGGCCTTGAAGGCGGCCGACCCCGCCTTGCCGCCGCCGGCGGCGTCCACCATGCTTTTCTGGAGCTTTATGTAGCCCGCCTGGAGCTTTTCGTTGCTCAGGCCCGACAGATCGGCCGCGTAGGCCATCTCCTGCCAGGCCGAGGCCGTGATTCCGGCCTTCTGGGCCGCCTTGACGGCCTCATCCCCCGCGTCCGTGTACTGCCTGACCGCCGCGTATATGCCCGTGGCCGCCCCGCCGACGGCGACCCCTATCATTCCCAGCCTGGAGGCCAGGACGCCGGCCTGCGAGCCGACGTTTTTGAGGCCCTTGCCCAGGCCCGCGAAGGCCTGGCCGAGCCTGGGCAGGCCCAGCCCGGCCGATATGCGCCGCGAGGCTATCTGGAGCTCGCGTCCATACCGGCGGACGCCCGCCGTGGACCTGTCGACCGCCGCCCCGAACCGCATGAACGGCTGCGTGAAGCGGTCCAGGGCCCCTATGGTCAGCTCGAATTTGGCCTCAGCCTTTGCCACCCTTGGTTTCCCTGCCTATCTCGTTGAGCCTGTCGGCCCAGAAAAAAAGATCGCGGGCGGTCATGTCCCCGATGTCCTTTGGCCCGAACTTGAAATCATAGGCCAGGTGGGCTATGACTCTTCGCCAGTCCCCAGGGAATCCAAAAAATATTCGTTGACTACCCCCATGCAGGCGTTGAAGTCCCCCAATGAGAGCTGCTCTATCAGCGGC
>JAISEK010000182.1 GCA_031264145.1 Deltaproteobacteria bacterium
GAGCACTGGTTCTTTGGTCGTCGTTGATGCGTGATCTGGCAAGGAAAGGCCTCGGCGAGTTTCATTCGACGAGACGACCCAATAATGCCGGTACCAACCCATGGCCGATATCTAGAAGAGCTGGTCCCTTGTTTTCCCGAACCAATAAAAGCTTGATGATGCGGCGAAGACACCTGGTGAATCCCAGGATGGCCACTCCTGACATCCGTTATCAAGGCTGAAATTTGGCACTACTCAAATAAGCAGGTTTTCTTCCCGACCATCAAGCTTGGCATTTTAACTCGCAGATGGCGGCATTCCCTCCGCGATGAATGGATCGCTAAAATCACCCGGCAAACCAGCTGCCAGGAACAAAAGATGCTTTTTAAATCCCTTTCTCTTAAAAATTTTCTGAGTTTTGGCGAGTCCGAAACTGAAATCAGTTTGGCCCCGCTAAATATTATTATTGGCCCCAATGGATCAGGCAAGTCAAATTTTTTGGAAGCATTCGATATTCTTCGTAATGCTCCTGGTGATATTTTTAAACCAATAAGAGAAAATGGCGGTTTTTTAAATTGGTTTAACAAAAAAGAAAAAAAAAGAGTTGATGACCACATCATAGAGATCGGGTGTTCGCTTCAGCCATATCTCGACTGTTCCCCTATCCAATCCATCCCTGGACTTAAACCAGACGTCATTATGTATAGTTCATCAATTATTTTAGATAAAAAACATAATAATTTAAACATTAAAGCAGAAAAAATTAGCGCAAAATTTTTACTTAATAATATTAAAAACGCAAATTTTTATAAATCTTTAGATTATAATACTAATAATAAACAAATTTTTCAAAAATATAACTTTAATGGCGAGGAAGCAGAAATTTTATCTACAAATAGAGATTTTATCGAAATAAACTCGCATATTAATCCCACGAAATCAGTCATGGCCCAGCTGCGCGACCCAGCGCATTACCCGGAAATAACGTTTTTAGCTGATATTTTGCCTAAAATATCGATTTACCGGGATTGGAGTTTCGGCCGCCAAACCAAACCTCGACTGCATCAACCGACAGACCTTCCCAATGACTTCCTGCTCCCGGATGCCAGCAACTTGGGACTGATATTGAACAAGTTCCGCCGGGATCCGGCCACAAAGGGACGCCTGCTGGAAGCTCTCCACCAGCTTTATGATGGCATTGACGATTATGACGTGCAAATTGAGGCCGGGACGGTTCAGGTGTTCTTTCAGGAATCAGGCCGCATCATACCGGCCACCAGATTGTCCGACGGCACTTTGCGCTACCTTTGTCTACTGGCCATCCTGCTCCACCCGTCACCGCCTCCCCTAATTTGCCTCGAGGAGCCAGAGCTTGGGTTGCATCCTGACGTCTTGTCCACCGTGGCCGAGCTTATCAAGGAGGCCTCCAGCCGATCCCAACTGATAGTAACCACGCATTCAGATTTTTTGGTCGATGCTTTCAATGACCAGCCGGAAGCGGTTCTCGTCTGCGAACGGAAGCCCGAGGGCACGACCTTGCGCCGTCTTGACCGGAAAGACCTTGGACCCTGGCTGGAAAAATATCGGTTGGGCGAACTCTGGACCAGAGGAGACATAGGAGGCGTGAGATGGTGAAACTTTTTGTTGAAGGAGGTGGTAACCATAAAACTTTACGTACCGAATGTCGCAAAAGTTTTACTATTTTTTTAATAAAGGCAGGTTTAAGCGGTAAAATGCCAAGGGTGGTAGCTTCAGGCCCCCGGAGCAAAGCCTATGACGATTTTTGCGCAGCAGTAAAAAACCAGGAACATGCCATGATGCTGATCGACAGCGAAGCCGTGGCAGAGATTACATCTTATCATCCTTGGAGTATTTTATCAAAAAATAAAACTGACAAATGGAAAAAACCTGAAGGCTCATCAGATAAGCACTGCCATTTAATGGTTGTTTGTATGGAAAGTTGGTTTTTAGCTGATCTTGATGCCTTATCAAATTTTTATGGTTCAAATTTTAATAAGAATGATCTGATTAAAAAAATAAATAATATTGAAAATACACCTAAGGAACTATTGTTTGATCTTCTAGAAAATGCAACAAAAAAATGCAAAACAAAATCAAAATATGTTAAAAATGAACATTCTTTTAAATTACTAGCACTATTAAATCCTAAAAAAGTCGAAGCTGCTTCTGGGTGGGCCAAACGACTGTTTGATGAGCTTAAAAATTTGTAATTGTCCATTTCACTGCGAAATTATCGCCGACATCAGGCCATGGCCAGGCTCCGCCAAATCCCTTCGCCTGTCCCTCCTGTCAACATCAATTTCGATTTCTCCAACCAATGCTTGACGAGCCTCAAGAACAGCCGGTCCAGCTTCTTCCGCTGGCCCCGCCATGGCGACCGGAAATCGGAAAATCGGAAAAAAATAGATTGAAGTTCGTCCCTTTTAAGGCTATAATCCCTAGTTGGGTTTTTTCAGGGAACTTCCCTGGAGCTGCCCGAGGTTGTATCCCAAGGGTTCCCTCCAGAGCCTGGGCCATTGGACAGGACACGCCCAAGGGGTCTGGGTCCGGTCGGCCAGAAAACCCATTTTTTGGCTTTCGCCGATTTCGCCCCGAATACCCAGCCTCCTGGATTTTGGAGTGGTCCTTCACTTCGCCGAAGACCCCAAACATAACAATCGCCCGTCCCCATCGTCTAGTCTGGTCCAGGACACAGGCCTTTCACGCCTGCAACACCGGTTCAAATCCGGTTGGGGACGCCAAATTTGGACAGCATAAAGCCCGTTAAGGTCAATTGGGCCTTGACGGGCTTCACTTTTATCAAGGACTGTTGTCCCCCAAAGGCGGTTTCGGACCAGCTGCATCACCCATTTCGCGCATATATCTTGGGTATCAAAAGCCGGCGGAGAATCCAATGCCCTGATCGGGAAGCCTTGGGCAACCGGGGCCGCGGCAAGAATGGGTGTCGGGGAAGAGGACCCGAGAATGCGTGCCCACCATGCCCAACGACACCCCCGCCAGAAGCCTGAGACCCACGGGAAAACACAAGATGCATATTGACGGCTGGGACAGGCCCCTTCTCGCGACCGCCGGCGGCAGCAGGTTATGGCGCATGGCCCATCGCCCCGAAAAGAGGGAAACGCCGCTTGCCCTCCAGTCAGCGGGTCATGAGCGGATACTTTTATCTGTAACGGAGTCGTAGGACACATCAAATTGTAGGCATTGGCGAAAACCAGGCCGAGCAGTCCGCGTCCTGCGTCTGGCCCCTTGGCTCCGATTTGGCGGGCAGGGGGCCTTTCTCGTCCCCATGGCCGCCGTCGGCCCGGCGATGGGGAAACAGCCAGGGGCCGGGGCCGCCAAGAAAGCCGCCCGGCCCGGACAGGCTGCTTTCTCGCTCCTGGCCAGCCCCCCCGCCCGGCCCTGGAGGCACGCATTTTAGGGCCGGGCGGGGGGCAGGATGGCCCGGGAAATGTATCCAGGGCCAACCTGGCCAGGCTTCCCGGTCTGGGCTGGGCGACCGGGGAAGACGGGGCGTGGACCGCCTGGAGGTCACTCCACGCTGTCGGGCACGTCGTCGAACCTGGCGAAGGAGTTCCGGTGGAGCCTCTCCACGTCAACCCTGTCCCCGATGACCCCAATCTCCCTGAGCTCGCGGGCGGTGACGCCGAAGGCCTCGAAGGCCCCGGAGACGGAGGGGATGTAGCGGAAGGTCTTGAGGACCGAGGCGTTGAACACCGGATCCCCGGCCACGTATTTCCCGTCCACCTGGATCCGGGCCGTCTCGTCCTGGTTCCCCTGGATCCAGGCCGCCGCCTTCTGCATGGCCCTGGTGTACCTGGCCGCGGCGTCGGGGTCCTTCTCGGCCAGGGCGGCGCTCACGTAGGCGGCGCAGCAGTACTGCCCGGAGTAGGGCTCGTCCCTGGCCGAGTCAAGGATGACCGCGAGGCCGTAGTCGCGGGCCGCCACCGAGGCCACCGGGTCGTTGGCCGCTATGGCGTCAATGGCCCCCTTGTCCAGGGCCAGGGGCAGCTCGGCGTTGGAGAAGACCACGAACTCGACCTCGCTGTCCTTGTCGCCGACCTTGACCCCGGCCGCCGCCAGGCCCCGGCGGGCGAACATGATGGGGCTGGAGGTGAGGCTCGGGACGCCCACGCGCCTGCCTTTGAGATCGGCTGGCCCCTCTATGCCGGAGCCTGGCTTGACCAGGAGCTTGTCGCAGCCGGTGTGGAGCCCGGTGGTAATCTTGATCGGGAGCCCGTTGGAGAGGGGCTGGATGAGGGTGGCCAAAAGGCCGAAGCTGGCGTCAATCTGTCCGGCGGCGATGGCCTCGAAGTTGGTGCCCGGGGCCAGCTTGACCAGCTCGACGTCCAGGCCCTCTTCGCCGAAGAAGCCCTTCTCGTGGGCGATGTGGATGGGACCCTCGCACAGCGAACCCGAATAGCCGGCCTTGATCCGCCTGGGCTCCCGCCCCTGGGCCATGGCCCCGGCAGGAATGATCAGCAAGGCGGCGGCCATGGATAAAAAGAACCCCAGCCGCTTGACTGTTCCTCTCATCTGTCTTCTCCTTTTCTGGCCCTTGAGGCCAGAGGCGACATCCCGTTGGACGGGCGGAAACGCCTTAGGATTTGTCTGGCCTGGACCGCGCCCAGTCGTCCAGACATGGTTGACCTAATTAATTCGGGTGACCAAAATACATTTGATAAAAATAATTTTATTTCATCATTTATAGCCGGTCCCGGACGGTCTCTTCACCCCTGGCCCTGACTTGGCCTGGAGGAACTGCGCCCTGCCCTGATTGGCCGGGCATTCGCCGTCCCCTGGGCCCTGGCGCGGCCGGCCAGGCCCAATGGCTCGCCTGCCCCTGCCCCAGGCCGGGAGTCCCCGCCACTGGCTCGGGTCAGGCGGCTATATGTGGTAGGCCGGCTCCTCGATGTACCCGGCGAAGTCCAGGATCTCCAGGATCCTCCCCCGGAGGTGCAGGAAATCGTCGGTGTTGCGGGCCCTTGGCCGGGGAAAGGGAATGTACAGGATCCTCTCTATCTGGCCAGGCCCGGGGGTCATGACCGCGATGCGGTCCGAGAGGAAGATGGCCTCGTCCACGTCATGGGTGACCATGACCATGGTGATCCTCTTCTCCTCCCTTATCCGCAGAATCTCGTCCTGCATGTTCATGCGGGTGAAGGCGTCCAGGGCCCCCAGGGGCTCGTCCAGGAGGAGGACCCGGGGCTGGTTTATGAGCGCCCGGGCCAGCGAGGCCCTCTGGGCCATGCCCCCGGAAAGGTGGTGGGGGAAGACCCGGCCGAACCTGGCCAGCCCCACCAGCTCGAGGTACTGGCCTACGGCCTGCCTCTCGCTCCGGTAGACCTTGCGGGCCTTCAGGCCGAAGGCCACGTTGTTGTGTATGTTGAGCCATGGGAAGAGGAAGGGGTTCTGGAAGACCAGGCCCCTCTCGGCGCCCGGCCGGTCGATGGGCCGCCCGTCCAGCTCCAGGGTCCCCGAGGAGGCCTTCTCCAGGCCGGCTATAAGCCTCAGGAGGGTCGACTTGCCGCAGCCGGACGGCCCAATCAGGGACAGGAACTCGCCCGGGCCCACGTCCAGGCTCACGTCGGAGAGGGCCTGGACCTGGGTCGTGCCGTCGGGGTGGGGATAGATCTTGGAGACTTCCCTGATCCCTATGGCTCCCAGTCCCGCGGCCGCCTCCACGTGGCCGCGAGGCGGCCCGGGCGCACCCTGGGACCGGGACGGTCTCCCGGCCGTCCCCGGCTCCGGCTGGCCCGCGCGCGCATTGGCCGTCCTCACCACTTGATCATCCCCTTCTGCCAGACCAGCACCCTGTCCCGGACCCTGAAGAAGAGGGTTATCAGGGAGTAGAAGGTCAAGGCTATGACGATCAGCCCGGCGTACACGTTGGCGTAGGAGAGCATCTCCCGCTGCCAGTTGATGTACCAGCCTATCCCGTTCTTGACCCCGACCATCTCGGCCGTCATGAGGGTGAGGAAGGAGGCGCAGGCCCCGCTGAAGAGGCCGGTGAATATGAGCGGCATGGCCGCCGGGATGCCCACCAGGAACACCTGGTACATCCTCCCGGCCCCCAGGGTGCTGGAGACCTCGAAATAGGCGTTCTGGACGTTCAGTATGCCGCTGGAGGTCATGACCGAGGTCGGGAACCAGACCGACAGGGCGACGAGGAACGCCGCCCCGGCCCAGGTGGAGGGGAAGGCCACCAGGACGATGGGTATCCAGGCCGTGGGGGGAATGGGGCCCAGGATCTTGATGAGGGGATTTAGCCAATAGGCCCCTCTCCTCGAGAAGCCGATGACTATGCCGGTCAGTAGGCCGGCCAAGGCCCCGGAGAAGAAGCCGGCCAGGAGAAGCTTGGCCGAGGCCCCCAGGCAGACTATGACCAGGTAGTGGAAGTCCTCCACCAGGACGGCCAGGATCCTGTCCGGTGTCGGGAAGAATATGGCCGGGAGGAGCCCCAGCTTGCCCGTGGCCAGGTCGTAGGCCGTCACCAGGAGGAAGGCCGCGGCGTGGAGGCTGTCCTTGGCCCGCATCCTGGCCCTGGCCTCCGGCCTCCCGGCCAGGAGGAGGGGCCAGAGGGCGAAGAGGGCCAGGAAGGCCAGGAGGAAGTACCTGAAGTAGTCCCGGTCGACGGGCGGGTGACCGCCGCTCGCGGCCACCCGCGTCTCCACGGCCAGGGCCAGGATGATGGCCGCCAGGGCCCGATGCCGTCCAAGCCGGTCCGCCATCCTGGCCAGAAGGCCCGGGGGACGGGGCCCCAGCAGCCTTGCCGTGCCCGTTTTTCCCGTCCCGGCGAGGCCGCCCTGTCCAGCTGGATGCGTCCCAGTCATGATCTCCCTCGGTCCGGCCACTTCTGCCACCTTCCTACCGCCCGGCAATGAAGGCCCCGATCAGGTCCTCGGTAAGGGTCAGGCCCCCGCCGTAGCCTGTGTAGCCCCTGGAGAGGATGGCCCGGTTGGCCACGGGGTAGGACAGGCTCAGATGCCCGGCCCCGAGCCGGGCGGCCAGGTCCCTGTCGAGGGAACTCCCGGCCACGAATATGGGCGAACGCGGGTCGCGGTATCCGCCGCCATCGCCCTCTGGCCATATACAGCGGGCTTCCCTCAGGATGTCGCCGGCCCGGTGCCCGAAGAAGAGGCGGCCGGGCGCGATACCGCCCGCCTCCCTGTGGAACGAGAGGAGGGACTCCCGGCGCTCCCTGGAGAGATCGTCGGTAATGACCACCAGCTCTGGGACCCAGCCCAGGTCGCCGGCCAGGAAGTCCGAGATGGCCAGGGCGTAGTTGGCGTCGCCGATGACCAGGGCGTGGCGCTGGGCCTCCATGTCGTTGTAGACGTCGATGAGGGGCTCGAGGTACTGGTAATGGCTGCGGCCAGCCGCCTCGATGGCTCCCCTGACCCGCCTGGCTGGAAGCCCCAGGGCCCGCCCTACCGTGCCGAGGAACCTATCCGAGGCCCCGGCCCCAAAGGGCAGCGGGGCCTGGACGAAACCCACGCCGTGCCTTTCCCTGAACGACTCGGCCGCCTGGATCCCGTACAGGCCAGAGGCCACCACGTTCAGGGCAGCCGAGCCTGCCTGCCTGACGGCCGCGAGGCTGGCCCGGGGCCCGAAAAACACGTTGGCCTTGAGGCCCAGGAGTCCCAGGAGGCCGATCAGGCCGTCGAGGTTGCCCCGCCAGAAAGGATCCAGCGTGGGCGGGATTCCCCAGACGTTGACCAGATCGCCCCTCTTCTTCCCGGACCTGGGGACGACCTTCTCGAAGATGACCCTCAGGGCCTCGTCGTAGCCGAGGAAGGAGTCTCCCTTGAAGCCCGGGACGGAGACGTGGGCCAGCCCCCCACGCCGGCCCGCCAGCTCGTCCACGAGGCCGCCCACGTCGTCGCCTATGACTTCCGGGAGGCACCCGGTCAGGACGAGGAAGACGCTCCCCTCCATGATCCTCCTCGCGTTGACGATTTCCTCCCTGAGCCGGTCGAGGCCCCCGAAGACGACCTCGCTTTCCTGGAGATTGGTGGATGGGACGCCCAGGGCAAGACAGCCTCCGGTGACGTTGAGCCCGGCCGAGCCGTTGTTGGTCCAGGCGAAGTTGCCGGCACAGCCCGGCCCGGCGTGGAGGATGGGGACAACCCCGGGCATGTTCCCGGCCGCCGCCAGGGCCCCGCCCAGGGCGCAGGTCCACCGCGGCCTCTCGATGTATGCCTTCCCGGACACTCGCCTCACCCCGTGGTCCTGATGTGGGAGAAGGGCTCCTCCCGGAACCACTCCCCGCGGTACGGCAGTCGCCCGTAGCGGCCCAGCCTTTGGTAGAACTGGGGATGGGCCAGGCGCCGGCGGAGCCTCCGGGCCAGGTCGAAGGCCCCCCTGAAGCCCATGTAGGAGTAGCCGCCGTTGTACATGACCTGGGAAGGGATGCCCATCCTGGCCGCCGTGGAGTTACCATGCCAATGGCCCAGGAACACGTCGGGCCTGAGGCGACCCAGGAGATTGGCCTCCTCGAAGGGCTGGACGTTGGCCACGTTGAAGACGAAATCCTCCCCCCGGCCCAGCTTTTCCATCTCAACCTCGGCGAAGGCGTCGAAATGGAAGGAGCGGATGCCCGAAATCTCAAAGCCGAGCTCCCTCAAAAGCGAGGCCGTGGCCAGCGACCTGTACTCGCCGGCCGAGAGGAAGGCGCGCTTGCCCCTGAAGGCCTCCCGGAACTCCCCCAGGGCCCTCCGGGCCTCGGCCTCCTCCCTTCCGGCCAGCCTTTTGGCCTCCCTGCCCAACCCCATGGCCTGGCCCACGTCGGCCAGCCAGCTGCTGGTGTTCGCAAGCCCTATGGGCATGTGCTTTATGACATAGGGGACGCCGTACTTCTCCTCCAGGTGCCTCAGGAAATAGTCATCGTGGGTGGGGCAGACGCTCACCGAGAGGGCCGCCCTGGTGGCCAGGGCCAGATTGCCAGGGTGGGCGAAGACAGGGATGAAGTTCGCCTCCAGGCCCAGTTCCGCCAGGAGCCGGCCAAGCTCGTCCTCATCGGCCAGGCCCATGGAGCCCACGTTCATGACGTTGACCGTCCTGGGCAGCCTCTCTCCCCCGGCCCCTGGATCGGGCAGGAGATGGCGGCCCAGGGCATGGTAGACCACATCGTAGGCCGTGGCCATGAAGCGGGACCTAAAGCCCTCGCAGTGGACCGGCAGGACCCTGGCCGCGACCCTTTCCTGGGCCCTGGCCGCCGCGGCGTCGATGTCGTCGCCGATGACCCCCGGGAGGCACCCCGAGACGGCCAGGATGACCCTGGGCGACAGCTCCCTGTCGGCCTCGACTATGGCCGCCTCCAGCCTCCCATCGCCCCCGTTGATGACGCTTATCTCGTCGAGGGCAGTGGAGAGCCACATGGCGTCGGACCCTGGGGCGCCCCTGGAGGCCCGGCCGGCCCTCACGTTGGTGTTGTTGCCGGCGGCGCAGGTCCCGCAGCCAACGGCCCCGTGCAGGATGACCACGGTCTCCGGCAGACTGCACATGATGCCCAAGGCCGGCAGGAGGGGACAGATGGAGCCTTGGGTGAAGGAGCGGCTGGCCTGGGGCGAGACCCCGCAGAGCCCTCCCCGCCCGTGCCCGGCGATGGTACCCCCATGGGCCAGGGCCGTCTCGGGATGGCGGTGCTCCCTGACGGGCGGTATCTTGTGGTCCAAAAAGCTCATGCCTGCGTCCTTTGGGACAGGGCCCTGACCGATATGGGCCGGAAAATGCGAAGGCCCCTGGAAGCGGGCTGCTTCCGGGGGCCTTCAGCGGGAGGCTGATCTGCCAAAACTCATGAAATAGCGGTCCAGACTGTGATCAGTCCAATCCCAGGGGGTATTTAAACGCAAAGCAATGGCGTTGTCAAGAAATTTTTATTTTGTTTTTTTATTTTCCGTCCTATTGTCCAATGGCCACACGATATGACGATACATATTGCCAGAGTCAATTATTCACGGATCGCGTGCCACTGTCATAAATCTATTTTTATAGGATATATTAAATAAATTTGCTCAATATTGTATATATTTTTTAATGCCTTTCAGTCAATTAATAAAAAAATCCATTATTACTCAATTATCAAGCAAATAACTGTTTTCATGGCGACCTGATTTCTGGCTAATCTTGACCTCAAGGCTGAGTACAAGGCCGCGCCATTCCGAGCCGACAGGAAAAAAGACGCCGCGGCATATGCCAAGCCCTCGCCCATTGGCTGGCCATCCTGGATTGGCCGCGAGAGCATCGCCCGATGTTCGAAAAAGCGGCGATTCTGACTATAAAAATTCCAATAATAATCACGGCTGTCCAAGAAAATTTGGAAACCCGGTTAAAAACACCAAAAACAATCCCCCATATAGGCCCAAAAAGTCAGTTTGGAAATCCCGACCCGCTGTGGCACCGTCCGGATGCTGTCCAAGAACCAGGGCCTCGCCAGGCCACTCATGAGTTTCCCGGGAAGGGGGCATTTCTTTATCAATATTTCCCGACACGGCATGGCCCATGTCGCCCTTCGCCCGGCAGACGAGGCTGATTTCCTTCCCCTGCCAGCCAAAGATCATCGCATAGTTCGTCATGGGCGCAGTCAACGACGAGGGAACCCTTCGGCAAGCCTGGCACGGGGTCGGGTGGGGCGTCCTGGGCAGCCGTTCATGCAGACGCAGTTTGTCTTGGCTCTAAAGAGGCGAGTCTGTCATGTACCAAAATTCCTTCATTTACAATTTTATTCTCTAATGTAGGCAACTGACTCAATTCGGCAAATTTACCGGCGCGTGAAGCGAGAACATCGATCGGTGTCTGAGTGATATCACTCAAAGCCCAGTGTATTTTTATTCGTAAATCAAGTGTATTTCCAGAATCATCTGGAACGACCACATACAAATCAAAATCACTGTCCTAAGTTGGATCACCATAAACGTAAGAACCGAACAGATAAATTTTATCGCCGTCAACAGTGCTTTTGATCACTGAAACTATTGACTCTATTTCATCCTGTCTTTGCGTAATCGGCATAAACATACCTCTTGTCAGATCTGTATAGACCAAACATCAGCAGTAGGTCTTAATTTGACTTATGACAAAATTACCGTGATGAATCAATGCTTTATGCTATGCTATGCGATGCGATGCGATGAACAGTTCTACGTTTAGTGCCAGGCCAGATCAAAATGCTGGATGTATACTGGTCACACCATGTTTCACCTGAACGGCCCGTCGGATGGAGTGGTGTTTAGGAAAGATTGGTTTGTGTTGATATTCTCGGTATGGAAAATTAGTCACCTCATCATATGTACCATTTTACCGAGTTTCTTGATGTAATTTATCTCAGATAATCATCTTTTTTCAAATTTTGTTTCAGACGATCATGCGTTGCGGTAGGGAACACCCATTCGGATGCCCCCCGCATAGATCCCTGCGGACGCAATTAACGCACAGGGCTCCTCAGTCAGCTCGAACGCAAAACACAACGGTCATTTCTATTGTCACTATAAGTGGTCTTTTCTATTGTTGGCTGACACGATCGGATAACGACCAGTGTCTTGTCCTTTTTCTTCCAGGCTGTTTTTCCTCCCTGGCCCTACAAAACACATTTTGAACTATACCCAAGACTATTGTATCATTGTGCCAGAGTTGAGGAACTAAATGATTTGGCAAATTTATCAGCGATAGATTTAGAAAATGACAGCATGGCATGGCAATTATTTGAGGTATGTGGCGTAAATAAGGCATAGCTCGTGGTCAATGCGGATCGCTACCACTTACGATGGATAGTCTTTTCGCTTACTGGGCAGTGTCCCGCATAAGTCCAATTACGAATAAATAAACCCTTGATTCGCGGCCCTTGCGAACACAATAATCATTTCATGCCGGACCATAGACACGGCCTCAAATGTTGTCTAAAATTACGACAATTACAAACCCATGGGCTCGTCCCAGGTTTAGGCGGTTTACGGCCATGACAATCAACTGCCCCAAATGTGGATCTCCCAACACCACCTTGTCCCCGCCCAACCCACTGCCCGGAAAATCAGCCCTTGGCAAAATTATCCGCAAAGTGTCGTCTTTCTGGGACAAGATGATGAAGCCTGGCCCAAAGACAGGCCGCTACCAGCTGACCTGCGAGGACTGTGGTTTCAAGACCACGGTCCTTTTCAACTGACGCAGGCCAGCGTTTCCGTCCCAGGTTGCCCGTCCTATCGGAGGTGGCTGCTCGAAAAGCGCAGGTATAGCGTTCCGAGTCTCCTCGACTGGATACTTTACGCTTTCCAGTCCGAAGCCCGTCAAAAAGGCCATCCAAGCCTCTGGAAATATACGTTTTCCCATCTAGCCACGGTATTTGGGCGTGTCCGGAATAAGGCTGCGATTTCTCCGAATCCTGAAGCCCACCCGATGATTTGAGGATGATTTCTGCCAGTTCGGACATATTGATCTTCGATTGATCTCCGAAGGATGGGCATGATGCTCGGAATGGTTTGAGGGGTAAAAACACGGAATTCTGGCGGCGGCCACCACGTGATCAGGCCCGCTCGGCCACCAGCCAGGACCAGATATAGGGCTTGCCGACCACGATCTCCGTCCTCCCCATGGTCCTGTGGTCGGGCACGAACGTGGAATTGAAGCCCAAGTCGCCCATAAAGGAGGCCACCTCGCTCGTGGACCACTGGTTCCAGTAGCCTTTCAGGTGGTTGTGCGGCTCGTCCAGGAAACCGTCCCTCTCCCAGCTGACCACCGTGCTGGGTCCGAAGAAGTCCCTGATGACCATGACCTTGGCACCGGTCCCGGCCAGCCTATCCAGGGGCTCCCTGAAATCGGGATTGAACGAGAGGGTGTTGATCATGGCCACCAGGTCGCACTCGAAGCCCACGAGGCCGCGGACATCGCCAAGAATTATCCGGCCAGGGTCTAGTCCCAGGCTGCGGCGGGCCTTCCGGGCCAGGCCGACCATGGCGGGGCTGTAGTCAAGTCCGTAGTAGTCCAGCTCGATACCAATGCGCGCCAGCGAGTGCACGAGATGCCCGCCTCCGCAGCCGACGTCCAGGAGCCTCATCCCGCGACGATCGACGAAGTGTGACAGGATCTCGGCCCCCTGGGCGGCGCAGTCCATCTCCGGCTCAAGGCCCATGGCCCGTCGCCGACAGAGTTCCCTGAGCTGCCGGGAGTGCTCCCAGATGTTTAGGGCCGGCGGAGGGATCATGGCTCTGGCGCCCCCCCTTCCCCGGTCTGTCCCGGCCCTTCCCCGGGCCCGGCCGGCGAAGCGACGTCGTTGGCGCCTGGGGCGTCCCCTGTCGGCGGGGCCATGGGATTGGCCTCCCCTGCCTGGGGCTGGCCCGGCCCAGAGGCATCCGGGACGGAGGGGGCGTCACCTGGCGGCAGGGCCATGGGATCGGCCCCGCCTGCCTGGGGCTGGCCCGGCCCAGAGGCATCCGGGACGGAGGCGGCCTCGCCTGGAGGCGGGGCCATGGAATTGGCCCCGTCTGCCTGGGGCTGGCCCGGCCCAGAGGCCTCCGGGACGCCGGCGGCCTCGCCTGGAGGCGGGGCCATGGGATTGGCCCCGCCTGCCTGGGGCTGGCCCGGCCCAGAGTCTTCCGGCGCGCCGTTGACCGCCAGGTCCCCGGCAGGGCCCGTGGCGGGCTCCTGCGGGAGATCAGCTGGCGAGCCGCCCTGCGAGGACGGATTGGCCTGCCTATGGCCCGCCTCAGGCGAGGCCTGGGGATATTCCGGCGGGAGCTCGGCCACCAGGCCGTTCTCCAGGGCTTCCCTCAAGACGGCCATGACCCGTTCCCGCCGGTTCTTGAGCGTGGCGTCAAGGAGGCCGGCGTCGGACTCCATGATGATGTCGCCCGGGCCCAGGGAGGGATCGGGCCTGAAGGAAATGTTGACCAGGCCGTCCACCTTGTCCCTCAAGGCCGATCTCGCTTCCTCGATCTCGGCCAGATCCTCGGGCCGGACCCTGAAGGTGGCCGTGTGACATTTCCGCAGATACTCCAGGCAGGCTGAGAAGGCCCCAGCGGCCAGGCCCCGGCCATTCTCAATCTCCTTGTTGACGATGGCCTCGGCCCCCTCGACGGCCAGGGTGACCATGAAGGGGGCCTTCTGCCGCCAAAGCTCCCGCCAAAGGTCCTCCATGCGGCCCATGACGCCAAAGAAGCCCTTGGCCTTGTCCAGCACCTCGGCCCTGGCCTCGGCCTGCCCCTGTTCCCGGCCCTGGGAACGCCCTTGGGCCAGGCCCTCCCCCGCGGCCTTGTTCCTGGCCGCCTCGGCCTCCCTTTTGGCCTGCTCCAGTATCCCCAGCCTCTCCCTCTCGATCTCCCCCCTCAGCCTCTCCACTTCCGCTTCCCTTGGGCCCAGGGCCGCCTCCCTGGCCTCCACCCCGGCCAGGGTGGCCTCGGTCCGTGCCTTGACGTCCTCCGTCTCCCGCCTTAGCCTCTCGGCCTCGGCCTTCAGGGCCTCAATCTGGGCAACCTGGCCGTTGGCCCCGTCGATTATGGCCTGGGCCTCCTCCTTGGCCTTCCCTAGCGTCTCGGCCTCCAGGGCCTCGGCCTTGTCCCTGGCCTCCCCCAGCAGGTCCTCGGCGTCGGCCTTGGCCACCTCGATCATCCTTTCCTCCAGGCGGCGGCCCTGCTCGAAGGCGCCGGCCACGATCTCGCCTGCCTTCCTGTTGGCCATCTCCAGGGTGTCCACGATGCCCGTGTCCCTGGTGTCCATCTTGGCGTACTCGTAGTCCTCGGGCTTGGGAAGATCCTTGAAGTCCTGGTCGAACACCCGCTCACGTATCTCGCCGGGATCGAAGGGATTGAAGAGGTAGCCCAGGGAAGGCTCCTCGGGGCCGTCCCTCCGCGGCGCCCAGCCGTCGGCCTGGGAAGGGGCCGGACGCTCGAACTCGTCAAACCGCGGCGCGACCGGCTGGGAGGGCTTTTCCTCCCTGGCCGCGGAGGGGCCGAAGCTGGGGACGCTGAAATCGTCCACGGCGAAGGCGGGACCCTCCACCGTGCGCCCGCCTGTCAGGAACCGCTCAGACAAGATACCCCCCATCGCCGCCGAAGGCCGACATCTCGGCCCCGGCCCAAAGCCGCCCGTCCTTCCTGGCCCTGGCCGGAAGGGGTTCTTCCGTTTTGGCCGCCCAGGACTGGCCAGCGGCCACAAAATCCGCCCTGGGCCAGGCGGCGCCGCTGGCGGAAAGGCCGGAGAGGAAATCCCCCCGCACATCCCGGGAGGCGGATCCCAAGGCCAGGACGGCCCGGCCGCGACCCCTGGCCGCCAGGAAGGCTGGTCCCTCGCCCAACTTGGCAAGCCCCCAGGGTGCCCTTGTGGCCCCGCCGGCCCTCTGGACCCGATGCTGGTCCTCTGTCCCCTGCCTGGTCAACATGCGAGACCCCGCGACGGCGGAAAGCCGCTCGTGGAAACATGACCCGAAGCCGCGTCCGGCAAAGGCGCGGACAAACGCCCCTGTTCCGCCTGACGGCGGCCAGACCGATGGCCTGGAAGCCACCCAATGTGTGGCGCGCGGGGGCGAGATGGCGTCCTGGCCCCGTGGGGGACCGGAAGGCCCCCTGGGTGACCAATCAGACAAACTGGTCCCCGCCGTCGCCCTTGCCGATGACTATCTTGCCCTCGGCCTCCAGCTTCTTGGCCGCCCGGAGGATGGCCTGCTGGGACTTCTCCACGTCGGCCAGCCTGGTCGGGCCCATGGCCTCCAGATCCTCGCGGATCATGTCGGCGGCCCTCTCGGAGAGGTTGGAGAAGATCTTCTCCTGCATGGCCGGGGAGGCGGACTTCATGGCCATGGTCAGCTCGTCGTTGTTGACCTCCTTCAGGATGGTGCGGATGGAGCGGTCATCGACGTTTATGAGATCCTCAAAGACGAACATGAGCTTTCTGACCTCGTTGGCCAGATCCGAGCGCTCCTCCTCCAGCTTGGTCAGGATGGCGTTCTCCGTGTTCTGGTCGACCTGGTTCAGTATCTCGGCCACCGTGCTGCTGCCGCCGGCCGGCCGGCCGCCGACCGGGCCCTGGGCCTTGATCTCCTCCCTCAGGACCTGCTCCACCTCGTCGAGGACGGAGATGGGCACTGAGTCGAGGTCGGCGATCCTGAGCATGACGTCCTGCTGCAGGGGCTCGGGAAACTCGCTTATGATCTGGGCGCTCTTGCCGGGATCGATGTGGGCCAGGACCAGGGCGATGGTCTGGGGGTGCTCGTTTCTGATGAAGTTGCCCAGGGCCTTCGCGTCGATGTTCTTGATGTTGGAGAAGGGCACGGGCGAGTTCACGTCCTGGATGAGGCCGTCGGCCCGCGAGCCGTCCAGGGCCCGGCCGATGGTGTTCTTGAAGAAGTCGTCGCCCTTGACCCTTATCTCGCCCGGCTCCTCCATGGACTGCAGGAACTCCCACAGGACGTCCTGGATCTGGCCCGGGGAGACGTTCGAGATGTTGGTCATGGCCTTGCCCAGACTCTTTATCTCGATGTCCTCCAGCTCCTTGAAGACGTCGGTCGTGAACTCCTCGCCCATGGTAAGGAGGAATATGGCCGCCTTCTCGGGCCCGGTCAAATCATGGGGCTGGGCGTTGGTCTCCTCGCGGGCCATGGCTCATCTCTCCTGCGGGTTTTCCTGGGCAGGCTTCTGCTCGATCCAGCTGCGGAGCAGGCCCACCGTGCGGTCCATGTTCTCCCTGGCCAGGGGCATCATCCTTTCCCGGCTGAGCTGGCCGTAGACCAGCTTCTGGGGGGTATCATCGACCTCATCCGGCTCCTCGTCCTCGTAGCCCTCCACCTCGTCGACCTCCTCGGGCAGGGTCTGGGGACCGGCCTCGGCGGCGGCCTGGGCCTCGGCCATGATCTGCTCCGGCGGGGCCTCCCTCGGCGGCAGGGGCAGGGGCAGGCTGTCGCCGGGCCCGCCGCTCATGGGGTAGTCTGGCAGGACGGCCTGCTCGGCCCCGGAACCGACCGGCTCGACCTCCTTCTTGAGCCAGTTCAGTATGGGCCTGACCACGAAGAGGAAGAACAGGATAATCAGGAGGAGGTTCAGGAAAGGACGCCCGAACTCACGCAGGAGGTCCAGGAGGAAGATGGCCCAGACCGAGACGGTCTCCTCTCCCCGGTAAAACTCTAGACTGGTCACTGACACGGTGTCGCCTCTCGCTTCATTGTAGCCTATGGTGTTCTGTATGGCCTCGCGCAGCTGGGCCAGGCGCTCCTCCGGCAGGGGGTTGAAGACCCTGGTGCCGTCCTCGGCGGCGGTAAAGAAGCCGTCGACCAGGACGGCCACCGAGACCTTCTTGAGATCCCCGCTGGAGGCCAGGGTCTGGCGCTTTATGTTGGTCACCTCGTAGTTGGTGGTCTCCTCGGTCCTGGAGTAGACCTCCTGGTTGCCGTCCTGCCCGGAATTCTGGCGGTTGGCCGTGCCCAGCTCGTAGGTGGCGTTGGGAATACCGGCGTAGGCCCGGCCAGGGCCCTGGCTTCTCTCCTGGATCCTCTGCTCGCTCCTGACCGCCGTGCGCTCGGGGTCATAGATGTCCTCGTTGGTCACGACCTCCTTCAGGTCAAGATCGACGTTGACCTGGGTGGTGGCCTTGTAGGGGCCCAGGACCCTCTCCAGCATGGCGTTGACGCGCATGGCCAGATCCCGCTCGTAGGCCCTCTTCTGCTTGAGCTGGTCGTCATTGAGGAGGCCTGGCTTCTGGCTGTCCTTGCTCCACAGGAGCCCGCCGTCGGTGTCGATGACCGAGACGTTCTCGGGCGTGAGCCCGTCCACGGCCGAGGTGATCAGGTGGACGATGCCCAAGAGCTTGGGCTTGTCCAGCTCGGAGCCGCGGGCCAGCGTCAGGACGACCGAGGCGGTGGGATCCTTCTGGTCCTCGATGAAGAGCGTCTCCCGGGGGACGGTCAGGTGGATCCTGGCGTCGGACACCTCCGGGAAGCGCATGATGGTCCGCTCAAGTTCCCCGGTGACAGCCCTCTGGAGCTTTATCTTCTGCTCGAGGTCGGTGGTCCCCAGCTTGTGCTCGTCGAAAAGCTCGAAGCCCACCCCGCTCTTGGTCGGCAGGCCCTTCATGGCCAGGTCCAGCCTGGTCTCCTGGGCCCGCCCGGCGGGCATCTCGATGACCGTCCCGTCCCCGGAAAGGCGGTAGGCGACGTTTTCCTTCTTGAGCTCGGCCGTGATGGACCCGGCGTCCTCGGGGCTCAGATCGGAGTAGAGGACCTCGTAGGGGGTCTCGCTGCCGGAAAACAGGAAGAACGCCAGGGCCCCGGCGACCAGGAACAGGGCCAGGCCGGCGAAGATGAGCTTGGAGGGCGGGGTGGCGGCGATGCGCTCGCGGCCCCTGGAAAACTGTTCCGAAAAACTGAAGGCCATGGTCTTGTCCCCGAATCTCGGCCACTGGTGGCCAATTGGTGGGTTTGGAGGTTCCCGTCCACCACAGGAAGCAAGAAACGGGCCACTTTTTTTGGACCGCCTGGCCGTCCAGCCGGGCCAGGCCATTGGTTCCACTTTACCATATGCCAGCCAGACTCTGGCACATAATTCC
>JAISEK010000148.1 GCA_031264145.1 Deltaproteobacteria bacterium
TTTTGGCCAGTTTTCATGTCTTGCCAGTTCTTCCTAAACCCCATGGTTTACATGGGGTTTTCGTTTTTTATGTTGTCATGGGTACTCATGGAGCAGTTTACAAGCTCATGAATTTAGGGCCATTTAGGGTAATGCGAAGGGTAATGGAGGCAGTCATGAGGCTATCATTACCCTTGACCGAGCTTAAGATACGGAATCTTAGCCCGAAAGATAAAAATTACAAGGAATTTGACGGCGGATCGCCGGGGCTCTACCTAGAAGTCTTGGCGACAGGGACCAAGAGCTGGCGAGTCAAATACTAGGCCAATATAATCGATCGACGGGAAACGCTTGGGCATTGGCCAGAGGTCGGCCTGAAGATGGCAATTGGGCACTAACCACTTGATGATGTCTACGACTGAAAAGAACAAAGTCTCCGTTTCCTTGTCATAGATGCGGCGGATTTCATTTTCTTCAAAAAGCACGACGCAATTGTTCTAAAAACAACATTACTTTGGCATGTGGGTCAATAAGCGTTAAACATTATACCATACTAATATCATTTTTAGGCAGTGTTGACCTTTTGGTTTGTCTGGTTAAAGTGGTTGAATTCGGCCACTTTGGGATGTCGGGCTCCTTTTCCCCTGGGCTAGGGCGGCTTCTCCTTAAAATTATACCAGAACCCTAATAACGATTAACGGGATTTTCCGTGACCAGGCCTCGGCCTTGGCTGCCTGGCCCATGCCAGGGGCCGGGCTGCCAATTGCCATGAAGACGTGGGGTTGACCAAGGGGGCAACCCACAAGCATTGTGGATTGCCAGGCATGTCTCGCCGCGACCCTGCTCGCCTTGACCTCGAGGCCAATGTTCCTAAAGGCCGTGCCAAGCCAGAAACCGCAGAACGTGGCCAGTGAATGCTGTGCCGCCGCTTCGTCTCTTCACATTCCGTACGTAACAATCCCTCTCGATGAACAGCATGTGGTCGCAGTAGAACAACAGTGGATAATACCGCCCGCCGATTTTATGGAACAACACCGCGCGGTCAGATTCGAACCTGTCGCCTTACCGCAGGATGGTCGTGATCTCAATGGTCCCGCCATGGTTAACGCACTCTGACAACGGCTGGTTGCCGACTCCAGCACGTTTTATGGGTAATCATGGAACAGTTTACAAACTCATGAATTTAAGGTAATGTAAAGGGTAATGGAGCCAGGTATGAGGCTAGCATTATCCTTGACCAAGCTTAAGATACAAAATATTAATCTATAAAATAACCATAACATTTTAAATTAACTAATTTTTATAAATTATTGACATAGCAGTGATTAAATCGACATCTATAAATGCAATAAATATATACATATTATATATAAAAATATAAATATTTCTAATATTTTTAATTTATAATTTCATAATAGCAATACTTAAAAGATGTAATTTATCTTACTATTTTTGATTTTCAGTAAAAATTACTTCTAAAATGATGATAGCTTATTAATCATCAATAAATTTGAATGCGAAATGGCATATGAAAAATAAATTAAAAAATCCATTAGAGATAATCTCTATAGAAGGATTTAAATCTTTCCGTAATTTAAAAAATTTTACACTTAATCATGGATTAAACATATTAATTGGTGCCAATGGCGCAGGAAAAAGTAATTTTGTTGATTTTTTTCGTGTCATGGAACGTATAGCCCTCAATTGTCTCATAGAATACGTTGCTCAATATGGGCAAGCGGAAACGTTCTTTTTTCAAGGCACTAAAAAGACTCCCGCAATTAAGATTGAAATTATTATTTCCAGCATGGCGTATTCTTTTTCTTTGATTCCAAAAGTTGACGGTTCAGTGATGGTCAAGGACGAAACCTTGACCATGCCAAAATCTCTTAGTTTTCACGTTGAAAATGAGTTCATCGAGTCAGATAAAGAAAATTCCAAAGGATCAATTCTTGGTTCTACCATTCACTCTAATAAAATTGTGGACGATAAAACAATAAAGAAACATATCCATGACACTATCGCCAAATGGCGCATCTATCACTTCCACGATACATCGCCATTTTCCACATTGCGTAAAGCGGCTTCGATTTACAACCACAAAGAACTGTTTGACGATGGATCAAATTTACCCGCTTTTTTATGGGCCTTGAAAGGCAAACGTTCACGGGCCTATGAAAAAATAACCGCCTCCATGCGCCGTATAATGCCACTCTTTGAGGATTTCGTGTTGGAACCCGAGCCAAACGGCGCGACCCCGGATCGTCTGGTGCGCCTATGCTGGCGTGAACGAGGCTCACAGTATATTTATCAGCCATGGCAGATGTCTGATGGCACTTTGCGCGCCCTCGCCCTAATGACCGTTCTCATGCAGCCTGACCCACCATCGACCATAATCATAGATGAACCGGAACTCGGCCTTCATCCAAACTCCTTGGATTTTATGGCTGGGCTGATGCATGCGGCGGCTGAGGAAACCCAACTGGTCGTGACCACTCAATCCCCCGACTTGCTACGTTCCATGGAGCCTGAGGATGTCATGGTTGTTCACAACTTTAGGGGAGAAACTATTCTCGAACGCCTGGAACGTGCTCCCCTGGCTGCCTGGCTGGAAGAATATTCCTTGTCAGAGCTATGGTTGAAAAACGTCATTCAGGCCGGGCCTGACGATGCCTAAGCCGAATCTCGTCATTATCACCGAAGGCCAGACGGAAACACGGGCACTTCCGGAACTGTTGGCGGCACATCTGCGTAGTTTCGGCTGGGAGCCAATCTTCCCCACCATAGGCCGGCCGGGAGCAGCTAAAGGCGGCTCCAAGAACTTTGAAATCCTGCTCGACAACATCAAGTTCTCCGCCCTGCAACACAGAGCCTGCTATATTTCAACCTTTTTTGATTATTACGGATTGAATATTGCCTGGCCTGGTGTGAGCGAGGCAAAAGCCGCAAGCAATGCCAACTATCGTCAGCGGCTAGTTTCCATTGAAGACAGACTGGCCAAAGAAGTAGAGGAGCGGATCAGCCGCAACGTGTTGTGGCATGGCCACTTCATACCCCACATACAACCGCATGAGTTTGAGGCACTATTGCTCTCACTCCCTGACGAGACTGCATTTGCTTTGAGTTCAAGCCACCCTGATGTGTCTGTGGATGACTTGGCCGGTAAACTTAAAAATATCGTCGCCAATTTCAACTCGTGTGAGGAAATCAATGACAGCTACGACACTGCGCCGTCAAGACGCCTTGCCTCTCTTACCCCCTACCGCAAAGGAAAATCATCCGGGGCCCATGCATGGCAAATATTCCAGAGAGGAAAATTGGAATCTGTGCGGCAGGCTTGCCCTCATTTCAGCGCATGGTTGAGCAAGCTGGAGGGGCTGGAGAAGTGAATTCCCCTTATCAAATAATGCCATAAAACTCCTAACTTCAGTCGAAGATATAATGCGCTTCCAGATCTTGTCTCGCCGTCAGTTCGGTCTACGTCAATTTCAATATCCAGCCTAAATTCACATTGGCTCTCCCTCCCCCAACTTCCGACAAACAGCCGGCGGAGAGCATTCAGATGAGCGTCGCACGAATTAACCGGCAATCCGGTCTCGGCGGCCGGCCCGTTCTTTCCTGGCCTTTCAGCCCCAGCGGCTCATATCTGGCCAGCATGCATCAGGAAGCCGGCAGGGAAGTGGGCGGCCTGGTGCCTCAAAGCCCGGACTGCCCGGAGGGGCTTGAGACGGTCAAGGTCGATTCCATGGATTTTTCCAAAACGGACGAGTCGGCCAAAGCTCTGGACGGGGCCGACGTTTTCTGCAACACCTAATTGGACGCGCTTCAATGACCGCCGCTTCAGCCATGATGAGGCGGCCAGGAACACCCACATTTTCTTTCAGGCCGCAAGACCAGACCGAAGTCAGACGCAAGGGGCAAGGCGGAGCTGGCCGAAAGCGGCCTGTCCCAGGCCATTATGCGCCCGGCCTTGCTTTGCGGTAAATTTTGATCAACGACATCGCCTGGGCTTTACTGACTTTTCGACCTCCTGAGTTTTCTGCAGGGGCGATTACGGCCTGAGACAGTTTGCGGATGTAGGCCGTTTTGCCGGCGTGGAGCAGATCCTGGGCGATTATCTCGCCGAATGGCACGTCGGATACGGGCAATCCCTTCAAGCCACCGTCCTGTCGGGTCTGGAAGCCGAAAGACGTTTGGGTCCCGCCCGGCCCCGGCCTGGCTGGGCGGGCCTGGGGTCAAAAGGTCTCGGTCCAGCCTTCCTTGGAAAATGACTGCAGCCTGGCCTTGGCGTCCCTCAGATAGAAGACCTGGGTGTTGCCGTCGTCGGCCGAGTACATGGCCTTGAGCTCGGGGTGGGCGTCCAGCAGGAACTGCTTTGCCTCGAGGCGGTCGTCCTCCACGGCCACGGCCTCGACTCGGATCCAGGCGTCCTTGCCGTCGAAGGCGCAGATCTCTATCTTGGGGTTGGCCAGAAGCTGTCTGGAGACGTCCTTGACCTTGCCGGTCTGGAAGTAGATCCTGCCCTCGAAGATGGCCAGGCTCCCAAAGGGCCTGACCCTGGGCTGGCCGCCCTCGTCCGTGGCCAGGAAGTAGACGCCGCAGCTCCTCAGGAAGTCGAAGACCTTCCGAGTCGCCGCCTGGCCATCGCCGTTCTGGGCGGAAAGGGACTGGGCCAGCAAAAGGACGGCCAGCAGGGCCGCGGGGACCAGAAGCGACAGGGATGCCTTTCTCATTTATTCTCCTTCGTGACGCTACGGGGGGAAGGCAGGGCCTTCCGAAAGTGGCCAGGGCGGACAATTGGGGTGGCGTCTTGACGGGATCGATTTTACCAACAACGCCCGCAGACATCAATGCTTGGCCCTTTCCTGGCCTGAATATCATCATAATTTTGTATTTTTTCGTGATAAATATTATAATAAGTATTAATTATATTAATAATTTATTATAATATTTTACTTAAAAATTATTTATATACTATAAATATTCCATATATTTAAAATAATACGCATCATATAGTTTTTTTTGCTTTGTCATTTTCTATGCATTTGGCCAAATTGCCCTCCCCTGGCTGGCATCCCTGGCGACGGCCCACTAACGTGCTGAAAACAATGATCTTTCAGTCAAACCTCAGGCCAAGCTGGAGGGGAGCTAAATTTTTTTCAAAAATGCTTAAGTCTTTCCGATCGGTTGCCGATAAGAGTCTTGAAGAAAGCTTGACGGCTATCGAGCTTCCCTCAAGACTGGGTTTCCGAACCGAAAAAAGAGAAGGTGTCCCATGGGTCTCGTCATCAACCACAACATGCCGGCGATATTCTCCAGCTACATGCTGGACAACCACTATGGCCGCCTGGCCACCAACACCGAGCGGCTGTCCTCCGGGCTGCGGATCAACTCGGCCGAGGACGACCCGGCAGGCTTCGGCATCAGGGAGTTGATGCGCTCGGAGATACAGAACATGGGGCAAGGCATCAGGAACACCGCCGACGGCATCAGCCTCTTGCAGACCGCCGAGGGGGCCCTGGCCGTCATCGACGAGAAGCTCATAAGGATGCGGGAGCTGGCCGAGCAGGCGGCCACAGGCACCTACACCACCCTCCAGAGGGAGATAATAAACTCGGAGTACCAGGCCATGGCCGCCGAGATTGACCGGATAGCCACGGCCACCAACTTCAACGGGGTCAAACTGCTCGACGGCAGCCTGAGCTCCATGCACCACGGCCAGGGCCTGAAGATCCACTTCGGGGCCGGCGACAGCAAGGCCGAAGACTACTACTTCGTGCGGATTGACGACGTCAGGGCCACCACCTCCACCGGCCTCAGGGTCGGCGGCGACGCCAAGAACGACATCTGGAGCACCTCCAGCCTGTCCGGGACCGACGCCGCCGAGGGCTGCTGCGGCGGCGGCATCCCCAGCCTCAACCAGCCGGTCTCCGCCTGGGCCGGGGGCAGCATCTTCTCCTTCGGCTACAACTGGGACCAGCAGGAGAGCGTCGACTCCAACCTCGGCCGCGGCCGCTACGTGGCCGGGGCCTACGAGCTGGCCCCTGGCACCTCCCTGGAAAGGCTCATCGACTCAGTGAACCGGGGCAGCCAGTCCAGGGTAAGGGCCGACTTCCGGGTAGGGCTTTCCGGGACCGAGCTGGTCGGCGGCGACTCCGCCGAAAACGTGGCCCGCATCTGCCTGGCCGACGAAATATACTACCTGGGCAGCTCCGAGCTGGCCGCCAGCGCCTGCGGCTCGGCCAGCCTTTTCGTGAACCTGGCCGACTATTACGTCGACGCGGGAGAGTTTTCCGGGACGTCCTCCAACGTGGCCGTGAACGCCAGCGTGGCCTCGGCCTTCGTGGCCGCCGTCAATACCCAAAGCCGCCAGTTCTGGGCCAAGGCCGAGACCTGGTCCTATCGCTCGGGCTACGTCTCGGTCTACGTCTTCAACCGGGAGGGTGGCGACCACGACGACCTCGCGGCCAGCGACCAGCTCCTGGGCCCCGGGGTGGCCGGCAGCGCCGGCCTGGACAGGGCCATCACCTGGTACAACGACGAGACCGGCGCCGAGGGCTACAACGGCGCGTTCTTCGGCAACGGCGGCGAGCGCTGGGGGGTCTTGCGGGCCCAGCCAACCGGCTACGGCACCTGGGGCTTGAGCCTCCACGGGCGCGACGTGGGCCTGGAGCGGGATCTGTGGATCCTGAACACCGGGGCCAGCTCCGCCGCCGAGAACGGCCTCGACATCAACTTCTATGGCTACTCGGTCAGTTCCGCTGACCTGGGCCTGGCCGGGTTCGGCCTGGTCGGCACAGCCGGCGGCCTGAACAGGGAGTCCTTCTTCGAGGTCCAGAACGCCTCGGACGGCGACTGGAACGGGGCCAGCCTCCGCAGCCAGTCCACAGCGCAGTTAGCCCTCGAGGCCTTAGCCGAGGCCATCGCCCGGAAGGACACCATTCGGGCCAAGCTGGGGGCGCTGGTGAACAGGCTCGAGAACACCTTGACCAACCTGGAGACCATGCACGACACCCTGCAGGGGGCCGAGAGCCGCATCTCCGACGTTGACGTCGCCACCGAGATGACCGACTTCGTGCGCAACCAGGTCCTCAGCCAGGCGGCCGTCTCCATCCTCAGCCAGGCCAACGCCCTGCCCGAGATGGCCCTATCCCTCTTGAACGGCTAAAGGCCGCGGCCTCAGCCAAAAACCGCCCCAAGGAGAACAGCCATGCTAAAGATAAGAGAGTTTGACGAGATGAGCGAAATAACCGGACTTTTGGCCCAAAGCCTCGCCGGTCCTGTGGGCGGGGACATCCCCCAGGACGTGGCCGTGACCATCAGGGCGGCCAAGAAGCAGATGGAGGGCCTGCCGGAGGTCATCGAGGATCTGAACCTGGCCTTCAGCCGCTACCTGACCCTGAACGAGTCCCTGGGCCGGATGTGGGTACTGGCCAGCGAGTCCTCCCACATGGTCGACGGGCCGCAGGTCCTGGCCGTCCGCCAGGATATGGAGGAGGAGTTCCAGGCCCTGGCCAGGGTGGTGGCCGCGGAGGCCGGCCACAAGCGCTTCCAGGGCTCTAGCCTCACGATCATGGACGCCGGCTCGGCCCTGACGGCGGCCTCAATCCTGTCCTGCCTCAAGCCGGTCATGGAGAAGCTGGACCACGAGCTCAGGGGCCAGAAGGAACTCATCATGGAGGCCATCGCCGAGACGATGAACTTTCTGGGCATCGTGGCCATGAGCTACCCCGAGGCCGACGGCGTGGCCGGGATCCGCGAGACCCTCAGCAGGGTCAAGCTTCCCCAGACCATCGAGGGCCCGATCGTCCATGCCCCGACCCTCCACTGAGAAAGCCGTGGCCCCTCAGACGGCCGGCGGGGACAGCCTGGCCGGGGGGACCCATTTCTTGAAGATGTCCGGGGAACGGCCGTAAAGGGGGACGGCGGGACATTCGGCCTCCAGGCCCCTGGCCAGGAAAAAGGCCGCCTGGGCGGCCAGGATGGCCGGATCCGGGGGGGCCGCCGGGCCCAGGGCGAAGCCCTGGGCCAGAGGCGGCAGCAGACCAAGGGCGGGGCCGCCGATGGCGACCTCCTCCGCTGGTCCGGCCAGCTCGCGCAGGGCCGGCATGGCCAGGTCTGGCCTCAGGACCAGGATGTCGGAGACCTGCTCAGGGCAGCCCCCCCCCTGGCCCTGGCGGAAAAGGGCGGCGAACAGCTCCCCGTGCCTGGCGTCGACCAGCGGGGCTACCAGCCCTGGGCCCGGGAAGGCCCCGGCCAGCACGGCCAGCGACGGGACGCCCAGGACGGGCTTGCCGGCCCCCATGGCCAGGCCCTTGGCCAGGGCCAGGCCGGTCCTGAGGCCAGTGAAGCTGCCCGGTCCGCGGCCGGCGGCCACCAGGTCAAGGCCAGACGGCGTGAGGCCGTGGCGGCCCAGCAGCGCCTTTACCGCCGGCGGCAGGAAGGAGGAGTGGCTGCCCAGGCCGTCGCCATGGACTATCTCCAGCGCCTGGGCCCGGCCCAGACCGTCGGCCCGGCACAGGCCCAGGGAGGCCACGCCGGATGAGGTGTCCCAGGCCAGGACCAGCATGGCCTACTCCGAGGTCTGGACCTGCTCCGACGGGGCGCCGCCCCGGCGGGTGACGATCCTGGAGATGTCGTTGTAGAAGACCATGACCATCAGGGCCAGGAGGGCGCAGACGCCCACAATCTGGCTGACCTCCTTGAACCTGAGGCTCAGGGGCCTGCGCCTGAGGGCCTCGATGAGGAATATCAGCAGCTGCCCGCCGTCCAGGACCGGCAGGGGCACCAGGTTGAGGATGGCCAGGTTTACGCTGATTAGGGCCATCAGGGCGACGAAGTCCCCCAGGCCGTCCCGGATCTTGCTGCCGGCCGCCTCGGCGATGAGAATCGGCCCGCCCATGACCTTGGGCGATATCTTGGCCCTGATCAGCTTGTATATGGTCAGATAGGTGAGCCTCACGGCATTCCAGCTCTCCGAGAGGCTATAGCCTATGGCCCTTATCGGGCCCACCCGCTCGATGACGAGCTCGGGCCTGTGGGCCAGGCCGACCATGGGGGTGAACAGGGTCTTCCCCTCCAGGTTCTGGCTGGCCTCGAGCCTAGGGGTGATGGTGAAGCTCAGCCTGGCCCCGTCCCTCAGCACCTCAAACTCCATGGGCCTTACCGGGGTCCCCGTCTCCGTGGCCCTGGCGCCCTCCGGGCCCTGGACGGCCTCGACCAGCTCCGACCAGTCCTCGATGGCCCGGCCATCGATGGCCGTCACCAGATCGCCCGGCTTGATGCCCGCCTCGCTGGCCGGCTTGCCGGGCAGGGCCTGGCCGATTATCGGCCTGGCGCGGGGCCTGAGGCCCAGGGACCAGTAAGGCGAGCTGTCGCCCAGTATGTCCCGGCCAGCCCTCAGCGTCGTTGCGACCTCGAAGGACAGGCTCTGGCCGGAGCGGATTGCCCCCACCACAGCGACCCTGTCGCCGCCCTGGTCCACGAGGTCCTCCAGCTGGTCGAAATACCTCACCTCCTGGCCATCGAGGCTCACTACCAGGTCCCCGGGGCGCAGGCCGGCTGCGTAGGCCGGGCCGTCCTGGGGAAGCTGGCCCAGGACGGGCGGCAGGTGCTGGAAGCCGATGGCCATTATGAGGACCCACAGGGCCAGGAAGGCGAAGGCCAGGTTGAAGAGCGGGCCGGCGAAGACGACCAGGGCCCGTACCCACAGGGGCTTGTGGGTGAAGGAGAACCTTTCCTCGCCAGGGGGGATCGTCGAGCCCGGCTCCTCCCCGAAAAGCTTGACGTAGCCCCCAAGGGGCAGCCAGCAGATCTGGTACTCGGTCTCGCCTATCCTGCGGGAGAGGATCCGGGGCGGGAACCCCAGGGAAAAGCGCTCCACCCGGACGCCAAGCAGCTTGGCGGCCAGAAAGTGGCCAAGCTCGTGGACGAAGATGAGAATGAGGAGCAGAACGACGAAGGCGGCTAGCGTAAGGAGCATACCTGATTACCTTGACCACCCCGGCCATTCCGGCCGGGGCCTTCCCCAAGCGTCTGTCAGGGCCAGGGCGGAAGGGCGCCCGGCCATTAGGAATAACCTTATACCATATTTGGGGCCCGGACGGGCCCAAAAATGAGCCACCCCCTAAAGTGGCCGCCCCTGGCGGGGCGGCCGGCATGGCTTCTCACCGAGTGAGTCCTAAAAATGATCAGTCTTGCTACATATTAACTAGTTTTTAACTTAATATAAATCAAAAAAATATTTATTATGCACATATTTTATATTTATAGATATATGAAGACTTATTTTTAAATTTTTATTGATTAAAATATTTGCAATAATGTCTAATTAATAATATTGCAAACATATTTGATTCATATATGTTTATAATATATACACATTCCTGGTCTTTTTTGCCCCAAACTTGCCCTTGCCCGCGAAAGCCTCCCGAAAAATTGCAATAACAAGCCGCCTGGGCTCCTTCCGGGCCAGCGCCCGGGCCTGGACTGGCCATGGGGACCGCCCCGCGCCCAGGTTATGGGCACCGGGGCCGGGACGGAAAATGGCCGACGCCCTATCTTTGCTCTTGACCCCAAAGCGGCTTTTAGGCTATCTTTCCAAAGTATCTCAAGTCAGGTCAGGCCACCCCTCGGACTTGGCGGGCCCGCTCCTGGAAGGCTGGCCGGAGGGGCCCGTTTTGGCCGGACCAGGCTTTTTGGCCTTGAAGACGTCCCTTGCCGGAAGAGGCCAGGGACGTCTCGCAAAAAACACCGGAGGCACCTTTACATGAAATCGCTAGTCAAGTTTCTGGCCACGCTGGCCCTGGCCGCCTTCCTGCCCCTGGCCCCGACGGCCCAGGCCCAGGATGGCGGGACGCTGAAGATCGGCTTTGGCGGGGCTCTTTTGGGAGACACCGCCAGCTACGGCCTTTCAAACCTCTACGGCATCGAGTACGCCGCGGCCCAGGTCAACGCCAAGGGCGGCCTCCTCGGCCGGCAGATAGAGATTGTCACCGAGGACGACAGCTGCCGTCCTGACCTGGCGCCCGAAGCAGCCCTCAAGCTGGCCAACCAGGGCCTGAAGCTTATTATGGGGCACACCTGCTCAGGGGCCACCCGTAGCGCGCTTTCCTCCTACAACAACAGGGTCATCCTGATCTCCTCCTCGGCCACCGAGGTCGCCCTCACCGAGGACGGGGCCAGCCCCTACTTCTTCAGGACCACGCCCCGCGACGACGCCCAGGCCACTATCCAGCTGAAGTACATGAAGCAGAAGGGCTACAAGAAGGTGGCCATCCTCCACGACAAGGGCGACTACGGCATTGCCCTGGCCGAGAAGATGCAGAACGACATCAAGGCCGATCCCGGGGACATCCAGATCGTCCTCTTCCAGGGCATCACCTCCGGCGAGGTCTCCTATGACGACGTGGTCTCCCTGCTAAGGCAGAACGAGGCCGAGGTCCTGATCTGGGGCGGCTACTACAGCGACGCCTCCAAGCTGATCATGCAGATGCGCGACAAGGGCCTGACCACGGTCGTCATCGGCCCTGACGGCCTCTACAACCCCAGCTTCATCACGCTGGGCGGGACGGCCGTGGAGGGCTCCGTGGCCACCGGCCAGGCCGACCTTAGCAACTCCGAGGCGGCCAAGGCGGCCATCGCCGACCACAATACCCGCCACACCGAGGAAATAGGGCCCTACTTCTTCTATGCGGCCGGGGCGGCCCAGGCCCTGTTCGCGGCCGTCGAGAAGGCCGGCACGGCGGACGATCTGGACGCCATCAAGAAGCACCTGACCGAGGACACCGTCGAGACGGTCATGGGCCCGGTTCGCTTTGACGCCAAGGGCGACGTAATCGGCGCCGCGTTCGCCCTTTACGAGATCAAGGACGGCAATTTCTCCGAGATCAAGATGGATTGACGCCACCCACCTATTCCCTTCCCCTGAGGCCCCCTGGCCTTGGGGGAGGGCCGGGCCAGAGAATTTTTCCACGGACAGGACGGATTTTTGGGAAAATGAACTTTTTTTTGGATCTTTTCATGAGCGGCCTGACCAAGGGCAGCATCTACGCCCTGATTGCCCTTGGCTACACCATGGTCTATGGGATCATAGCCCTGATCAACTTCGCGCACGGCGAGATATACATGATCGGGGCCTTCACGGCCCTTCTGGCTTCCATGGTCCTGGGGAGCCTGGGCCTCTCCGGCTGGGGCCTACTCCTGTCGGTGGCGGCCATCGCTGCCGTCTACTCGGCCATGTACGGCTGGACCGTTGAGCGGGTGGCCTACAAGCCTCTTAGGGGCTCCTCCAGGCTGGCCCCGCTGATCAGCGCCATAGGCATGTCGATTTTCCTCCAGAACTACGTCCAGCTGGCCCAGAGCCCCAACTTTCTGGTCTTCCCCGACCTTGTCCCCCAGATAGACTTCCTCGCGCCCGTAGCCAGGTACATAAGCCGCACCCAGCTGGTCATCCTCCTGTTCACGGTCTTCTCCATGGTGGGCCTGACTGTCTTCATCAAATTCACCAAGATGGGCATGGCCATGCGGGCCGTGGCCCAGGACCAGACCATGGCCAGGCTGGCCGGGGTCAACATCGACAAGGTCATCTCGGCCACCTTCGTCATTGGCTCGATCCTGGCCGCCCTGGGCGGGGTCCTCATAGGCTGCAGCATGCGCCAGATAAGCTTCTATATCGGCTTCATCGCCGGCATGAAGGCATTCACGGCCGCCGTCCTGGGCGGCATAGGCAGCATCCCGGGGGCCGTCGTCGGGGCCCTCATCCTCGGCTTCGCCGAGAGCTTCGCCGCCGGCTACGTCTCCAGCTCCTACAAGGACGTGGTGGCCTTCATAATCCTCATAATAATCCTGATCTTCCGGCCCGAGGGGATCATGGGGCAGGCCCAGACCCAGAAGGTCTGACCACAAGGGCGGAAGGGGCCCAGGATGGCCCCTGGCCCATATCCTTATCCCCCGCAATAGGTTTCTTGGCTGCGATACTATGACCAACCCCTCAAGTTCCCAAAAACCAGGCCGGGCCATCCTGGCCGAGATTAAGGCCGGCCTGCTGGCCTCGCTGTGGATCTGCCTTCTGGCCTTCCCATTGATGACGCTGGAAATCAACCCCTCCAGCCACACCATCTCCTTCTCGGCCTCGCGGCTGCCCTTCCTGGCGGGGGCCACCTTCGTCCTGGCCATCCTGTGGCGCTTCTTTCTGCGCCGCCGAGCCTTCCAGGGCGTCTCCAAGGCCGTCCTCAAGTCGGAGGGTCTCCCGGAGGGCCTGATCAAGGGGCCCAAGCCGACCTGGCTGACCGTGGTCATGGGCTCCCGCTTTCGCTACCCTGTGCTGGCCATCCTACTGGGCTTCATGGCCCTGCTGCCCTTCGTCAGCCCGCCCTACCTGGTCAACGTCATGGTCAAGGCCCTCATCTACGTGTCCCTGGGCCTGGGCCTCAACGTCGTGGTCGGGGTCTCGGGCCTCCTGAACCTGGGCTACGTGGCCTTCTACGCCATGGGGGCCTACACCTACGCCCTCCTGGGCCAGTACCTGGGGCTGGGCTTCTGGGTCTGCCTGCCCCTGGGGGCCCTGGTGGCCACGCTGATGGGCCTCTTGCTGGGCTTTCCGGTCATCCGCCTGAGCGGCGACTACCTGGCCATCGTGACCCTTTCCTTCGGCGAGATAACCCGGCTGGTCTTGACGAACCTCGACATCACCAGGGGGCCGAGGGGCATCAGCAACATCAGGCCGGCCGGTTTTTTTGGCCTCGACCTCAACGGCCCGATCAAGGATTTCCTCGTCGCCAACCTTGGCGTCGACAAGGACATGGACATCAACAAGATCCTGACCTACTTCATCATCCTGGGCCTGGTCATCCTGACGATCATCTGCGTCTTCAGGCTCGAGAACTCCCGCCTGGGCCGGGCCTGGCTGGCCATGCGCGAGGACGAGGTGGCCTGCCAGGCCATGGGCATCAACAAGACCAGGGCCAAGCTGACCGCCTTCGCCCTGGGCTCCACCTGGGCCGGCCTGGCCGGGGTCGTCTTCGCCTCCCATCTCTCCTTCATAAACCCCACCATCTTCTCGTTCATGGAATCGATCATGATCCTCTCCATCGTCGTCCTGGGCGGCATGGGCAGCATCCCAGGGGTCATCCTGGGGGCCCTGGTCCTCATCGTCCTCCCCGAGCAGCTGCGGGCCTTCTCCCAGTACCGCATGCTCATCTTCGGGGCCCTGATGGTCCTGATGATGGTCTTCAGGCCGGGGGGCCTCATCCAGAGCGCCAGGGAGGTGTACCTGCACAAGCTGGGCGGGCAGGACGGGCCCCAGGGTGGCCCGGCGGGCGGTGCCGCCAGGATCGAGGCCCTGAACGGCGCCGGCCGCCCGGTCGAGGGGGATGGCCGTGGCTGACCTGCGGCCGGCCGCCGGCCAGGCGGGCCACGCTGGGGACCCGGTCCTCCAGACCAGGGGCCTCTCCATGGTCTTCGGGGGCCTGGAGGCCCTGAACAACGTGGACCTTGAGGTCGGCCGCGATACCATTACCGCCCTCATAGGCCCAAACGGCTCGGGCAAGACCACGTTCTTCAATTGCATAACCGGCATCTACCGTCCAACCAGGGGCCAAGTGACCCTTTTCCCGGCGGGACTTCCGGCCATCGGCCTCAAGGGCCTGGCCCCGGACGTCATCACCCACCACGGGCTGGCCCGGACCTTCCAGAACATCAGGCTCTTCAACAACCTGACGGTCCTGGAGAACGTCCTCATAGGCCGCCACACCCGCATGAAGGCGGGCCTGTGGGGCGCCCTCTTCAGGGACCGGGCCACCAGGCGCGAGGAAAGGGAGGCCATCGGGCACAGCTTCGAGCTCCTGGTCTCCTACGGCCTTGACCACATGGCCAACGAGCTGGCCAAGAACCTGCCCTACGGCGACCAGAGGCGGCTGGAGATAGTCCGGGCCCTGGCCACCGAGCCAAGGGTCCTCCTCCTGGACGAGCCGGCGGCCGGCCTGAACATCGGCGAGACGTCCTCCCTGAGGGATCTGATCACCTCCATCAGGGAGCGCGAGAGGGTTTCAATTTTGCTTATAGAGCACGACATGAGTCTGGTCATGAGCGTTTCGAGGAAGATTTACGTCATCGACTACGGCCGCCTGATCGCCCAGGGACCGCCGGACGAGATCCGCCGCGACCCCAAGGTCATCAAGGCCTACCTGGGGGAGGAATGATGGCCGCCCCCATGCTGGAACTCAAGGGCGTCCGGACCGCCTACGGCAACATCGAGGCCCTGAAGGGGGTGGACCTGGACATCCGGGAAGGCGAGATCATCGCCCTTCTGGGGGCCAACGGTGCCGGCAAGACCACCACCCTCTGCTCCATCACCGGCCTGGTCCCGCCCAAGTCCGGGAGCATCGTCTTTGACGGCCAGGACATAAGGGGGGCCAGGACTGAATCGCTGGTAAGGAAGGGCCTCATCATGGTCCCTGAGGGCCGGCGCATCTTCCCTGGCCTCACGGTCCTGGAGAACCTCAAGATGGGTGCCTACCTGATCTCCGACAAGCGGGCCATCAGCCAGGACCTGGAGTACATATTCAACCTCTTCCCCATCCTGGCCACCCGCTCCAGGCAGAGCGGCGGAACCCTCTCCGGCGGCGAGCAGCAGATGCTGGCCATCTCCAGGAGCCTGATGGGGCACCCCCGCATGCTGCTACTGGACGAGCCCAGCCTGGGCCTGGCGCCCATCGTCATCCGCAACATATTCGACATCATACGGAAGATTAACAGGGAGAACGGCACAACGATTCTATTGGTCGAGCAGAACGCCAACCTGGCCCTGATGCTGGCCCACCGGGCCTACATAATGACCACCGGCCTCATCACCCTTTCGGGCACTGCCTCCGAGTTCCTGAACGACGAGAGCGTCCGCAAGGCCTACCTGGGCGGCTAGCCCGCCGGGCTGCCCAAAAACGCCTTTTCGGCCTCCCTCATTCCCTTGTCCCACATAAGCCCGGCCAGCTTTCCATTCTCGCCAGTAACCAGCCCTCCCCGCCGCCAGCGGGCGGGCCAAGACCCCCGGAGCCGCCATTGAAGAAAGGCCCCCGGCATAGCCCCCTGTCCCTGGATGGGGCCCAGGAGGGCCCCATCGTCCTCAGGGGGGCCCTGACCGCCCAGGTACCGGGCCCGGTCTGGGATCCCCTGCTCAGGTGGCCCAGGGACAGGCTGACCCTTGACCTGGGCTCCCTGGAGGCCCTGGATCTCAACGGGGCGGCCCAGCTGCTGTGGCTCCGGCGGAGCCTTGGCGGCAGGGGGGTGGCCCTGGACTTCACTCAGCCGCCCCCCGCCCTCCAGCCCATCTGGGACCTGGCCTCCAGGACCCTGGGCCCGCCGCCGCCCAAGCCGCCCAGGCCGACCTTCCTCGAGCTCACCGGCCGGAACCTCTCCAGGGCCTGGGCCGATTTGCTGGACCTGGTGGGCTTTCTTGGCGAGCTCCTCTCGCACCTCGCAGGCCTGGCGCCCAGGCCCTGGCGCCTGAGATGGTCGGCCACCATGCGGGTCGCCGAGACCGCCGCCATCGACGCCCTGCCGGTGACGGCCCTGGTGGCCTTCCTGGTGGGCCTCATCCTGGCCTTCCAGTCGGCCATGTTCATGCGCCTGTTCGGGGTCGACATCTTCGTGGCCGACCTGGTGGGCCTTTCCATCGTGCGGGAACTGGGGACGCTCCTGACGGCCATCGTCCTTACCGGCCGCAGCGGCTCGGCCTTCTCGGCAGAGCTGGGGGCCATGAAGGCCAACCAGGAGATCGACGCCTTCGTGACCATGGGCCTGTCACCCTCCAGGGACCTGGTCCTCCCCAGGGTCCTGGCCCTGACCATCGCCACGCCCCTTCTGACGGTCCTGGCCGACCTGGCCGGCCTTTTGGGCGGCAACCTGGTCATGGTCACCCTGGGCCACCCGGTGGCCGTATTCTGGCACGAGCTTTCCAGCCACATCGACGCCTCGGACGTCGCCACCGGGCTCTTCAAGTCATTCGTCTTCGGCTTCACCGTGGCCGCCATCGGCTGCCAGCGGGGCCTCTCCGCCGGCTCCGGCCCCGCGGCCGTGGGCCAGGCCACAACCAGGGGCGTGGTCACCAACATCATCGTCCTGGCCATCCTCGACAGCCTCTTCGCCGTGCTGTTCTACGTGCTAAAATGGTAGGGTTGGGGGCCTGCCCCCTGGCGGTTTCCGGCCTTGAGGTGGCCTACCCCGGCTGCCCGCCCCTCCTGTCCGACGTCGGCTTCAGGCTGTCCAAGGGGGAGATCTTTGGCCTCCTGGGTCCCAGCGGCTGCGGCAAGACGACCCTCCTGAGGCACCTGGTGGGCCTGGAGCGGCCCAGGACGGGCAGGATAGAGTTCTTTGGCCAGGATCTGTGGGCCGCCGACGGGGCCCTTCTGGACGGGCACCGGCGAAGGTTCGGCGTCATGTTCCAGGGCGGGGCCCTTTTCGGCGACCTGAGCCTCCTGGAGAACGTGGCCCTGCCCCTCACCGAGTTCACCGACCTGAGGCCCGGGGCCATCATGGCCGCCGCCCAGCTGAAGCTGGGCCTGGTGGGCCTCTCGGGCTACGAGCACTACCTCCCGGCCAGCCTTTCGGGGGGCATGCGGAAGCGGGCGGCCATCGCCAGGGCCCTGGCCCTGGAACCGGGGCTCCTGTTCCTGGACGAGCCCTCGGCCGGCCTCGATCCGGTCACCTCGGCCGGGCTCGACGGGCTCATCGTCACCCTGGCCCGCAACCTGTCTCTCTCTTTCGTCATCGTCACCCACGAGCTGGACAGCGTCATGGCCATCATGGACCGGGCCATCCTCCTGGACAAGCGCAGGGGGGGCATAGTGGCCAGCGGCTCACCCATGTTCCTGGCCCTGGAGTCGCCGAGCGCGGAGGCGGCCGCCTTCTTCCGGCGCGGCCAGAGGGGCGGGCCGGGGGCCTAGTGCCTTGTTTCCCCTGGGGCTACGGCCAGGCGCGGCCGCATTTCGCCGGCGAGCGGCGGCCCACCAAGATTCGTCCGGGATGTCATCGCCATTCAGATCATTTCTAGAAAGACGGGGGCCGGGGGACCGGCCCCGCTGGCCTTTCCGGTGGGCCAGAAACCGGCGGCCTTGGATTGCCAGGGGCCAGATCAATATTGTTCTTATGATTTATTACATATAATATAAGTTTTTATCTTAAATTAAGAGAAAACAATAATGGCAGTCAAAGCAAATTATGTAAAAATAGGTATTTTTACCATATCGGCCCTGGCCATTCTGACCGCCGCCGTGCTATACTTCGGTCTCAGCAGCGCCTTCAAGCCCTCCCTGGACTGCCAGACCTACTTCAACCACACGGTCCAGGGCCTGGCCCCGGGGTCGTCGGTCAACTTCAGGGGCTTCAAGGTCGGCCAGGTGTCCAACATCGCCCTGCCGATCCTTCCTGGGTCCTCGGGCCAGCTCATGGTCAGGGTCGAGTTCACGGTGGAGCCGTCCCTCCTGATCGGCCGGGAGGGAGTCAGCGTGGGCGACGCCAGGGGCCTCCTGGAGCGGGAGATCGCCAACAAGCTCAGGTGCTTCCTCTCCTACCAGGGCGTTTCCGGACTGAGCTACCTGAACCTGGACTACCTCGACGGCGACAGCGCCGACGAGCCCGTCCCCAGGGAGGACACGGACAAGCTGGTCATCCCCAGCGCCAGGGGGGCCGTCCTGGCCATCGGCGACTCGCTCTCCAAGGTCCTCCGGTCACTCTCGGGGGTGGACTTCGAGAAATTGAACGATTCCCTGGCCGCGACCCTCGGTTCGGTCAAGGACCTCTCGGAGACCGTCAACTCCGATCTCCACGTCCTCTCCCTGACCATGGGCCAGGCCCTCGCCAGCCTGGAGGAGGCCTCGGGCGATTTCTCCAGGCTGGCCAACAGGCTTTCCCGCGACCTGGAGGCCCTGGATCTGGCCACCAAGTCGTCCGAGCTGGCCTCCTCGCTCAGGCGCCTGGCCGGCGTCCTCAAGGAGGCCGAGTCCCTGACCAGGTCCACCAGGGCCAGCCTCCCGGCGACGCTGGAAAACATGCGGGTCATGTCCGAAAACCTCCGGGAGGTATCCGAGATGGCCAGGCGCTACCCAAGCCAGATACTCTTCGGGCAACCTCCGCTGGAGATGAACAAATGAGCCTTCCTCCGCAGCGGGCCAGGATCCTGGCCAGGCCTCTTGGGGTGGCCGCCGTCCTGGGGCTCCTTCTCCTCTCGGCCTGCGGCCTCTCCAGGCCCTACCCGGCCATCCGCTCCTTCACCCTTGAGCCGCCGGCCCCAGACCCCGCCCCGGCCGCGGCCAAGAACCGCCGGCCCCTCCTCGTCCAGGTCTCCCCTGGCGGGGCTGCCCCCCAGTACGAGACGGCCAAGCTGATCTACCGGATAGGCCCCAACGAGTTCCGGGGGGACTTCTACAACGAGCTGGTGGGCCTGCCCGCCCGCCTGGTGGCGGATCGGCTGGCCGCCTTCCTGGACCGGCGGAGCCCCCTGGTCCAGGCCAGCCAGGGGATTGGCGCCCGCGCCCCCGACCTTTCCCTGGACGTGTACCTCCTGGCCTTCCACGGCGACTACACCCAGAGCCCCCCCCTGGCCGTGGTCGAGGCCAAGATCTCCCTGACCGATCTGAGGCGCGGCCGATCGAAGGGCCTGTTTTCCAAGACCTATTCGGGCCTGGCGGTCCTCCCGGCCGACCCGCCAGACCGTCCGGCCGACCAGGCCAGGGGCCTGGCCGAGGCCCTGGCCCCGATCCTGGCCGAGGTCCTTGCCGACCTGGAGCGAAGCCTCCGTGGCCAGCCCTGAGCCCCCGCAGGGCCGCGAAGGTAAGCCGCCCATGACCGCCCCATCCGGCGGCGGGCCCTGGGGCCCAGTCCCACTCCTGCTGGTCCTCGGGGCCCTCCTGGGCCTGGCCGTGGCCCCGGAATACCCCGGCTTCTGGGTCATCCCCCTGGCCGCGGCCCTGGCCGTCCGGCTGGCCAGTGGCCCCCGGGCCCTCCTGGGGGATCTGGCCAGCCTGGCCGGCCACCGGAAAAAGGCCGTCCCGAGGCTGGCCCTGTTCCTGGCCCTGGCCCTCCTGGCCGGGAGCCTGAGGACCCTGCCTGTCCTTCCCCTGGGGGCCCCACCAGAGGCCACCCTGCCCCCGGAGACCCTGGCCCTCCTGGGCCGCCTCAGGGTGCCGGTCGCGCTCGAGGCCCGCCTGGGCCGCCGGACGGCCCGCGGGCCGGCCGGCCACCTAATGGATCTCTACGCCCGGGCCTCGGGGCTGGTGACGGCCACCGTCTCCCTGGCCGAGGGGCAGGCCGACGACATGGAGGGCGGTCTGAGGGTGGCCAGGCCGGACACCCTCTCCATCAGGGCCGAGGGCTTCTCCGAGACCGTGAGCCCAATCAGCCGGGAAGCCATCGACGCCAGCCTCAGACGGATGCTGGCCCCCAACCGCCTGGTCTACAACCTCATGGGTGACGGCGAGAAGTCCGTGCTGGACGAGAGCTTCCAGGGGCTGAGCCTGTGGGCCGGGGCCCTGGAGGAGGCCCGGATCTTCGTCCAGGACCTGGCCTGGCCCGGCCCCGGCCTCCCGCCAGTGGCCCAGGCGGCGGACGCCCTGGTCCTGGCCGGGCCCCGGATGCCCCTGGGGCGGGAGCGGGAGACGGCCCTGGTCGATTTCGTCGCCGCCGGCGGCCGGCTGCTGGTCCTCCAGGATCCCCTGGTCTCGGGCCTCGACCCCGGCGCGCTGGCCAGCTTCGGCCTGGACATGCCCAGGGGCCTGGTGGTCGACCCGGAGGCCGCCTGGGCCGGGACCGACGACCGCTTCATAGTCTGCCGCGACTTCCCGGCCCACCCCATCACCCTGGGCCTAGAGCAGCCCGTGGTCTGGCCACTGGCCGGGTCCCTGGCCCTGTCGGGCCAGGAGGGCCAGGAGGGCGGGGCACAGGAGGACATTCCGGTCCTGAGGCTTTCCGGGGACACGGCGGCCCAGGCCGGCCCGGAAACGCCAGAGCCGGCCCGCCTGGGGCCAGAAATCCTCTTCCACACCTGGGCCGTGGCCCTGTCCTCCCAGGCCTCCTGGCTGGAGACCGACACGGCCTCCATCGCCAGGGGCGGCCACCGCTTCCAGTCCGGCCAGGACCAGGCCGGTCCCCTGGTCCTGGCCACGGCCACGACGGTGGCCGGCGGGGGGCGCCTGGCCCTTCTGGCCGACGCCGACCTGGCCGCCAACGGCTTCATCGCGCATGGCGGCAACCTGGCCTTCCTGAACAACGCCCTCCATTGGCTCCTGGGCGCGGAGGACGATCTGGGACCGGCCGCCAGGGGGGGCATGGCCCTGGACATCGACGGCCGGCGGGCCAGGCTCCTCTTCTGGCTGCCCACGGTCTTCTGGCCCCTCCTGGCCCTCACGGCCTGGTACGCCCTCCACCGCCGACGCCAAAGGGCGACGTCCCTCTGACCATGGCGCCGGCGGCAGGGCCGGACCCCATCCCCGAAGGCCGGCCCGTCGCCCGGCAAGGCGCCGGCGCCCAGGGGCGTCGCCCGCCAGATCCCGGCCAGCGGGGGCCGGCGGGACGGTCGGTCTCCCAGCTAAGAGGCTTGACGGGCGCGGCCCAACGGACTCGGGCAACTCTCCCGGGAGCCTCACCTGGCAGGCCGCACGGACGCCGCCGGGGAGGATGGAACCAAGTCGCCAAGAGACAGTCAGGCTCGGCGCAATAATCTGTAGTCCCCGAGAGATTTCCTGCCAGCCCAACCGCATGGCGTCCCAACATGCTTGCCAGAGCTTGAAATAGGTCGTTTTTCGAAAAGCCTCTGGCATTTTGCCTCCGAATGTTCTGTATTTGTTGGTAGATTAATTATACCAACAAACGGGGGCCGCCATGAATATCGCCCACGAAAGGAGGCGCGGCGGCGGTTCGGACGCAACTACTTCTACGGGCTGCTCGAAGGGATACGTGAAATCCGGGCAAACGAACGCAGCGCCTACCAGAAAATAGCCGACGTGTCCGAGCAGTGCGGCTATGGCTACGACAAGGACAGCGAGACGACCAGGGCATTCCACGCATTCGCACAGAACAAGCCCCACTTAGCCGTGGCGGGCAAGACCGCTGCAGAGCTTATCCCCGAGCGTGCCAGCATAGGCCAGCCGACGATGGGCTTGACCACCCGGAAATAGACGCGCCGCTGGGGAAGATACTCAAACGAGACATCGGCATTGCGGAGAACTATCTGAACGAAAAGGAAATGATGCGGCTCGACCGCCTTGTGGCCATGTTCATCGACCACGCCGAGCTGAGGACGGCGTAGCCATCCATGGGTACGCAGGACTGGTTGAACTGGACGGGTAACCTTGCGGCAACATCGTCAGGCCGCCGGGCAGGGCGCTGCCGGCACCCAGCTGGTCCAGCCTGGAGTCCATTTAGCCATAAATACTTAAAAGGGAACAGGCCGTATTGCTAAACGTATGGTCAGGAGAAACATGACCGGAGAAGGGTACTACAACGAAAATTTATCACAAGCAAAACACTAGCCATAAAAAGATAACTAAATTTATTAAAATCATAATGTTGATAAGAAAAGCTGCGGCGTTGAAAGTCAAAATCCCAGTCAAAAACCCCGCTGACTGGTTTGAGGAGGTATATAAAAATGGGTTTTCTGACCAGCGATGACATCCACGATCCCGAGGTCGTGCGCGCGAAAGGGATTGACTCCCTGACCCAGGTGCTTGGCCCTGTAGGCATGGTGGCCTTCATGCGCCTTTACGAGCCTGGCGAGGGTGACTATACGGAGTCAAGACACATATACCAGGACGGCGTGCGTTGCGAGACCTACGAGGAGCTGAGGGCACTGTTGGATAAGGACTAGGAGGCCTGATTTGGCGGCAAGACATCAGAAACAATGAAGGACCCCACTGGAAACACAGATCCCGTGGGGTCCTTCATTGTTTCTGAGTTTCTCAAAAATGAAAAGCCACCACGGGGGCTTCGATGTCTATCAGGTTATCAGGAACTCAATCGCAAGGCCGACACAAGGACTATAGCGCAACCCAAGCCATTCGGCGTCGTTCTCATACCTATCTCTGATCCATATGGCGAAGATCCAGGACGTGGCGGTGAAAAAAGAATGCCTGGCTTGCATGAAAAATGCTGCGATCATGCTTATGACGAGAAGCGTCACACCCACTGTCATCGATCACCATACCTAAAAAGCTACTTTCCGAACAAACCGGTAATTATCCATGCGATAGTGTAAGCAGCGGCAGATGCTATTACAGGAGTTGTAGTATACGCTAAGCCATCATCTTTACGCAAGAATAATACAACACTACGCCCCCGGCCATCAACGACTCCACGGAGCCCTTTCCACCCTCAGCCCAGTTCCCCTGGCCAATCTTACCTGGCCCAGCCAAGGGCGGCACCATGGCCTGACGGCCTCCCGTTCACCAATGCCGCGCCATCTCTTCCCTGGCATCCAGGGACAATCTGGGAAATCACGGCGATGGCGCACGGTATTGACGCCGCGCACGGGGAAGGCGACGTGTTTTTCCCCACAGGGTGGAGGGACCTGGCGCCTGGTCCTAGTCATCCTCGGGGAAGCGCTCCCTGATCTTCCGGAGTATCGGCCGGATGGCCAGGAAGGACTCGATGACCGCTGGGTCGAAATGGTGGCCGCTTTCCTGCTCCATGATCTGGACGGCCAGGGACTCGTCGAATGGTTCCTTGTACGTCTTGCGGCTGCTCAGGGCGTCAAAGACATCGGCCACCGCCAGAATCCTGCCGTAGATGGATATATCCTCCCCCTTCTTGCCCTGGGCCGGCCGGCCATGGCCGGCCGGCCCGCCGTCGGTCTTGGGCCCGGGGTAGCCCAGGCCGTCCCAGCGCTCGTGGTGGTCGATGATGATGCTGTGGGCCAGCCGGTCGAGAGGGGAGCGGTTCGCGGCGTACAGCTTGGCTCCCACCAGGACGTGCCCCTCCATGACCTCGCGCTCGAGCCTGTCGAGACGGCCGGGCTTGTTGAGGATGTGGCTGGGGATCCAGGCCTTGCCCACGTCGTGGAGCATGGCCGCCAGCGGGAGGATGTTGAGGACGTGCTCGCGCTCCTTGGACGGCACCCTGTTCCTCTGGGACCAGTTCCTGTAGATGGCCGTGGTCAGCGAGGCCACCCTCTGGACATGGGCGGAGGTCTCCGTGTAGTCGTGGATCTCGACCAGCCTGAGGCTGTTCAGGACCGAGGCGTGGAGCATGAGGGCCTTTTCCAGGGCCATGGCCGCATGCCGGGCCAGGAGCGTTAGGCTCAGCTCCTCGCCCTTGCCGAACTCGGTCACCTGACCGGCCGGGTCCATCGGGTTTATGACCTGCAGGACCCCCAAGAGGTCATCGAGGGGGGTGACCAGTGGCAGGGACATGACGGTCTGGCAGACGTAGTTGTTGGAGCTGTCGATGTTCTTCTGGTGCTGGAAGGGGGCGTCGAGGTCGATGTTGTCGGTATTGTTGACCGTGAGGACGGTCCTGTTGGCGGCGGCGTAGCCGGCCAGGGTCGTGGGGCCTATATCTATGGACGTGCCCATGAACGGGAGATCCCCTGACTCGGGGACCAGGCGCTCGAGATAGTCGTTCTGGACTGAGGCAAACCTGAGCCGCCCACCGGAGACCATGTAGATGGTCCCTGCCTCGGCCATGACCATCTTGCGGGCACTGGCCAGGATCCTGGCGAGGAGAAGGTCGACGTCCACCAGCCCGTTGAAGCCCGCCGCCAGATGCGCGGCCTGTCTGTCCTGTCCTTCCAGTTCTTCATGGATCAAGGGGCTTCCTCCTTGGCCTATGCCCCACGGCGTCTCAGGGGGCCTCGGGGTGGAGGGCCTTGAAGACGGCCCCGGCAATGTCGTCGATGGTATACGGCTTGCTAACGAAATAGCTTGCCCCCAGGGCCTGGGCCTTCTCCACCTCGTCGGTCTCGGCCATGCCGCTGGCGATGATGGCCTTCTGGTCCGGCTTTATGGCCAGGATGGCCTCGTAGGTCTGCCGGCCGTTGATGCCGGGATCCATGATCATGTCCAGGATGACCAGATCGGCCTCGCTCTTCTTGAGATACTCGACCGCCTCCTCCCCAGAGGAGACCGAGTGGGGATCGTAGCCCAGGGTCCTGAGCATTTTCTGGGCCAGCTTGCGCTGGATGTCCATGTCATCGACCACCAGGATCTTCTGGCCCTGGCCCTTTAGCTCATCGGGGACCGGCAGGCCCTTGCCCTTGGCCGACTTCTCCAGCGCCTTGAAAAAGAGGTTGAAGGTCGTGCCGCCGGTGCCCGTGTTGACCTCTATGGCCCCCCCGTGCTCCCGCACGATCAGATCCACGACCGCCAGGCCCAGGCCGCGGCCGGCGTCGCCCTTCTTGGAGTAGAAGGGCTCGAAGATGGTCGAGACCTCGTCCTGGGGGATGCCCGGGCCGTCGTCGGCGATGGAGAGCCGGACGAGGTTCCCTGGGCCAAAGTCGCGCAGCCCCCCCGTGTCGGTCCCGGGCCTCACCGTCTCCAGGCCGATCTCCACCCGGCCGGCTCCGCCCTTGAGGTCCACGGCCTCGATGGCGTTGACGACGAGGTGCTGGATGGCCTTGACCAGGTGCCTGGGCGAGGCCTTGATTGTCGCGTCCTTGGCCGGAGGGGCGAAGGAAAGGCCGATCGGCCCCTTGGCCGCGGCCAGGGCCATCCGGACAGGGGGCGAGGCCAGGCTCTTTTCGACCAGTTCCGAGAGGCTGGCGTCCACCTTGGCCTTGGCCACCCCCCGGGACAGCGTCATCATGTCGCCGACCACGTCCGCGGCCCTCTGGCCCGCGTCCAGGATCTCGGCCACCGTGGCCCTGTGGGCTGGGCCAAGGGTCTCGTCCCGGAGAAGGAGCTCGGGGTAGCCGATGAGGCCGGAGAGGATGTTGTTGAGCTCATGGGCCACGGCGGCGGCCATCAGGCCCATGGCCTCCATCCTCTGCGAACGGGAGAGCTTTTCCTTGAGTTCCAGCTTCTCCGTCTCGGCCAGCCTTAGGTCGGTAATGTCGACGCTTACCCCCAGGACGAACTGCTGGTCCATGTAGGTCATGAGCTTGCCGAAAAGGAGAAGGAACACTTCCCGGCCCCCGTGGTCCCTGAGAACAAGCTCCGTGCCGCTGACCATGTCCTGGTGGGTGAGATCGTCCATGAACTGGGCCCAGGTGCCCTTGGGGATGTCCAGGATGTCGGCCAGGCAGCGACCCCGGGCCTGCTCGAAGGAGCACCCCGCGTACCTCTCGAACTGGCCGTTGGCCTCAAGAAGCCTCCCGAGGCTGTCCATGATGGTTATTATCTGGGGCGAGACCTCGAAGACCGTCCTGAACTTGGCCTCGCTCTCGGCCAGCCTCCGGGCGGCCTCCCTGCGCTGCTCGATCATGCTGTTGGCGGCCTTGGCCAGCCTGGCCAGCTCGGTGAATGGTTGGGATCTGGGATCGATCTCGACCGAGCCGGTGGCCGCCTCGCCGAAAAAGCGGGTAAAGGCCGAGACGCTGGAGCCGAGCTTTCTGGAGACCACGACCGAGATGATGGCCACCATGGCCAGCATGCCCAGAGATATGGCCAGGACCCTGTTGGTCTGGTGCCTGAGGTTCCTCTCGAGGTCACTCTGGAGAACGGCCAGGGACTCGTCCAGGACCGAGGAGCTGACCAGGCTTACCACCACCCACTTCCAGCCGCCCAGGTTACGGTAATAGGCCACGCAGTCGATGGGCTGGCCGGTATACGAGTCGGGGAGGGAGAAACGGGCCAGCCCCTTGCCCTTTTCCCTGGCCTCGGTGATTACCAGGGCCAGGGTTTCCGACATGGCCTGGTCGAAGTCCTCCTCGAAGATGTTCCGGCCCACCAAGGCTGGGTCGCCGTAGGACAGGATGTCGCCGTCGTGGTTGATGATTATCAGGCTCTCCTCAGGTGGCAGGGGCACGTTGTCGGCCCAGCGCAAGAGCTCGGCACCCAGGCTCCCCTCGAAGTCCGAGTAGTAGCCGCTGGCTCCCAGAATCCAGTCAAACTTGGGATAGTGCCTGAGGAAGGTCGTAGGGGTCTCGGCGCGGCCCTCCTGCAGGCCGATGCGGTAAAAGCCCTCCCCGATGGCCTTGACCGACTCGATGGCTTTGGCCAGGGACTCTGGCTCCAGATGAAGCTCCCTGGACGCCTCGCCCTGGGCCCCACCTGGTCCAGGCCCAACAGCCCTGTCGGCGTGGAAGCCCGGCTCACGGCCGTGCCAGCCCAAGAGCACCTCGCCCTCGGAGGTGGTGCAGAAGTAGCCGCCATGTTCCCCGGAAAAGGAGAGGTGGTCAAGCATGGCCAGGACGATGTCCTTGGTCGCCCGCTGCCCGAGCGCGGCCAGCCTGGGATCCTCCTCCAGTCCGGAAAGCATGTTCCCAATATCCAGGACCTTATTTTTGATGTTTATGTAGAACTTGACCTGGCTGGCGGAAGTCTGGGCGTCGATGTACTCGCATATCCTGTTGGTCTCCATGCTCAGCGAGCTCTCCGCCTGCTCGTAGTACTCTGAGGCGATCCTCTGGCTCTCCTGGCGGGACCTTGTGATCTCGTAGTTTATCCAGATAACGGCCATGAGGATGATGGAAGCCAGCGACACGGCAGTCAAAAGCAACGGGATGACCTTGGCAAGGGCGTGCTTGGGCTCCTTGAGCATACGAAAAACCTAAAAAAACGTCTACGCTTCGTCGATGACGTCCTGGCATCGCTGGGGACGGGCACATGGGGCGGAAAAGGGTCCCTGGCCATCACCAAAAGGAAAACTCCCGGCCACAGGAGGAATTATTCAAAAGCCAATCGGCCCTGGAACGGACCTTGACCACAAGGACCGAGCCTTTCCACGCTAAGACCGGCAAGACCACCACCGGCCCCAAATCATCGGGTATTATCGGTAGTGGTTAATCTTAGTGGACTTTGACAAAAAAAGCAACAGCAGCCCTTGACCGACCCGGCCTGGCGGCCCGGGGCAACCAGTCACCCATACGCATATTTCTTGTCGGCGCTCCGGCATGATTGGTAAAATCTGGCACCGCGGAATCCCGGCTTGATAATTATTCCAGGACAGGCCCATTTGTCTAATTGTCGCGGAAAGGCTTCAGGTGTCAGGGTATTTGGCTTGATTGAAATATCCTGTTTCCACGTTTCTCTTCCTGGAGGGGACTCCAGGCCGGTGAAAGGACGCCCCAGGCTTGGCGGGTAACCCCATCGGAGATGAAGAGTGGGCCCCTTCTCCTCTCCTGGCGTAATTATTGCCATCAGCTTAACTGCCTCGTGGCCTGTTTTGCCCTGATTGCCATGAATGACCGTATACGGGCCATGGAGTCTTGCGTTAATGCGTCCATAATGCAATTTTTAAGCAAGGTCTTTATTACGCCTCAGCGCAGCAATATAAGCTCTATGGCGGATAAAACAAAGAATATGCCCGATCCACCGGCAGACTTTTCGCCAGTCCGTTCATGCCAGCCAGGTCAAATATGCCCAGAAATACAGAATTTTGACGTGAGCCAGCACCAGGCATGCTGGCAGCTTGGGCGATGGCTTGAAGCGTGGTCTTGACCTAGCCAGAAACCCCAAATGTCCTTTAGCGCATTGCGCGCATATTTGTGGCTGACAATGGTTTTGATTCTGTTGGATGATGTAGCAAGAACATGCAAGGCTATTGAAATAAGGCCAATACTGAAAAGCAATTTTGCTGATGACATTAAAACATAAAAAACTTTGGCTTGGAAAGGGCCAGGAACAACGATAGGACTTGATAAATTCTTTGATTGTTCTGAGGGATGGCCAAAACCATGACGACACTGAAAATACCCTGAACTCCGTACGCCCCAGCCAGATGCGCTCTTCTGGCCAGCCCGCCGACTCCGCCAGCAATGACGACTGGCAGACGATTTTGGGACGCAACGCTTATTTTATTGGAGAACACGGGTCTGATATCGACCGTGTCAGCCTTAAGCTGTCCGTTGCCCAGGCTGACTTTGACGGGCATCAACCCGACATGGCCAAACTTGAAGACAGGATTATATTATCCATCAATGAATTTCAAAATAGCCTTTACTAGTTTAATATAATTATCATAATCACAAATATTTAATTATATAAAAAATGACTAAATAGTTCAAAAATACTTTATAGTATTTTTTATAAACAATATTTTATTACTATATAAAAATATACACTCAATATAGACTGAAATAAATTTTTAGATCATAGAAAAGCCAAAAGCTACAAATTATGAACCAAAAGTCTCGGCACGGCATGGCCTCAGTTTGCCACCGTCGCTTTGGCCCCTGGTTCCTCCGGGGCCCTAAAGCCGGCCCAGCCGCCCGAGTCCCCATCGGCCGGGAAATTGCCCATGATGGCCTGGGCATACAGGTTCTGGTTGGGGTAGAAGTCCATGTGTCCCCCAGCCAGCTCGATGAATTCCTTCGGTCCGCCCAGGTAGGCCTCGTATAGCTCCCGGCCCAGGGCATAGGGGACCACGTCGTCATCCTGGCTGTGTAAGACCAGGAGCCGGGAGGGGCTTATGTCCCCAAGCCTTCCCACCGAGTCATAGGTCTTCCCGACGACCGCCCTGGCGGCCACCCCAAGGATGGGCATGTGGCTCTCGGCCACGTCGGCCAGGCTGGTGAAGGTCCCGTCCAGGATCAGGGGGTTGCGGTACCCCTTCTTGGCCCGGGCCAGCTCGACGGCCACGGCGCCTCCCAGGGAGAAGCCGTGGATGATGATGTTGCCTGGCGGGATCCCGTGGTCCTCAAGATAACGCCAGGCGGCCTCAGCGTCGGCGTAGGTCGCCTCCTCGCCCGGGCTGCCCTGGGACAGCCCGAACCCCTCGTAGTCGATGGCCATGACCCCGTAGCCCATTTTGTGGTAGAGTATAATCCTGCCGGTCATCGTCTCCAGGTTGCCGGCATTGCCGTGCAGGAGGAGGACCACGGCCGAGCCAGGTGGGCCCGGCAGGAACCAGGCGTTGAAGAGGTTTCCGTCCAGCCCCTGGAGCATCAGGTCCTCGAACTCCCAGCCGATGATGCCTATTCCTCGCTCGATGCCCCTGGTCGGGGCGAAGATGAGACGGTTCTTGAAGACCATGGCCAGCGCCATTATGGCCACGACCAGAAAGGCCAGTATCCCCAGGCCCCTGAGGGCCACCTGGCCTGGCGTCATCCGGCGGACGTTGACTCCCCTGGAGCCGATGAAGAATCCTTTGGTCAGCCAACCCAAACCCATGGTCCGGCCTCCTGGGGCGTTTTTCCCGGCGACAGTCCCCTCCCAGGGCCTTTGGGGACCCGCCCCCCGTTTTTCCGGGAAACCGGCCCATGATAGCTCTTCGGGCCCGACCCCACAACCCCCTGCCCCAGGCTGGAACGCATGCCCATCCTAAACCAAGCACCGGCGGCCGGCGGCCGGCGCCTGATCGTCTGGCCGGACATCTGCCCCGAGGGACTTTCCCCTCCCGGGCCCTGCTTTTACCTGACCTGGCCGGCCTGGGAGGCCTTCAGGCGGTCAGATCTGGGCCAGGAAGTGGCCGCCGCCGGCCTGTCCCCCCTCGAGCTGGCCGATCCCCCGGCCTTCGCTGCCTCGCTGAGGACCCTCCTGGGGGCGGCCAGTTCGCATGAGGGCCACGGGGCCCTCTCCTACCTGGCCGCCCCCCCCTGGCAGCCGCTGCCCCCGGAATCTCCCCTGAGCCTGGCCAGGTCCATCAGGGGCGACCCAGCCCCCCCCAGGGGCCAGCTGGCCGGCACCGCCTTCCTGAGCCTGGCCCTGTGGGCCTGCGCCAGACTCCTGGCCCGCGAAGCCGACGGCCTCCTGGCCAAGGCCATGGACCGGCGGCGGGAGCTCATGTCAGGCCTCAGGGGCCAGGACGACGACGACCAAACGCCGGTGGCGGCCTGGGGCCCGCCTGGCCCCCCGGCCGCCACCGGCGTCTTTTCGGCCTGGCTCAAGCTGGCCGGGCCAATCCTGGGACCAGAGGACCGGCTCTGGACCCCAGACCCCGGCCACCGGGAGGAAGCGGCCCTGGCCCTGGCCAAGGCAGGGTCCCCGGCCCATGTCTGGCCCCCGCCGGACGGATCCGCCTAGGTAGGCACCGGCATCCGGGCCCGTCCCGGTCCCCCTGGCCGTTTTTTGCCCCCGCGGCCCGGCCTGGTGGGTTTATCCATCGCCGGCTTCGGGTTATAATGGCCCCAGTCATCTCGATACCAGACGCGGCCCCCTGGCCGGCAGGCAGGCCCTGGGCCGGCCCCCCAGCGGGCGATTTCATACGGCATGGACCAGGATGGGGCCCCCTTGCCCCGTCCGGGAGACGAAAGATGCAGGCATCACCGGCCAGCCTGATCCTGGCACTGGACACCGGCGGCACCAACACCGACGCCGTTCTCTACGATCCCGACAGCGGGGCCGTCCTGGCCGAGGCCAAGGCCACTACCACCCACCACGACCTGGCCATCGGCATAGTCGGGGCCTTGTCCGCCTTGGCCGGCAAAACCGACTTCGCGTCCATCAAGGGCAAGATCCGATCGGTCAACCTCTCGACCACCCTGGCCACCAACGCCATCGCCGAGGGCTACGGACACAGGGTGGGCCTGGTCATGGTCGGCCTCGACAGCGGCCAGGACCTGGTCAGGGACCTTCTTTCCAGGCTCCCGGCGGTCACCCCGATTTTCGTCGATGGCGGCCACGACTATTACGGCCGCGAGGAGACGCCCCTGGACGAGGCGGACCTCCTCCGGAAGGTATCAGGGGTCGCCTCCTCCGTATCGGCCTGGGCCGTGTCAAGTTTTTTCAGCGTCAAGAACCCGGCCCACGAGCTCAAGGCCCTGGAGCTCATAAAGTCCCTCAGTGACAGGCCCGTCACGCTGGGCCGACACCTGACCGGGGAGCTGGGGGCCATGCGCCGGGCGGCCACGGCGGCCCTGAACGCCGGCCTGGTGGTCATCGTCAACAGGCTCCTCGACGCCGTGGCCTCGGGCCTCTCGGAGATAGGCCTCTCGGCCCCGGTCATGGTGGTCAAGGGCGACGGCGGCCTGGTCGGCGAGGCCTGGGCCCGGACCCGGCCCATCGAGACGGTGGTCTCTGGGCCGGCGGCCGGCCTGGTCGGGGCCATGCGCCTGGCCCGCGGCTTCCTGGAGGCCGGCCAGGGAAACATGTGGGTCCTGGACATCGGCGGCACGACCTCGGATCTGGCCTACCTTGACGGGGGGCGCCCGGCCGTCAGCGGCGATGGGGCCATGGTCGGCCAGTGGCACACCATGGTCGAGGCCGTGGACATCCGCACCCGCGGCCTGGGCGGCGACAGCCTGGTCGAGCTTACCCCGTCTGGGGAACTGCTGATCGGACCCCGGAGGGTCCTGCCCTTGTGCCGGCTCGAGGAACTCCATCCCGGTTCGGTCACCTCCTCCGGCGTCGGCGCCAGCCCCTACCGGGAGGCCCAGCTGACCTTCCTGATCCCCAACCTGCCCCCTGGCCCAGAGATGGGCGAGGACGAGACCGAGATCCTCGCCATCCTCGGCAAAAACCACGGTCTGCCCCTGAAGCTGTCCGACTACCAGGCCAGCTGCCTGGCCAGGGGGCGGATCTTCCCTGGCCTGAGCGTCCTCCGCCACCCGGCCATCCTGGCCTCGGCCCTCACCCCGACCGACTGCATGAACGTCCTGGGCCTTTACGGATGCGGGTCCCTTGAGGCATCACACCTGGGGGCCGGCCTCATGGCCAGCCGGATGGACGTAGGGGTGGAGGAATTCTGCCGCCGGGTCCTCGACCGCATGGGCCTGATCCTGGCCGGCGACATCCTGGGCATGGCCCTGGAAAGAGAGAATATCAGGCATGCGGCCGAGGACATGGGGCCGGACCATGTCCTCGGCCGCATGCTGTCGGGCCAAAAAGGCGGCCTGGTAGAGCTATCCCTCAACCTGAGGGATCCGCTCATCCTCCTGGGCGCCCCGGCCGGGGTCATGGCCCCCTTCGTCGCCAGACACTCCATGGCCGCGGTCGTGGCCCCGCCAGGCTGCCAGGTGGCCAGCGCGGTCGGTGCAGCCGCCTCCACCGTGTCTCTGGTCCGAAAGGTCGACGTGGTCACCATGCCGGACTTCAGCGGCTTCAGGGCCTTCCTGCCTGACGGCCTCATGGATGGCCTCAGACTCGATGAGGTCGTGAGCCGGGCCTCGGCCTTCATGTCCAGGCACATGGGCGAGCTGGCCGCCCTGGCCGGCCTGGCCGGCGAGCCCCTGGTAACCGTGGAAAGGCAGGACCGCGAGGCCAGGCTCAACGATGGCACCCGCATGGTCATGGGGGCCACCCTTGTCTTCAGGGTTTCCGAGGCCACCCTCGTCCAGGCCCTGGGGGCCGTATCGGCCGCCTAAACCAGTGTCCGTGGAGGATGTTTTGGCATACTCCCCCATAAAGACGAAATGATTCCAGCAAAACCAGAAACATCGCCGCTGATCTCCTTGATGGATTGCTGTTTTATCCAAAGATGACGTAAAACTCCGAACTTCAGGCCGAAGACATGAGGCGCACTGGCAAGTTCAACCATAACGTGGGTTGCGCTACATTATAACAAAAATTACGGAAACTATGGGAAATCTATAGATAATCTTTATGCGTTGCACTTGTCCGTATTTTCGGAAGATGATTGGGATTCTTTCCTATTTGCGTTCAAGGTAAGATTTGTCTATAGCGTGCCATGGTGGAGGTGCGGCCATGGCCAGGGTTACTACAATTGATGATACCACCAGACGATATGCCCAAAAGATCTGCATAGCTCCAAGTTCTGTCGGTCAGATGAAAATAGCTCTCTGTGTCACTTTAGCTGCTACCTTTTGTGCTGATGCTGGAGCGATAGCAAATCTGCTTGGAATTGACAGAAGCACGGTCTTTCGATACCGCGATGAGTTAAAAAAGGAGGCAAGTGGATTAACAAAACGCACCGCTATTCGATGGGGTGGCCGGCGGAATTGCTTGATGACTGAAGATGACGAGATGGCATTTCTGGAAAAATGGAAAGAAGCCGCTCTCTCAGACGAAACAGTAAATCTAAAAGCCTTGCACATCGCGCATGAAGAGGCCATAGGGAAGGCCATATCTCTCTCGTCTACTTATCGAATGCTAGAAAGAAATGGATGGAGAAAGATTTAACCTGATACTGCGCATCTAAAAAGAAACCATGAAACCCAGGAAGAATTTAAAAAGAAAACTTTGAAAATATGCTTACCACCCTTGCAAAATACTTAATTAGCCTCAATTATTTGTTGGTGTTTAAGTGTGAAGCAGTGTTTGGGCGTATGAGCTATAAATCACCATACTGGGCCCAGGGCCCTAAAAGGCCGATGAACCAATTAGCTTTGGCAAGAGAATTTCGATACATATATGCTACAGTGAGTCCATGGGACGGTAGCCTGCATATAGCGTAGCTTAAAAGGCAAATACTATTTAAACGCAATACCTGAGACATTTGCCGACATGCTGCCATTTCTTCAGACCCATCGTTGACAAATATGCCGAATCATTTAGCGTCACAACGTGAAAGATATTTCGCAATTAAAATAAGACTGAACATAACCCCAGAAATCTCCTATTGAAGAGAAAGAGGGCCGACATTTCTTGAGGAAAGGAGTGAAGCGATTGACGTCGGGGATATCAAGCGTTGACTGCCATGGCATCGCGTTATTCTCTTCCGTCCAATCGCATGACGGCTTCCTCAAGGCCATGAGCCGCAACGTCACCCGCAATCCCACCAATAGGAGATGGACCAAGGTGCTGTCGTGGATTTTAGTCCCAATCTTCCGAAATTAGCAGGAATTTCAGCCCCTGTCCCGGAATTGGCCAGCCGCGGCAGGAAGCCCCGGAGACGGCTGGCCGACCTGAAGCCCGCCAGGGCGTCCAAAATCATCGGGAATGACGATGTCCCCCGAGAAGCGCCCGGCAACTGGATCGGCTCCAAGGATCAATATAGGGAAGGACAAGCGGATGAGGGTCTGGGAGCAAGGGACGGGTTGCCGGGAAACCAGGTCTGGGCCGTACGCAGGAAAGATGGCCACCGCCGGCATCAGGAATGCGAATGGCGAAGCCACCGAGGGCACCCCGCATGAGAAATCCAGGGAACTGCCGCCCAGGCGCTGGTCAATCTGGCAGTGCCACGAGGAATGCCGGCCGAATCTCGGGCTGGATCATTTTGAGGGAAGATCCTGGAAAGGCCGGCCCCGGCATGTCATGATCGTCTTCGTTCCGCACCTGTTTTATGGCCGGCAAGGAGTAAGTTCATGGATGATGTCGGCCAGTTGTCTGGACAGGCCCAAGTGATTTGCCAGGAGACGGGGGGCGGACCCTAGCCATCCGGGCAAGGCGTGGTATTTGCCTGGAGACGGGGCTGCCCCGAATTAAGAATCCAATAACTGACGTCGCGACAAATCCGTCGAGTCATGAACCAGCATTGACTGGAGACGAATAAAAGTTCAAAATGACGATCGAAAAGGGCTCATATTACGAAAAAATAATTATTCATTTTTTGCGTATTAAAGGAAGTCAAATTTTTATCATCAATAATTCGCCTATAGGACCTCGGGATAATTTTTTGCGGATGATAATCATGCACGCTGTATTGTCAGTGCGTCAGCGTTTTCTGGACATGGATGTTTCCAAGGCAGCCAGCGTAACCGGTGGGACCAGAGATCAGGGGAAAACTCCATATCCGGTTCCATCACGCCAGACAGCCATGCGGTTCAGCTAGTCGCCAAAAAAAAGCCAACTGCTGGGCTGCCTATCGGCGGAGGTATCCTCCAAATAGGATCGGCCTGGGCCGGAAAGGCCAACTTGGACCAGGTTCCGGCATACACATTAACTTGTTGCCATGCTTCTCGGATCCGAACCAGGGAAACTAACTGAATAACTCAAAGGAGCTGGCATAGCCCTGAACGCCATAATATAAGGAATGATTATTATACGGCTGGATGTCCTGGCGGGCTCCCAGCTTGCTATTGGGGTTACGGCGTACAAAGGTTGTGACCTTGAGCTACAGCCATCAGCGAACCTCAGAGGACATCTGATGAGCTCTTGGCGCAGGAAAAAATAAAAATAGGATTAAAAATTGGATATATTGTCCCTAGATAAGATCATTAAACATGAAAATATAGCTTTCAGTCACAATATTTAGCACTAATTTTAGAGCAATAACTTATTTTGCAAAGACCAGAGATCTTCGACAAAGGGTCAGGCCCACTTTTCCTGGAAGGCCCTCACAGCAGCGGCGCACTCGCTGCGACCCAGCGTGTCCTCGACCTGGCCCATCAGGGCCAGGGTCTGGGGCCGCATGAAGCCGTGGTCGAGCTCGCCGGACAAAAGCTCCAGGACCAGGTCCCTGGCCTCGTCTGGGTCGGTTCCCACTAGATCCCAAAAACGAGCGACGAGGGCGGTCTCCCTTTGGTCCAGGTCCGGCAGTTGGACCGCCGAGTCCCTTGGCCCCCTTGGCGCCTTCTTGGGCACGTGGAACACGTTGGCCTTGGCCCTGCCCTTCTGGACGGCCTTGCGGCCGTAGACCACCCCGGAGCGCTCCTCCAGGCCCAGGCCGGGCACCTCCGGCCAAATCTCGCCGGGAGCGGTGAAGAGGAGCCCATCCGGGGCCAGCATGGCCACTATCTTGCTGGCCATGAGGGGGACCTGGTGGTCGGGGCAGTCAAAGGCCTGGCCCCGGCAGAAGACGACGTCGTAGGCCCCTTCCAGCGATTCCAGCTCCGTCTCGGCCAGGTTGAGCTTGAAGAACTCTACGCGGGGACCGAGCTCGGATCTGAAGTGCCAGCCGGCCGCCCTTGGGGTGAACCAGCGTCTGGCCGCCTCCGGGCCCAGCCAGTCCAGATCGGCCTGGGAAAAATTGCCGGCCATGGCCCTGGCGACGAGTGGCCGGCTCAGGTCGAAGGCCCTGACGGACAGATCCCAGCCTTTGCCGGCCAGACGGGTGGCGGACAGGGACATGGCCAGTGAATAGGGCTCGTAGCCTGGCCCGCAGCCTGCCGACAAGACCCGCAACCTGCGGTCGGCCGCCGTCACGGCCCTTTCCTGGAGGAGTTTTCCCAGGAGTTCGAACTGGGCGGGGAAGCGAAAAAAGGAATCTCCTCGATCCGAGTCGGCCAGATTCCAGAGCTCGTCCCACTCTGAAGAGTCTTTCCTCAGGATGGCCAGATAGTCGCTCTCGGTGGCCGAGCACCTCCTCCTCCTGGCCGCAGCCGCGGCCAGGAGCCTCCTCCGTCCCCTTGGGCTGGCCGCCCGGCCAAAGAAGAGACCGGCCTGGCGGATGAGCTCAATCTCCGATGGATGCCCCTTTGGTTCCCAAAGTGGCCCGGGGTCATCCTTGGCGTTCTGCCCCAAGGTCTCACAGGGGCCTTCCCCTGGACTGACGGCCGGGCCTCCCGGCGTCTCCAAATCTTCCGGGGCCATGCTCACCGCCTGTCCACTGGCCGGGCCAAAATCTCCCGGATGGCCCGCAGCTCCCTTATCAGTCCCTCAAGGCCGTCTTTCCCATCGGCACCGCCGGGCTCTTTGGCCGGCTGGGGTACGTTGGGGCTTTGGGACAGCCTATCGATGAATTTTATGGAGTCCGGCTCCAGGCCGGCTACAAGCCCAACGTTACTGAAGGGGGCCTGGGCGTCAAGGCCTGGTGACGGCCTATCCTGCCCTACACCCCCTGGACAATGATCGCTTTGGGAAACTTCTCCCGGCTGTCCGCCTGGCCAGGTGGCTTGCGGGAAGCCGTCTTGTGGCGGCCGTTCCCCGCCCCTGACGTCGGGCCCGCACGCCAGGCCGCCATCGCCTGACGGGGGTTGGGCGAGATCGCCAGACGGCTCTGCGCCATCCGAAAAGGCGTCCTGGTTTCCGCCATCCTCCTGGACCAGGCCAGGATCCTCCGGCGCAGGCTCGGAAAGACGCTGCCGGGCCCCGGCCACTGTGTAGCGCTCATCGTAGAGAAGGCGCTTTATCTCCTTGAAGATATCCACGTGCCCCTGGGTGTAGAGGTTGCGCCTCTGGCCGATCCTGATGGGCTCTATCTGGGGAAACTCCTTCTCCCAGTATCGCAGGACATGCTTTCCAACGTCCAGGATGTCCGAGACGTCCTTCAGCTTTAGGAAGACCTGCCGGCCCCTTGGTTCGCTATCAGAGCTCATGTGGGTCCCGCCCGGAAGGCCCCTGGCCTCCCGCCCTCTGGCCGAAGGGGCAGTTTCCCGTTTGGCCGGCCATGGCCGCCTGGGCGCCGGCGGCCGGGAAGTCCGCACGGCCGGTCACCGCTCCTCTCCTGGCCCTTCCCCCGGCCCCGGCGCTTCGTCCGCCTGGGGCCCGGCGTACCGCTCGGCCATGGCCGTCCTCAGTTCCCGGCTCATGCTGAATGATGGGCGGTTTTTCGCCGGAACCTTGGCTGGGTGGCCTGTCTTGGGGTTGCGCCCAGGCCGGGACGGGGTTTGCCTGGCCTGGAAGGTGCCCAGGCCTGAAAGCGAGACCTTGGCACCGCCCTCCAGGCCATGGCAGATGACCTCAAGAAAACCCTCCAGGATATTCTGGGCATCCCGCCCGGAAATGGACAGGCTCTCCCTGAGGATCTGGACGATCTCGGCCCTGGTCAGGCCTACGGATTCGATAGGGGTCACTTTTCCCGCCATTGGGATGGCCCCTGGCGGGCAAGCCGCCCGTTCTGGGGCCAAGAAAATCCGGCCCGGCTCGAAGGCCGGCGCCTAGTGCCCGACGCGGCGCCTGGCGAGGGACTATCGGCCCGCCACCAGGGCATCCCCAGGCAGGCCCCTAGCTCCGGAGCTCGGCCTGGAAGAGGTTCTTGAGACATGAGACTATGTCGTTAAAATACCCGTTTACCAACTCGTCCGTCAAGGTCCTGTCCGGTTCCTGGAAGAAAAGCCTCAGGGCCAGGCTTTTCTTGTCAGCCGGGATCTTGTCGCCCTGGTAGAGGTCAAACACGGCCACATCCGCCAGGGGCCAGGACGGATCCGACCTCATGGCGGCCAGGACCTCGGCCGCCGGGACCTTCTGGTCCAGGAGGATGGCCATGTCGCGGGTCACCCCTGGGTAGTTGGACCAGATCCTGAAGGCCTGCCTTGACTCCGGCGGCAGACCGTCGGCCTCCAGCTCAAAGACGAAGACCTGCCCCCCGGCCTCCTTGAGGCCCAGCCGGCCGGCGACCTGGGCGGAGAGGAGACCAAGGTGGCCGACCTCCGCACCGTCCCTCAGGATCAGGCATGACTGAGAACGCTCGTAGAAGGGCGGAATCTGGCCAGGGTGCCTGGTGAAGGACAATTCCACCCCCAGGGACTGGGCCAGAAACTCAATCAGTCCCTTCGCATCCCAAAAATCGACCGGGCGCCGAGGATCGTTCCATTGGCCGTTGCCGGAGGCCCCGGCGAGAAGCCCGCCCAGCATCTGGGTCTCCACCGGCTTAGGCCCGTCTGGATTGGCCCAAAAAACCGTCCCCACCTCGAAGAGGGCAGCGTCCCACTGGCCGTGGTACTGGTTCAGCCTGAGGGCGGACAAAAGACCGGGAATGACGCTGGGCCGCAGGACCCCGTGGTCCTCGGACAGTGGATTTAGGACCGGGACCAAACGGGCCCGCCAGGGGTGGTCCGGGCCAAGCCCCATCTTGTCGGCGAAGTTCCGGTTTATGAATGAAAAGGTCAGCAACTCTGAGAGGCCGGCCCCGCAAAGGACGGAGCGGACCTTTTCCCGCAGGCGGTAAGCGGCAGGGGGCTCAGAGGCCGGGGCCTTGGGCTTGGGGAGGGTGGCCGGCAAGGCCTCGAAGTCGAGGAGCCGGCTGACCTCCTCGAAAAGGTCCACTTCCCTGGACAAATCGGGCCTCCAGGTCGGCAGGGAGGCCTGATAGACGCCTGGTTCCTGGCCGGAAAGGACCACGCCGATGGCCCCCAGGACCCTCTCCATGTCCTTGGGTTTGTGGGCCGTGCCCAGAAGGGCATTGCATTTTTCGGGGGAGAAACTTACCGTCTTGCGCCCTATGAGCCTCGGGTAGGAGTCCAGCCTGCCGCTGGCCACCTGGCCGCCGGTCAGCTCGGCTATCAGGGCCGCGGCCCGGTCAACGGCCAAATGGCAGGCGTTGGGATCCAGGCCGCGCTCAAAGCGGAAGGAGGCATCGGTCGACAGGCCCAGGGAGCGTGAGGTCCTGCGTATGGTGGCCTGGTTGAAGCAGGCCCCCTCCAGGAACACGTCCGTGGTCGAGTCGTCGACCTCAGTGTTCTGGCCGCCCATGACCCCGCCTATGGCCACCGGCCTCATGGCATCGCAAATCATGACGTTGCGCTCGGCCCTGAGGGTCCTCTCCTGGCCGTCGAGGGTGGTGAAGACCTCGCCGGCCGGGAACACCCTGACCACGATTTGCGGGCCGGCTATCTTGGCCAGATCGAAGGCATGCAGCGGGAGCCCGATCTCCAGCATGACATAGTTGGTCACGTCGACAATGTTGTTGATGGGCCGCAGGCCGGCGGACAGGAGCCTTTCGGCCATCCAGGCCGGGCCAGGGCCGGTCGAGACGCCGTTGATGACCCGGCCGGCGTAGCGGAAACAGTGGTCCGGGTCCTCTATACCAACGCCAATCTGGTCAAAGGCCGAGCGGCCGGACTCCCTGAGGGAGGCCCGAGGCTCCTTGAGGGGCCTGTCCAGCAGGGCCGAGAGGTCCCTGGCGATGCCGACCATGGACAAGGCGTCTGCCCTGTTGGGGGTCACGCCAATCTCCATTACCAGATCGGACTTCCCCAGGAAGTCCGAGAGCCTGGTTCCAGGGGCGGCGGCCTCCAGGAGCATGACCCGGCTGGCCTCGGCCGAGAGGCCCAGCTCCAGCTCCGAGCACAGAAAGCCCTTGGAGCATATCCCCGAGATGTTCCTTTCCTTGACCTGGCCAGCCGGCAGCTCCGTGCCGACCAGGGCCAGTGGGTAGACCAGGCCCAGATCGACCTGGGGGTCGCCGCACAGGACCTGTATCTCGCCGTGCTCACCGGCGGCAAGCTCCAAAAGCCTAAGGGCACCGCCGACGTCCCTGATCCTGGTCACCTTGGCGGCCACCACCGTCTGGAGGAAGGAGTAGCGGTCGCGGAGGTCCTCCACCTCCAACCCAGCCATGGTCAGCCGGTTGGCCACCTCCCGGGGCCCCAATCCTCCCAGGTCAACGTAATCCCCGAGCCAGGCTATCGATGCCAGCATAAACACGTCCTCGCGGCCAGGCCCAGCCGGCGGCCGTCATTCACCGCGGCCTCATCGGGGCCGAAAGCGTTTCCCGGAGGCCCGGCCTTGGCGCAGGCCCTATGGGCCGGCACCAATTTCCATCAGTCTTTGGCCGCCTTTGGGCCACGGGCCCGGCCATTGTAGCACCCGCCGGCCAAAGAGGCAAACCGCCCAGGGGCCCCGCCCCGGGGCCCCTCAGGAAGGCCGGCGGGCGCGCCTGGCGGCCGCCAGGGCACCCCTGGATCGATCCCCTGGCTGCCCTAGGCCCCGGCCGGGGCCCCGCCGCCGTTGCCGTTGCCGAGCTTGACCTCCTTGACAGCGGCCACGCTGTAGAGGCGGTTGACGGCGTTGACGTAGGCCCTCACGCTGGCCTTGATGACGTCGGTCGAGGCCCCGTTCCCTTGGGCCCTCAGGCCGTTTAGGGACAAGACCACCTGCGCCTCGCCCATGGCGTTGGAGCGCTCCGAGGTGGCGGCTATCCTGAACGAGTCGAGCTTGGGATCGAGCCCGATTATGCGCTTGACTGCCGAGTAGGCCGCATCGACCGGGCCATTACCGGTGGCGGCGTCCTTGAGCTCGGCCCCGTCCCTGGCAAGGACTATGGTGGCCGTGGTCAGCCCGGGGCCGACGAAGACGGTGTAGTCCTTGAGCTCGTAGTGGCACTCGGGCCTGACGGAGAAGATCTCGTCGGCTATGATGGCCTCGATGTCGCCATCAGTGGCCTCCTTCTTTTCATCGCAGAGCTTCTTGAAGCTCTCGAAGGCCCTGGTAATCTGGATGTCGTCGAGGTTGTAGCCCAGAGACTCAAGCCTGTCCTTGAAGGCGTGGCGACCTGAGTGTTTGCCCAGGACCATGACCGCTGGGGTGCAACCAACGTCCTCGGCCCTCATGATCTCGTAGGTCTCCCTCTTGGCCAGTACCCCGTGCTGGTGGACGCCGGCCTCGTGAGCGAAGGCGTTGGCCCCGACCACGGCTTTGTTGGGAGGCACGAAGACGCCCGAGAGCCTTGAGACCAGACGGCTGACCGGGTACAGGCGCTTGGTCTCGATGCTGGTGGAGAGCCCGAAGAAGTCGGACCGGGTCTTGAGGCCCATGACCACCTCCTCGATGGCCGAGTTACCGCCGCGCTCCCCCATGCCGTTGATGGTGCCCTCGACCTGCCTCACCCCGGCCCGGATCGCGGCCAGCGAATTGGCGGTGGCCAGGCCCAGGTCATTGTGGGCATGTACGGAATAGATGACGTTCCCCGGGGCCCCGACCCCATCGATTATGGCCCCGCAGAGCCTCAGGAACTCCTCGGGCATGGCGTAGCCCACGGTATCCGGGATATTCAGGATGGTGGCCCCGGAATCAACGGCTATCTTGAAGGCGCGTATCAAGAACTCGACGTCCGAGCGGCTGGCGTCCTCGGCCGAGAACTCCACCTCGGCCATGAGAGAGCGGGCCAGGCTGACACCCGAGCGAATCTCGGCCAGGACCTCCTCCTGGCTCATCTTGAGCTTGTACTCCATATGGATGGGGCTGGTGGCCAGAAAGACGTGGAGCCTCGCATTCTCCGCCGGGGCCAGGGCCTGGGCGGCCGCCCTGATGTCCCCCTCCTTGGTCCTGGCCAGGCCGCAGACCGTGGTCTTCTTGAGCTCCCTGGAGATGGACTGGACGCAGTTGAAGTCGCCCGGGCTGGCGGCCGGGAAGCCGGCCTCGATGACGTCGACGCGCATTTTCTCCAGCTGCTTGGCGATCTGCAGCTTCTCGGCCACGTTCAGGTTGACGCCGGCTGCCTGCTCGCCGTCGCGCAGCGTGGTGTCGAAAAAATACACCCTGTTGGGATCAAACATAAAAGCCTCCAAAAAAAGGATCAGGCCCTGGGAAAGGACGCTCCCCGGCTGGAACGGCCCCCGTCCGGCCAAGGCGGCCGGGCATGGCATACGAGCCCCGCCAAAAAGAAAGATTTATCCGCAAATGCCGAAAAAAACGCCGACAAACCCAAGGTCGGCCACCGGGGGCCCAGAAACAAAAAAAGCCGGGGAGCCCCGGCCTGGATTGAGTCGCCTATGCCTTACCTCGGCGTTAGGCGGTACACCCATGGCCGGACGACCGGTCAAGGCTAAGCAACAGGCTAAGGAGGAGCGGATCCTTCCCTGCCCCGATGGGGCCGGCCAGGACCTGGCTCTTTGGCAATGGATGGAACATGGCTCTTCCCAAACAATCTTGAATACTTAGTCCGCCCAAAAGGCCTTGGGCAAAAACGGCCTCATGGCAAATTGACTAGAAATGTTTACCAAAGACGGACAAAAAAATCAAGCATAAAAACGACCCTCCCTGTCCACGATATCTGACGCCCCTCGCACCCCTTTTCCCTGGCCCAGGCCGGCCCCCCGCTGACCATGGCCGGCAAGCCTTCCAGCGCTGGCCGGCGTTGCCCCCGGAATACCAGCCCAAAGGCATCCCCCCTGGAGGCGCATGCCCCAGAATTGACAGCCAGCCGGCGCGCTGGATGACCAGGCGCCTATACTTCACCGCCGGGCCTTGTGCCGTCCATGTTGGGTACATTCGCCTAGCCAGAGAAGCCATCGAGGGCCTTTTTGAGACTTTTTGGGGGCATTGGCCGCCCAAGGTCCCCAAAGGCTGACAGAAAGGACTGATAGTCCCAGCCAGCCAGGGCGGGGCAGGTGCCCTGGGCCTCCGCGAAGGCTCCCTCATTTTTGAATAAGGTCCAGTAGAAGGGCCACGCGCCGCAGGCAAGTGGCTTGGCCTGGTGAATCAGGCAGGCCTTGTCCCTTGGATCATAGAAGAGGCAGAAACCGTCTTGGCCGGACTTGACTCCCCAGAGCCGGCCCTCCGGCCAGAGATATCGCGTCTTGAGGAGGCCCGGGCCAACGCCAATCAATGAGGCCGCCTCCAGAATCTGGCCCTGGCCCAGCCACACGCCCCCGCGGCCCTGGCAGCACTGGCCGCACCTTCGGCAGACGAAGGCACCGCCCGCCACAGCTCCGCCATTTTCGGTCACTCGGACTGCCTGGACCAGGGGAGCATTGAGGAGCGCCGGCCATTGTAGCGGGCCGGATCGTAGTACTTGTCCACCTCGACCAGGTTAAGGCGCTCGATGGCCTGCTTGAGGGAGACGGAGGTGATGTGTCCTTCCCGGTAGGCGACCATGCGCCCGAAATCCTGCTCCAGGATCAAATCCACGGCCGCAATCCCAAAGTAGCGGCCCATTAGCCTGTCCCTGGCCGAGGGGTTGCCGCCCCTCTGGATATGGCTCAGGACCACGTGCCGGGTCTCAAACCCGGTCAACTCCTCCAGCTTCTTGGCCAGGGTCTCGCCAATGCCTCCCAAGACCTTATGGCCGAAGCTATCGACCTTGTCCGAGATATAGACCTCTTCTTGGCCCTTTATCTTGGCCCCCTCCGAGACGACCACGATGTCGTAGCGGACCCCGGCCGCGCGGCGCTTTTCCAGAAGCGCGGCCACCTTCTCAACCTCAAAGGCATACTCGGGGATGAGGATGACGTGGGCCCCGGAGGCCTGGCCGCCCTCAAGGGCCAGCCAGCCGGCATGGCGGCCCATGACCTCGACCACGAACAGGCGGTTATGGCTTCCGGCCGTGGTCCTCAGGCGATCGACCTCCTCAATGATGACGTTGAGGGCCGTGTCGTAGCCCAGGGTGTAGTCGGTCCCGTTGAGATCCCGGTCGATGGTCTTGGGTATGCCGACCACCTTCTGGCCCAGGTCATGGTAGAGCTTGTAGGCCACCGAAAGGGTGTCCTCCCCGCCTATGGCCACCACCGCATCCAAGCCAAGGGCCTGGATGTTCTCCACGCACTTTTGGCTCTTGTTTATCGTCTGGTTGAAGGGGTTGGTCCTGGAACTCCCCAGGATCGTGCCGCCCTGGCGATCCCAGGTCCTGACGACCAGCTCGTCAAGCGCGGTCGTCCACTTTGCCAGGGAATCAGAATCATTGGGCTCTACCTCTATCAGGCCACGCCATCCCTCGCGGATGCCGATTACCTCCAGGCTCTGGCCGCTATGGACGGCCAGATTCGGATCGGTGGCCGTTTTCGTCACCCACTTGATGGCACTGTTTAGGCCGGCACAGTCGCCTCCGCCGGTTAGAACGCCAATCCTTCGCACCATGATGGAAATCTCCCTGCCCATGTGGCCATAGGCCAATATTATTCGCAAGTTGGTGCCTGGGGACAAAGTGCCTAGGCCCTCAACCGTCCAACATGATAGCACATTTTCCGTTGATATTGATAGATTCGCTCTTAGTGAGCCCTTAATTGACTTTAGCTAACTATATAACAAAAAGCAATGTTTTTACCGCACCCATAGGCCCTCCAGGGAAGGCGACGATCTTTAGTGGCGACCCCACGGGACCACCCAGGACCCGGATCTCCTGGGCCACGGCGGGGCAGCCACAGGCCGTGAAAGGAAACCGCATCCGTATTTTCCCGAGAAATGATCCTGATAGTCCAGGCCATTTCGGGTGGCCTGGACCTAGGGCCAGGGGAGGGCTAGAAAAAACTGGCCCAAGGTCTCCGAGCTAGTCTTGGAGGCTTTTAAATTTCATTAGAAAAATCAGATAGTTCTTTAAACCATTTTACAATATACTGACAGTAACTATATCAAACTAATATAAATTATTGGCAAATAAATATTGGAACAAAACATAATTTTTATAAGACTAAAGCTCTTGTTTGCACTTTACCATCCTCTGGAACACCAAAAGCCGAGCTATTTTTTTGCCTTATCCCTACGTTGACATTTTAGCTAATTTTATGTACTCTTTGATATCCTTATTTAGGATAACCCGACTTCGAAGCGGGTTCAAACTCCAAGAAAGGGGCTTGAAAATGGAACTATTGCGTCGAAAGACAAGCAGACGCAGCCTGGCAGACTCTCGATGCCGCCAATGGCGTCTGGGCGGCCTGCAAGCAGACCTTGTGCCTAGGCCAAAACGGGGGCCTTTATGGGAAATAGAGGAGCTGCTGCCTTACTTGGCCCAATCAGAGGGACTGGATTTCGCCTCGGATGGTACTGTCTTTTTGCCTCCATCCAGGTCAGCCCGAAAGACCCGCCCGACAAAATCGTCGAGACTGGCCAAGCCACGCCCCCGTGATCCCCGAACACGATTTTGTTGGGCTGCCTTTTTCGGCTCCTCGTCAGGCCTCAAAAAGAAAAAGCCATATCTGACGATAGGTCCGGGGAACCAATATAGCGCGGCTTATCCCCGCCAAGCCCGGGCCAGGGTCTTCGGCCAGGTCCAGGGAAAGGGGGGCGACGTAATATGAAAACCATAAGCCGTCCCCAAATCGACCTGCAGGGCCGCCTTCTGGCCGCCAAATTACTGCAACTCGGCGACAACTTGACCTTTGACCAGAGAGCCGACCTGTTGTATGGGTTCCTCAAGGATCGCAGGGCCCATGTCCTGGTTAGCTATGCCGAGATGATTAATAATAACTTATTGCCAAATAACAATTTATATTCCATGCCGATTGACGACAGTATTTTTGAGAACGCCTATTTCGATGATTATGAAGAAGAAGACGAAACCGATGAAGATGATGGCGATATCTGGGACAATGATGATGACTTCTCTGAGGAAAATGAGGCCACTGCGAACATATTTTTCACGAATATCAATTTGGGCTGGATCAATCCCCTCTTCTCAAGATCCATGACCAACGCCAAATCGGTGTTCCTGATGCCTGCCCCAGGCTTGGTGCTTCTGGACATCACCTCCCGCCAAGGAAGGGGTTTAATCTACAATTACCAAGCCGTCAACTCCGAGATCAAATTTAGCCCGAACCTAGTCAAAAGGGCGGCTCAATTGCTTGGCAAAGATTTGGCCGCTGAATCGTCAAGCCTGGCCAGGCGCCCCCCTAGGCTCGACAAGCGGTTGGTCCCCATTGGCCTCGACACGGTCCTGGACGACCCCGAGATCCATGATCCGGCCCCCTCCATTGTCCTTGACGAGATTGATCCCTACCAGGCCTTCCGGCTAATCAACTGGTGGGCCAGGCCAGACCAAGATCAATCCAAGAGGCCAGCCTGGGCCAACGTGTTTTTCAGGGTGAAAATTGACCAGAACATGTATTCATATCATCCCACCTCGAGCGTCTTCCACCAGGTTAAGCTGAGATCGTTCTTTCCCGGCTCGCTTGACTTGTCCGCCCTGCCCCCTGGCCTTGCCGCTTTGGCCAGAGGAATAGGCCCTTTGGGGGACATTGGTCTACCACAAATCGTCAATTCCGAGCTGAATGCAGAGTTTGACATAAATATTGATGATCAGGAACTAGATTTATTTGGTGATGACGATGACGATCTTGACTTTGATGATGATGATGATGATGATGTCGACGACTTCGGGGGTGATGACTTCGATGATGACCAGGATAATGTCACTGAAGTTAAGGAGAATTATCCGGGTTCCGTTGGCGAAAAATGTCCGGCCAATGTTCTGGACAGGGATACCGAAGAGGATCCTGGCGATGACTTTCCTGCATCGCCGGAAGAGTCACGTGATCAGCTACCAGGCGTCACCGGCGAGACGAGTGATGCCAGCCTGACCAATGTCACCAGCGATGCTAATGGCAATAACAGCAACGAAAGAAAAAATGTCTTAAAAAAAGAAAAAACTGTGATATCTCCCTTCGATCTAACCTCACAACTACAAAAATCACTAATTCGCAATAGAGAATATTATTCTAAATACTATAAAACTCGTAAAAAAAATAAAAAATTGACCTTTAGGCTTAATGAATCTGAAGAGCAACTTAAAACTAGCCGAATACAACTCAAGGCTGTCGTGGCTGAACGAAACGGCATTCAAGAGGCCCTCCAAAAGACACAGGACGAGAACCTCGAACTTAGGCTGCGTCTAGATAAACATGCGGAAAACGCAAAGCCATTCGCAGAAGAAATACAAAGCCTCAAGAACGAGAATGCGGAATTAAAGACAAAATACGATTCTACCCTTCGAGAACTTGAAGCCGCCGACAAGAAAAATGAGGAGCTTTCCAAAGATCCCGACGAAGTGGCCATCGAAAACCTGGAGCTAATGTCTTCCCTCGATGAGGCCTTGAGCAAGATTAAGGAGCTTGAAAGTCTTTCCGCCAGCCAAGCCCTGGCCATAAACGATGCCAACCAAGAAAAACAGGAGTCCAATAAGGTCATAGCCAGCCTCAAGCTGGATCTGGAAAACTCTGGCCAGTGGATAGTGCCGGAATCCCTTTCCGATGTAGTGATAGCCGGCAAGCAATACTACAGCTCCAAGTTGATCTTCCATGACCGCCTGGCCCAGACCATTGCCGCCTTTCCCCAGGCCGAGTCGGACAAAAAGCACCGCATTGTCATGGAAGCGGTCAAAATAGTCAAGGCTTTGGCCGATACCATGTACACCATGAAGTTCGTGGACAACAACCTTTCCCAGGAACTGTTCCAGAGCATAACCGGCATCCGTTTCTCCATGACCGAGCGCCGGGCCACCAAACGGGAGAGGGCCTTGGAACTGGCCAGGACCTGCACCTACAATGGCAAGAAAGTCCAGTTTTTCCCCCACATAAAGTCGTCGATCCAGGGAACTGAGTTCAGGGTGCACTTCCAATTCCTTGACGAGGAACGCAAAATTCTAATCTGCCACATGGGGGACCACCTGCCTACTGCCTATACCAAGTTCATAAACTAAACAGATATCACCATGCATATCAATACTCATCATTTGATATATATTTATGATATTTATAAATAAAAATGACCCTTTATAGCCAATTATATTGATTTTGGATTTGATTTAGTACCATAAATATAGATTTAACAATGTCCATGGACATCAAAAAAAATATGAAAACACAAAAACCCAATAGTGACCAAGCTGGTCGTGTCTAGCCCCATTAACAGACCCCTAGCGGTCAACTACTCGTTGACGCCAATGTCAACAACTTAAGCCAGTTTCACCACCAAGTCTCGGTACCCAGAACAAAAAATCGATCGTCGTGCCCCTAGTTAACGATCCATGGACGAGTACCATTTTTGCATATCTGAGGATGGAAGGCATTAAGTTGTTGACATTGTGTGCCAAACCAAAGCCTTGACAGCCTTATGTCCTTGGGGTAGGATTAGCAGCCTGGCAAACCCCATGGGGCGTAAAACCATGGCCTTTTGAAGATATCTTGAATGTGACTCATTTTGCCAACTTAGCTCAGCTGGTAGAGCAGCTGATTCGTAATCTGCTGGTCGAGAGTTCGAGTCTCTCAGTTGGCTCCAGTAAATCCGCTTAGTTATGACATAATCAAGACCTCTGATAAGCCGTTTGCCTACGAATTGCCGGGTGCATCTATTTTTTTGATGTAATTTGAACTCATCTATGGTAATATGCTAAAGTAGGCTAGCTAGCCTGTAAATTGTATTGACTGAAGAAATAGGCTACAAAACGAATCTGACATTGAGGCTATCCCGTGCCAAAGGAAAAATCAATTCCAGAACCTAATTTTGGTAAAAATTTTGATAGAAATACTATAGAATATTTTTTAAAGAACGATTTATTAAACGGAGATCTTTATAATAATATTAAAGAGATTGAAAATGAATATATAAATAATATTATACAGTTCTTAGAAGATAAAAAGTTAAATTCTTTTATGTCTTTAGATACAATTTTATTAGATACTAATCATAAATTAGACACTTTATTTAGTAAGTTTCTTGCTGAAATCAAAAAAATAATGAAATAATGTCATTTTATTAATCCATAATACTCTCTAGTTGGTATTATAACATCTTGGAACCATAAACCACTTTCGTATTTTGATCTCAAAGTTACTAATGACTGAACAGAAGTCTTATTCCACCGCATACCAGATTGTTTCATTCTCTTTTCTAGGATATTTTTATTGGCACCTTCTATAGCTCCACTACCAATAAAGTATCCTTTTTCTCTATATGTTTTATAATCTATAATATTTTTGTTATTAACAAGATAAGATAGTAAATTAAGATATTTGTCTAGCTTAGTTACTTTCTTTTGCATTTTTTCAATTTCTTCTATGGTATTTTGGTATTGACTTACCCGTAATTGGCCACAAATTTTTTCACACCAAGGAGTATATCTTTTTTTATTATTTGAAAAGAATAACTTTCCAAAGTTATATATTTTTTCTTTTAAGTGAAAAAAATCAAGGATATGTTGTGCATCTGGAAAAAGTTCATCTTTAATGGTTTTAATCCATCCTGCACCATCACTTATTAAAACTGATTCTTTATATAGACCATAATTATTTCTTAAAGCACAAGAAAATAAAAATTTTTTAAATTCAGATGATTTACCAACATAAGAAGTATATTCTTTTTTCAGTATTCGATTTTTATATTCACCAGTTTTTATATCTTTTATGACTTTTATATTGTCACTTGTAAATATCATCCCTAGTTTATTTTCCGACCAAATAGAGCCTTCATCGTCTTTTTCTCGAGTTCGAAACATTGCGCCATCTGTTTCTATATATAAAACTCCTTTCTTCTTTTCTTTCGAGAACATTAATTTACCGCTATTTAAAAGCTCAAATGCTTTTTCAGCTTTTTCCTGTTCATTTTTAAAAGCAATTCCACCTACAATATTTGTGACATTCATGATAGTAGTTGGACAAATATTAATTCCAAGGTCCTCGTCGATAGTTTCTTTGGTCAATTTATAAGATGTGAGTTTTTGAGCATGTTTAGCTGTTAACAACATTGCTTCTACTGATAACTTTGTTGGCAAGGCAGAAATACCTAAAAATTCATCTTTTGGAACTATAGTTGTAACCCCTTCTAATTTTTGTAACTTTTCATAGTCTGAAATAGTTTTAGGCCGTAACACATATCTTTCTATTGTTATTTCGCCATTTAATGTGATAATTGTAATATTACATTTCCTATTTGTCCTTAATATTATACCATTATCTCTATATAATTTTTTAAAATATTTAATTAATTCTGCTTCATCAAATGAATTAATTATTTCTGATGCTATAACATTGTTTTTCAATTTAATAATCTTGTTATACTCTTTTGTAATATGTTCAACGCCATCTAATCCTTTAAATTTTGATTCATTATTTAATATTTGCTTAATTATATCTTCAAATTCAATGTATTTATTTGCTATTTCACTATTATTTAATTCTAATTTTTCATCTAATGAACATAAAAATGACATAATTTCCTGCCTCATCTTGCTGTGCTTTTTCCAAAAACATAACCCAAAATGGGTAATGACAAAATCGTGTAGGGCAGGACTAGTGTAACACAATTTTAAAATTACATCAAAATTTTAGATGCACCCCGAATTGCCTACGGTCTTGACTTTCACATTCGCTGTTTCCCCTGTTTTTTCCTCGCTTTTTTCTACTCATAAATTCACCAAACTGACAACTTTATTCCCTAAAGGTCCGTTTAAGGCCCTTTTTAGAGAACGGCCATGTTGCATTCTGCCTCCATAGTTCAAGAGGCTGTTTGCTCTGGCCGTTTTGTCTTTTGGTCAACACTGCGAAAACACAGGGTTTTTTCGCCTGGCTTCGAGTTCCTGACGGCTAGGATTGGGAAAATGGTCCATAGTCTATAGTCTATAGAAAAGGAAAATTAGATGTTAAATTCAATTATAAGTTCTATTATCGTATTATTTATTGGTATTTCAACTATAGTATTCATCAGAATACTAAAAATGCCATCAGACTTCAGAAATATACGTTCTCGTGGGTATTCCCCTGCTTATCATCCTGACTACGATGGACGCCTGACTCTACCCCCTCCCCCTCCCATCAGTGGTTCCAGTGTCTCGAGATCTCGGCGGCCTCCTGCCCCATTGGGGGCAATAGCGGTGACCTCCTGCCCCAGGATGGCCGCCATTTCAGGCAAAAACAGCCGTCATTTGGTTTGGCGATGGTTGCCAGAAAAGCGCACGTGGTCTTTAAGGGAAAACAAGGCCATGGCCAATGGCCATGCCACCAATGAAAGCGAGGCAAGATAATGATCATGAAACTGGGGGCCAGTAGGTTCGCCCATTGGAGCCGGACATCCTAGGCATGCCGCATCCACGCATGCCTTGCTTCCCGGATGGTCGGGTTGTAGCATACATGCGGGCCAGGCGAGCAGCGGCCGTTCGCTCTTTGGTGAGCAAGCCTTCGGCGAATACTCCCGTAAATAAGTGCAAGACCAAATGCACTGAGCCGACCATGGTCATACGGCGGCGGAATTGATCCATCAACGGACAGATGCGGAGCGGCAGCCCATGGGGGTCACAAACTTTCCAGGCTCCAGGCTGCTGAAACATGATGCAGAAGTGGCCAAAACTATCTGTCCGAAGAAGAACTGGACATTTTGTACCGCCTGGTCACAACCAATCTGGAGGTGGCCAAAATTCAGGCCCTAAACCGCCAGCCCATGACCATGCGTGACTGGGTCGAACGACTGCACCAGTTTTTGGACATGACCGGCCGGAAGCTTCTGGACCACGCTGGAACCATTAGCCACAGCCAGGCCCTTAGCAAGGCCCACGACGAATTTGAGAGACACAGAGAAAAGCTTCTGGCTGAACCAACCATCGGGGAAAAACATTTCGTTTAGGCCGAACAGGGAATGAAAAAAGTCGAGGCTGCCTAAAAAACGGGCCAAACGAAATGCCAGCCGATCAAAAAAAATAAATCCTTGCTTAATCATGAATGTGCGTCCCCCGAAGTCCTCGCCGGGGTTTTTGTCTGGGCTTGAGACAGATCACATCTCAGTTGTTCGGCATGGCCTTGTCGTGTCGCCGCAACCAGACGCATCGGGATCGTCTCCGATGGCAGGTTGGCTGGTGGCTTCAGGGGCGGTTCCAACCGGCTGCGCCGCGGTGCCGATTGGAGTCCCGGAAGTCTCATCTCCTGTGTCTGCTTCCTGGCCGGCCTGTTGGACGTCAGTCTCGGCCACGGCAGACTCCGCAGCCGTAGCCACGTCAGGGGCATGGTCGGCAGGAGCTTCCTCAGGAGCAGTCGCAGTGCCCTGCGCGGGGATGGGGCCGCCTGCGGCCTCGGCCGTGGGCTCCGCAGGGTCAAGGCCAGTGGCTGCCGGGAGTTCCGGGCCGTCTGCCTGATCGTCTGATGCGGCTGCCGGCTGGATCTGGGGGGCCTGAAAGTGGGCCGCAGGGAACTCCGTTTTGGAATCAGAAACTGGAACGGTATACGTTCCCAGGTACTTTTCGCAGACTGGCCGAATCAGGCTTTCATTGGCCATGTAGAGATCATACTCGGCCCGCGTCACGGCGCTGGCCTCCCCCAATGCCGCCAGCTTCGCCAGCAAGGCCGCCTCGTCGTCCAGCTGACCCTTCAGGATGTAGATTGCGCTCACGCGCCTGACGACCACGGATTGGCGGTTTAGGTCGACGCCAGCCGCAACGGCCGGCGGATTCTCGTTCCCATACAATCTGACGAAGGAGGCAATGTCGTCCTGGGCCATCGGGGCGTTCGATGCCGGCTGTGCCAGGGCCGGGGTGGCCGAGATGAGCAGGCCCAAGAGACCAAAATATGTTAGGTTTTCAAGAAAATTTTTAAACATATTTGCTCCTCTCTATTTCATAAAGTTAAAAGAAAAATTCTGAGAAAAAGACATAGGTATCAAGATTATATTTATTGCTTTTATGGCTTAACATATTTCAGTAAAACGTAATTATTTAATAAATTATTTAAAATCAATAATTACTGTTACTACATAAGCTTTCTCTTAAAAAAGACATAACTTACTCAACGGTTACCCAAGCCATCACCAGACGGTAAAAGACGAAGACCTCGAGAATCCCACGACATGGGGCCGACCCCATGAGTCCGATTGGTCCCTAGCCGCGGCCAAAGAGGACAGCCGTGGGACCTTCCACTGCCCTGGGATGGCCGGCGAGACACCTTTTCTTCTCCTGGCCAGCTTTAAAAGAAGGCCCTCTGGTGACTGGGTTCCCTGAAGCGATGAAAACGACCCTCGTCGTGAGTACAGCAAATTATAACAGAAAAAATCCCCGCTTGAAATATTTTTTTTAAACAAAAGTTCCAAAATAAAGAGTGCAAAACATCAACAACAAAAGAAAATAAGAAAAATAAATAATATTTACAAATATTATTTATTTTAAAAATATAAAAAATACTCTATATTATCTATTTAAAAGATTTATCAATAAAACAAGGCTTATAAACGGAAAGTCCACCACCCGTACTAGGGCCCAGATCCTAGTCTTTCTCTTGGATCCTTTTTGACGGCATCATTCAGACACAAAACAATGCGGCCCAGGCTAGGGCCATGTCCAAAGGTCTTCCGGCTGTCGGCCGTGGGCCCGGCTTGGCTGGGAGTCCTGTACGCCAAAAATGTAGGTCCTTGCCAGCCATATAATCAATCAAATCTAGCTATTCACCATAAAAAGATAAAATTACTTGCCGTGTCGGTCTAGGCAACAAACGGCGACTCCCCATCGACGTCCCCAGGCCAGTAGGCCAATGTGCCTGTATTCCATCTGAACCACCTCAGGGCAAGAAAAAAGGCCCAGCCCGCTACAAAAATAGTCGGGCTGGGCCTTCTGGGAGGCTGGCCAAAGGCCTACTTGGGCATGTTGGCTTCGGAGAACTTGTCGAGGGCATCCTTGATCTGGGCCTCGTTGGCATCATAGATGGCAATCTCTTCGGCGGTCACGGTGGCTGGGGCAGGCTGGGCGGCCAGCTGGGTCGCCAGCGCATCGCCGCTGAGGCCGCTCTGCTTGGCACCGTAGATGGAAAGAATCTTGACGTTGGCGATTGCAAAGCGTTGGGCGTCGGCACCCAGGCCGGCAATGGCCGTGGAAACGGCGGCAGCCGAGGGATCGGCGTAGACCTTCAGGAAGACGGGAATGTCGGCCTCGGTAATGGTCACGTCCTGGGCGAAGACGGCGGTGGAGGCGATGGCCAAGATGAACATGGCGGCGACGGTAAGAGTGAGCTTTTTCAGCATGATTTTCCTCTCCTTATAGAAGGAATGACAATATTTGGCAACCAAAAAGGTTAACCAAAGCGTGGTAAAGACCACTAAAGCAAAGCCAAAACGATAGTTTGAAAAAACAAAATCGACTATATTGTCTCAGGCCAAATATGTGAATTAATCATCATCGGCTCTGGAGAAAAATAATTTAAACAAATAAAAACAATCATTTATCAGGTATTATTATATATATTTTGCCAATAAATAGACTCCCAACTCCTAAAAATAGGATCGGAGTATTTTTATTAGCTAAAATATTTAAATCAAATGGAGTTATATACAGTAGGAAGGAGCTGGGTTTCTTGAGATCTATAGACGCTTAGTTCAGCCTCTCTATAGACCGAGGTATGGCGGCTAGGGGACCAGGCATGGACATCGGCCCGGACGGGAGCCAGGTGCTTGGAGACATATGGGGAAACGAGTCTCTTTCCCCGCACAGGCCGGCGGGCAAGGCCAGGGAATCTCTGGGCGGTGACATCATCGGAAGAGTCGGCAAGGTCAGGACCGAGAAACGGGGAGACTGACCTTTGGGGACCATCCCCTTCAGGACCCCAAAAATCCTGGCATTCCAGGCTTCCCACCATGCAGGTCGCCAGGGACAGTGAAACCAGGACCGTGAAAGCGCTAAGTAGCTTTAAGATCAAATTCGTTGCCCAATTACCGACAGCCGGGTAATAACTTGAATAGGCGTCCCGCCTGTCCTGGAGTACGTCCCCAAAGCAGCGGGTTTGTGGGCCCTGGACAGGGACGACCAAAACGTCATGCCTTTGGCATGGCCCGGTTCGGAATTCCGCCGTCAGAACCGTCCTGCCCCGAGGCCAGATGCCACTTTGCAGGACAAAAGGCCTGCCCAGGCGAGAACGTTGGAAAGCATACACAAAAGGTCAACACAATGTCAAATTTTTTTTTGGGTTTGTTCATTGACAAATTTAATAACCAAAACGAAAAACATAAGACATAGATATGCATTGATTATTTTTATTTTATTTAAATATGATAAAAGTAACAAAATATAGCCATAAGCAACTATCTTAAATCAGGACAAATAAAGGCCTTGCCCTGCGCTCCAGGCTATGTCAACGACTTAAGGAGCCCCACCATCAGAGGCCCGTTAACTGAGGAGCAAGTCGTCTGATATTTTGTACTGGGTACCGCGACTGGCTGCCAAGATTGGTTTAAGTTGTTGACATTGGCGTTCCAGGCCAAAATGGCACCTTTCAGGATGGGCTGGTCCCCCGATTGCCCGGTCCTCTGGGCCAGATCCCTATATCTTTTATGGCTGTGGTGCTCCCTGTGACAGAGTTTTTGAGGCTGCGCTTCCAGGGAACCATCTGGTTGCCGGCCCACGGCTCGCACCGATATGGGTATACATGGCACCAGGGGCCAATTTTGAGGCGACGCCCCAAAAGCACAGCCGATCCCGGTGGCCCCAGGGTCCGGAAGGAACATGGACCAAGACGGCCATTCTCTTGCGGACGGCCGCCCTCCCGGTGATGCCAGTGTGGGGTGCCCTGGCCCGGTGAATCTTGAAAACAAGGACCCGCTGTGTTATTTTTTAGCCCGATGATGGTCGCCCACCTGGCCGTCATTCCCCCAATACCCATCCTAGGCCAAGATCCCTCCAGGAAGGCCTACCCCCGATAATGGCCCAACCATGCTGAGCGCGCTTATCTTCGATCTGGACATGACCCTGATCGACTCCCTGGAGGCCTGCACCGTAGGAGCCAACCTCCTGGCCAGGAAGTTCGGCCTCCCGGAAAAGACCGAATCCGACGTCATCAAGGCCATAACGCTGCCAACAAAGGAATTCTGGGCCGAACTGTGGGGCGACTTCAGGGAGGAGTGGCAGATTTTCTTCAGAGACACGGTCCTGGCCGAGGTCTTCCACTACACGAGGCTATTCCCTGAGGCTGAGGACATCCTGAGATCGGCCAAAAGCAAAGGCCTGTTGCTGGCCTCGGCCACGAACCGCTCCAACCCCTGGCACGATTTGGCCGCGCTCGACATCGCCAAGTACTTCGACACCGTGGTCGGGGCCAGCGACGTCCCCAGGCCAAAGCCCGAGCCGGACATGATCATGGCCGTCCTGAGGCAGCTTGGGGTCGAGGCCCAGTCGGCCATATACGTGGGCGACTCGCCCATCGACATGGCCTGCGCCGCCGGTGCCGGCGTCAGGGCCCTTGGCCTGGCCCAGGGCGGATCCAGCCCCGAGTCCCTCCACCAGGCCGGGGCGGCCGTGGTCCGGCCTTCCCTGGCCGATAGCCGGGACGTCCTTGGCTGCTAGGCCGGGCAATCCCCCAGCGGGGAAAGGCACCCCAGGGCCTTCCCCGGAAATGGCAAGATGACCACAGCAGCCAATGCCCCTGGCAGACGGGCACCAGACAAGATAAGCTCCATGTTCGCCGAGATATCGCCACGCTATGACCTCCTGAACCGGGTCATGAGCCTGGGCCGCGATATTTCTTGGCGCCACGCCCTGAGCCGCCGGATCCTGGTCCTCCAGCCGCCGGGGAACCTTTTGGATCTGGCCACCGGGACCGGCGATCAGATTGTCTCCATCAAGAGATTTTGGCCCGAGGCCGAGATTACCGGCCTCGACTTCGCAGCTCCCATGCTGCGGCTGGCCAAGGAAAAGCTCAGGCTGGCCATGGAGGGGCACCGGATCGCGGGCCCCCTGCCCGGGCTGGTCAAGGGGGACGCCGTGCGCCCCGATCTTCCCTCAGGCTCGTTCGACTCGGTCTCCATATCATTTGGCCTACGGAACATCGCCGACAGGAAAGGGCTCTATGGGTCGGCCCTAGACCTCCTCCGGCCAGGGGGGCGGTTCCTGGTCCTGGAGATTTTCTTCGACCCCCGCGGACTCTTCGCCCCCCTCTATCGCCGGCACCTGATGACGGTCATCCCCTTCCTGGCCGCGCGCGTCTTCGGGTGCCCGGCGGAAGCCTACCGCTACCTGGGGGCCTCCATCATGAAGTTTCCCCACCCCGAGCTCCTGGTGGACGAGCTGGAAAGGGCCGGTTTCGTCGACCTGGGCTTCCACACCTACACCTTTGGCGTGGCCATGGTGGTCTGGGGCCACAAGCCACCGCGAAACCACTAGCTTCCGCCGGCCAGGGCTGGGGCCGTTTGGTCCACCCCAGGCCGGGTGCCTTCCGATATCCCCCCATCACCAACTGCCAGGTACGATCCCCCGGCCCCAATAAGCGGTGCCGGGAATAACCAAGCCCCAAGAGGAGAATGCCATGAAAACAGTCGGCGACAAACTCGACAGCTTCGTCGTGACAGGCGTCAAGCCCGGCTTCAACGAGCCCACCGAGAAGGACGAGTCGGCCTTTGAGACCATCACGGAAAACTCCTTCCCCGGCAAGTGGAAGGTCATTTACTTCTATCCCAAGGACTTCACCTTCGTCTGCCCGACCGAGATCGTCGGCTACGACAAGCTTGCCAAGGACTTTGGGGATCGAGACGCCGTCCTGATGGGCGGCTCGCTCGACAACGAGTTCGTCAAACTGGCCTGGCGTCGGGACAACAAGGACCTGAGCCGCCTGTCACATTGGTCCTTCGCCGACTCCAGGGGCTCCCTGGTTGACCAGCTGGGAATCAGGGACAGACAGGCCGGCGTGGCCTTCCGGGCCACCTTCATCGTGGACCCCGACAACGTCATCAGACACGTCACGGCCAATCCCCTGTCCGTTGGCCGCAATCCCGAGGAGACCCTGAGGATCCTCGACGCCCTCCAGACCGGTTTCCTCTGCGCCTGCGACCGGCCCATCGGCGGCCCTACCCTCTAGCCCGCCGTCCCTGGGGGCCGTGGCGGGCCAGCCCGCCACGGCCCAGCGGAAGAGGGCCTTTCGTCGTCCTTGTGGCCGGAACCTGGCGGACCTCTAAGTCATAAATTTATTTTTATATGTTTTTTACTTATTTTTTGACTATTTTTAAATAAATAACTCATTTTTCTTGTCTTTCACACGACCTAGGCTGGCCAGCCATAATCACGGCCCAGGCCAAGCGACCGATATGAAGGCCTAATCGCCAAGGGCGCCAGGGGCCTTCAAAACGCTGGACTTTGCCGCCCAAGTGGGCTAAACTGGAATAACTTCCAAAATAGGAAGTTTGGTGGGGCCCGCCGGCGCCAGGCTTTTTGACAAGGGCCAACGAAAGCGGGGGGCCGGCCTGGTTTTGACACAATATTTTGGCCTGACGGCACTGACAATCACCTCAGTGGTTGCCTTTTACCCTGTCTGGCCACCCAAAGTTCTTAACGCGACCAATATCCTTGGCCGCCGCCCTGGACGCATGACCGAAAGACTCTGGACTGGCTGGGCCAGCGGGCGCGTCGGGATGGCTTTCCTGGCCGGCCAGGCCCCTGGCCGTCGGTCACGGCGCCGAGGACGGAAATGGGCTTTCAGGGGCACCTCCCGACCTCACGCGATAGGCGGCCGCCAGCACTCAAGGGTTTGAGGAATCAAACCCCCATCCGTCCCCCGACTTTTGGTCGCGGGCTTGATTCGGGTCAATCCTATGAGCAACGCCACTTCAGCAAGAACCCAGCCGGAACCAAGCAAGGGCCGCGCGGCCGGTCAGGAGGGCAAGTTCCTGACCTTCTCCCTGGCCAACGAGGAATACGGCATCGGCATTCTCAAGGTCCGCGAAATCATCGGCATGATGCCCATACGCTCGGTGCCGCAGACCCCCGGCTTCGTCAAGGGGGTCATCAACCTGCGCGGCAAGGTCATCCCCGTGGTGGACCTGAGGCTCAAGTTCGCCATGAGCGAGGCCGAATACACCGAGCGGACCAGCATCATCGTGGTCGACGTGGCCGTCAACCCAGAGAAATTCATCCACATAGGCATCGTCGTGGACTACGTCTCCGAGGTGGTCAACATAAAGGCCGACGAGATAGAGGCCGCCCCGGCCTTCGGCTCCAGGCTCAATACCGAGTACATTCTGGGCATGGCCAAGATTGGCAAGGGCGTCAAGATCCTCCTGGACATCGACCGAATCCTGGCCGGCGAGGAACTGTCTGGTCTGGGCATCTTCTAGCCTGACCGCCGCCGGGCCAGGGTTTGGCCCGGCGGCGGGGCTGCCGACACCACGAGGGGCCATTCTTGGTCCCCGTTTTTTTTTCTTGAGGCTGCGGTCGCCTGTTCCTGTCCCGTTTTCCCGAACCGTTCCCCTGGCCTCCCGTTTACTGGCCCACAGGTCAGATTAGATCCATGCGAGGCCGGGTCCGTCCAGGACTTTCTTGGGCTGGCCATCTGACGTGGTAGGCACCCGCTTCCCAAATGTCGACATCCAATCCCAACCCGACTCTTGCCCAAGCCATTCCCCAGTAGCCCATATCCAGCAAGGATCGTCCGGCTCGTTTCTTCGGGAACACCAGGTGGCCAGACGGGATTCTTTTGGAAATCTTGGCCTTCGTGGACGCTCGATTTCATGAGTGAAATTTTATCATAGATTTCCGTTAGATATATTGCCAATCCAAGATAATAATATTAAACTAATTATTATAATGATTTTATTAATATTGTAATTTATCATATATAGCTTCAATAAAATAATTATTTATAAAAATTTAATATTAAAATAATATATAGGCTTGTTTGCCGCCAATTTCGGCGGATTGAACTTGAAACAGTATCTATCTAAGGGCAAAGGAAGGCCTATCAAAGGAATGTCAGGCCAAAAACGAGGCCGGGCCGGGGGCCGCCAGGGAAAACCTGGAGGCCTTCTTCTTGGGCGGGGGATGGGCCGGTTCACTTGAGGATGGCGACCAGGGGCCGGTGGAGGGACTTGCCGGTGGCCAGGAGGCTCTCGCTGCGCTCCAGGACGAATGGCTGCCCGAAAACGTCGCTCAGCACGCCCCCGGCCTCGGACACCAGGAGACAGCCGGCGGCCACGTCCCAGGGCTTGATGCCGTACTCCCAGTAGCCGTCGGCCCGCCCGGCCGCCAGGTAGGCCAAATCCAAGGAGGCCGATCCGGCCCGCCTGACGGCCCTGACCATTGGCAGGACCCGGCCCAAGGGCCCAAGGATCTCCTCTGGGCGGTTGGCCACGTCATAGGGAAAGCCGGTGTTGATGAGGGCCTCGCCGGGATTGGAGATGTCGGTGACCCTCATCTTTTCCTCTACCACGCCCCGTCCGGGCAGTTCCTGGCTGCGGAAGGCCCCGCCGCCCTCGAAGGCCCAGAAGGTCTCCCGCAGGACCGGGGCCACTATGGCGGCGGCCAGGGGCCTGGGAGGGCGGCCGGGGACAAGCAGGCAGCAGCCCACAGAGACCGAGAAGAAGGGGTGGCTGCGGGTGAAGTTGGTGGTCCCGTCAAGTGGATCGACGTACCAGCGGTAGGGCGAGTTGTTGCCGGAGAAGCCCGTTTCCTCGGCCAGGACTGAGTGGCCGGGAAAACTGCGGGCGATTACTCCCCGGACGATCTTTTCCGAGCCCAGATCGTACTTGGTGACCAGGTCTATGGCGCCCTTGAGGTTGACCTCCACGGTCCGGCCATAGCCTTCCAGCAGGTGCGTGGCCCCGGCCCTGGCAGCCTCGACGGCCACGTTCAAGAGATTTTCCGGCCTTTCCATCCAAACGGCTCCTTTCCAGGTCCCAACCGACTTCTTTCAGGCGGCCTATTGGTCACGGCCTCCCCAAAGGGCAGCGACGCCTTGAGGGTTACGGGGGAACATGCAGCATGGCCCCGGAACGGCGCGGGGCCACTGGCTGGCCAGGCCTGGAAGGTCTGGTCAAGAATGGGCGATAGGCGATAATACCACCATCTGACGGGAAAATTCAAGAGTTTCTGTTATCTATATAGATAAAAGGGCACCATAATAATCTAGGCATAAAATCTGGCATATGGAAATCTGTTAACTACGGTTTATGCTCCCCCAGAGCCTATATATTATTGTTCATTACCAGCGTTCGTTTTTTTGGCAAAAAATAACTTACGGCTCGTTTCTTACTGAAAATGCCGTTAATTGCCCAGGCCCAAAAATACTCAAATAGCTAAAAAAATCTGATCTTGATCATACAAAAATATACTAAATTAAGATATTAAATACTTAATAGAAAGTAAAAAGTTATTTTATTATTTATATACAATTAAATATACTCAACATAGTAAATTATACTATTTAAATATATAATTATATTTAAATAGTATTTTCTGATACTGTAATAGCCCATTATATATTTATAACAATATTAGATCTATTATATAGTATAAATTTAATTTTCTATAATTTATATTATTATTTATAACTTTAACTCAATTTTAATATATATTTTGCTATTTATATATCTAATAAATACATATAACTATATAATTATTTGCTATTATCTAGTGAACGGCTTCTTTCCATAGATTGGCCAAGTGGAAAAAAACTAACACAAAAAAAACACCTAAAGGCCTCCCGGCGGGGGCCATTCCCGTCAACAGGGGGGGCATGGACGGGAAAAACCGACGGAAAACCCAAAAAGACCCCAAAAGCCATCTTTGCCCCTGGCCGAGATCTTGTGGTAAGATGTCCGATGGACAACAGTTTGGGCCCTGTGGCCTCTTTGCCGGCCGCGGCCCTCGGCATCGACGCGAAAAAACAATATCGAATCCCCGGTCCAGGTCCCGGCCCCGCAAGGCCAGGGACCGCCGCCGGTCAGAACCAACGGCGCCATATAGAGGGGTCAATGGCCAGAGCCAACCAAGGCAAGTTCACGCTTGAATACCTCCTTAACCTGCTTCTCAACGCCGGTCTCATCGGCCAACAGCAGACGGAGAGCATCGCCTCCGACTATCGGACGGCCATAAAGAGCATCCGCCCAAGGGGCGGGGGGACCACGGAGGGCCAGATCCCCACCGATCCCCTGGACTACATCGTCAGCCTCAAGCTTCCCCTGGCCGGTGCGGTCGAGGGCCGTCTCATCGACGACGACGTCCTGGCCCATCTGATGGCCAGCGACAGCGGCCTTAAGTATCTCAGGGTCGAGCAGCGGGAGCTGAACATTGAGTACATCACCCGCCTCCTGCCCCGCTCGTTCGCCTTCAAGCACCTGGTCCTGCCCCTGGGCGTGGAGGGGGCCGTCCTCAACGTGGCCGTCCGCCACCCCTTCTACCAGGCCGTGCTGGAGGACGTCAGGAGGGTGGCCAACCTCAACACCCAGCCGGTCATCCTGAGCCAAGGGAATATCAGAAAGCTCATCGGCGACATCTACGCCTTCAACATCTCGGTCAAGGGGGCCACGGGCCAGTACGAGGGTGGCTCGACCACCGGCCTGGACGTGACCAACCTCGAGCAGTACGTAAAGCTCAAAAACGCATCGGAGATCTCTGACGACGACCAGCACATCAAGAACCTCATCGACCTCCTTTTCGCCGAGGCCTTCGAGGGACACGCCTCGGACATCCACCTGGAGCCCAAAAGGGAACACCTCCTGGTCCGGATGCGCTTCGACGGCATCCTCCACGACATGTACAGCCTGCCGGGGGTCATCCACTCGGCCATGGTCTCCCGCATCAAGACCATCTCCAGGCTGGACATCGCCGAGCGCCGGCGTCCCCAGGACGGCCGCATAAAGATTGCCCACAAGGACAGCGAGGCCGAAATCCGCGTCTCCACGGTGCCCGTCGCCTTCGGGGAAAAGGTGGTCCTTAGGATCCTGAACCCGGAGGCCCTGTTCCTGGATCTCAAGACCATGTTCTTCAACCCCGCCGACTACGAGAAGTGGTCCGGATTCGCGGCCACCCCCCACGGCATCATCCTGGTCTCGGGGCCGACCGGCAGCGGCAAGACGACCACCCTCTACTCCACCCTTAGGCAGCTGGCCACCTCGGAGGTAAACGTCACCACAATCGAGGATCCCATCGAGATGATCCACGAGCAGTTCAACCAGATCGCCGTCCAGCCGAAAGTGGGCATAACCTTCGGCAGCATAATCAGGACCATCCTCCGGCAGGACCCGGACATCATCATGGTCGGCGAGATGCGCGACAAGGAAACGGCCGAGAACGCGGTCCAGGCCGCCCTTACCGGCCACCTGGTCCTCTCGACCATCCACACCAACGACGCCCCCTCGGCCGTGACCAGACTCGTGGAGCTAGGCCTGGAGCCCTTCCTGGTCACCTCGACCGTGGTCGGCATCATGGCCCAGCGCCTCGTGCGGCGCATCTGCCCCTACTGCTCCAGCGACTACGTGATGACGGGGAAGATGGCCCTGGAGCTGGGCTTCATCACCCGGGGGGACCTTAACCTGAAGTACGGCCGGGGCTGCGACGAATGCCGCCACACCGGCTACCTGGGGAGGCTGGCCACCGTCGAGGTCCTGCCGTTCAGCCCCTCGCTGAGGAACGTGATCCTGGAGGGCAACCAGAACGCACTGGATCTCAAGAACCTGGCCCGGGCCGAGGGAATGACCACCCTCAGGGAGAACGCCCTCGATCTCATGCTGGCCGGCAAGACCACCATCCAGGAGGTCCTGAGGGTCACGGCGGCCGACTGAGGCCCAGCCCCCAGGACTTACCTTTCGGCGCGACCCGTCGCCTCCCCTTCGACCAAAGAGTGCCAAACCAGATGTTGGCTGAACTGAAAGTATCCAACCTGGCCCTCATCAGGGGCCTTACCCTTTCCTTCGGGCCCGGGGCCAACATCCTCACCGGCGAGACGGGGGCGGGGAAAAGCATCCTGGCCGGGGCCCTGGGCCTCATCCGCGGGGCCAAGGCCTCCCAGGACCTCGTCCGGGCCGGCGAGGCCGAGGCCAGGGTCGAGGCCCTCTTCCAGCTCGACAACCCCGATGAGCTCGCCCCCATGCTCGCGGGCATGGGCCTCCCGCCGGCCGACGAGATCGTGGTCCAGCGCCTCATCGGGGCCAACGGCCGCTCCAGGGTCCGTCTCAACGGCACCCTGGTCACCCTGGGGCAGCTGGCCCTCCTGGGAGAGGAACTCCTGGCCGTGTCAGGCCAGCACGACCAGCAGAGCCTGGTCAGGGAGGCCCGGCAGCTTGACTTTCTGGACGCCTTCGCCCAGAACAGGGCTCTCCTGGACCGCATGGGCGTGGCCTTCAGGGACCGCGAGGCCCTTTCGGCCTCCATCCGGGCCCTGGAGGACGAGGTGCGCCAGGGCGACGAGAGAAGGGAGCTTCTCGAGTTCCAGCTCGGGGAAATTGAGAAGGCCGCCCCCAGGCCCGGCGAGGACCAGGAAATCCTGGACCTGAAGGTCACGGCCAAGTCGTCCGGAAAGCTCTCCAAGATCATTTCAGAGGCCCTGGATCTCATGGGCGGGGCCAGGGGCGGCGGGCTGGCCGGCCAGCTGGACCGCCTCGAAGGCCTGGCCGGGCGCGCCTCTGCCCTGGACGAGAGGGCCATCCCCTTGGCGGACGCGGCCAGGGACCTCTCCAGCCTGGCCTCCGATCTGGCCGATTCCCTGTCCCGGCTGGGCCGGGCCCTGGGCCCAGGTCCGGAGAGCCTGGAGGATCTGGACGAGCGCCTGAGCCTCCTCTCCAGGCTCAAGCGCAAATACGGACCCAGCCTGGAGGAGGTCATCGAGAGGGGGGCCGCGAACCGCCTTTCCCTGGCCCGCCTCGACTCGGCCGCCTTCGAGCTCTCCAGGCTCTCCAAGGAACTGGACCAGGCCGTGGCCAGGGCCCAGGCCGTGGCCCTTGAGCTCAGGGCGGCCAGGGCCGAGGCCGCCCTGAGGCTGGCCGACAACCTTGCCCGGACCCTCAAGGTCCTGGGCTTCCCCAAGCTGACCATGGAGATCGAGCTACAGCCCCTGGAGGCACCCGGCCAGGGACCGGGCCAGGCGGCCGGGGCCAAGGGTGCCGACGGGGTGGCCTTCCTCTTCTGCCCCAACCCGGGAGAGGGCCTAAAGCCCCTCTCCCGCATCGCCTCTGGCGGGGAGCTCTCCAGGATGATGCTGGCCCTGAAGATTGCCCAGGAGCCCCGCTCCGACCAGAGCCTGGTCTTCGACGAGATAGACAGCGGCCTGTCTGGCGCCACGGCAGAGGCCGTGGCCGGCAAGATGGCCGAGCTGGCCACCAGGCAGCAGATCCTGGTCATCACCCACCTCCCCCAGATGGCCTCGCTCCCCGGCCGGCACTTCCTGGTGGCCAAGAGCCCCGACGAGAGCGGCGGCCGCACCGAGACGACAATCGCGGAGCTGGACCAGGATCTGCGGACCATGGAACTGGCCCGCATGTTGGGTGGGGCCAGCCCCTCGCCGGAGGCCATGGCCCTGTCCAGGCGCCTTCTGGGCCAGGGGGCCAAGTAGATCCACCTGCCCTTCCCCGCCACCGGATATTTGGCTTTCGCGTCCGCCTGGGCCGTTGACCCTGACAGCCCCGGGCGGGGAGCTTTTTTGCCAATCGATGGCCTCGGGAGGCCAATAAAGATTTGGGGGCAAGTCCTTTGGTCGATTTCGCCGAGATAAGAAAAAGGCCCGTCTACGCCTACCTCATGGTCCTGACCTTCGTCCAGGCGGCCGCCTTCCTGGGCTGGAACGCCCTCTACACGAACTTCGCCGTCGAGGTGGCCCATCTGACCGGCCAGGAGAACGGGGTGGTCCAGTCCGCGAGGGAGCTTCCCGGGCTCCTGTCCATCGGGGTGGTCCTCCTCCTCCTTGTAATCAGCGAGAACACGCTCTGCTCGCTGTCCGTGATCGTCTGCGGCCTCGGGGTCATGATCACCGGCTGGTTCCCTTCCTTCTGGGGCCAGATCGCCTGGACCATGACCCTCTCCTTCGGCTTCCACTACTTCGAGACCATAAACCAAAGCCTGTCGCTCCAGTTCTTCACCCTGGAGGAGGCCCCGGTGGTCATAAGCCGCCTGAGGGCAGTCACGGCCATGGGCAGCTTCCTCATGGGCCTGGTCATAGTCTGCCTGGCCGGCCGGCTGGACTACGCGGTCCTCTTCGGGCTGGCCGGGTCGGTGGCTCTCCTGGGTGGCCTCTGGTCCCTCCTCCACCGCCCGGACCGCTCCGCACTCCCGATCCAGAGACGGGGCCTCATAGTGAAGCGCCGCTACTGGCTCTTCTACGTCCTTACCGCCCTCTCTGGGGCCAGGCGGCAGATATTCAACGTCTTCGCCATCTTCCTCCTGGTCGAGCACTTCAGATTCTCCCTTTTCCAGATGAGCCTCCTGCTTTTGGCCAACAACCTCATAAACTGGGTCCTGAACCCCTACATCGGCCTGGCCATCAACGCAGTCGGCGAGAAAAGGCTCCTGACGGTGAAGTACGCTGCCGTCCTGGCCCTGTGCCTGGCCTACACGGTCTGCGATGACCCGGCCATGGCCGCCGCCCTGTACGTCATTGACCAGATCTCCTTCTGCTTCACCGTCTCCATCAGGACCTACTTCCAGAAGATGGCCGACCCCAAGGACATCGCCCCCAGCATGGCCATGGGGGTGACGGTCAACCACATCGTGGCCGTGATCGTGCCCTTCGTGGGCGGCATACTCTGGATGCTTGACCGGCGCATACCCTTCCTCATGGGCGCCGGCTTCGCCCTGGCCTCCCTGGTCATGGCCCGCTTCATCGACCTCGGGAAGGCCTGGGCCCAGACCACCCCTGCGGCCGGGTCCTCCTGAGGCCTGGCCGGGCCACATCGAACGGCCGTTTTTCACTGGTCGCTCATTTTAGCCCCCAAAAAACTGTCCAATATAACAAAAAAGATTCAAAAAGAACAAAAATATCAGCAATTGGAACATAAATATATAACTTTGATCTAAACCGACCTCAAAACTGACGACCGGCGTTGACAGAGGCTAGACCCGTTGGGTAGAATTGAAAGTGTTTTTGGCGAAAAGGCCAGACCCCACGGGCCGCCTTTTCCCAGCCCAGCCTGCCGTTGAGGCTGAATGATCATGCCCCGTCCCCGGCCCGTGTGGCCAGGGCACGGGGCAGCGGCCGTGCAACCATCCGGCGGCCGCGCTTGGAGCTTGCCACATGATCCTGGAAAGACTGAACCTCTCTGGCGCCCCCCTGGTCCAGGCCCTCCTCATATTCGCCCCGCTGTTCATGCTCTGCTGGGCCAGGCCGGCCCTGGCCTCCGGGCACGGACCGGAAAACCCCAACAGCATAGAGTCGACCCTGAAGGCCCTTCAGGACGGCAACGCCCGCTTCGTGGCCTCCCGGCCGACCCACCCCAGACAGTCCAGGGAGCACCTGGCCGATCTGGCCGCCCATGGGCAGACCCCCATGGCCGCCGTCCTGGCCTGCTCCGACTCCAGGGTCCCCATAGAGGAGATCTTCGACATGGGCTTCGGGGATCTGTTCGTGATCCGGGCCGCCGGGGCCGTGCCGGGCACAGACCAGGTGGGCTCCATCGAGTACGCCGTGGCCCACCTTGGCGTCCCGGTGGTCCTGGTCCTGAGCCACTCCGGCTGTGGGGCCATCTCGGCGGCCGTGTCCGGTGCCGACGAGCCCGGCTCCCTGGGCCTGCTCCTCAGGAAGCTGCGCCCCGTGGCCAAGGCCGTCGAGGGGCTGGACGAGTCCCGGAGGCTCCAGACGGCCGTGGAACTCTCGGCCGTCATCTTCCGCGAACAGCTGCCCCTGGTCAGCCCAGTGCTGGACGAGGCGGTCAGAAGCGGCCGCCTGGCGATCGTCAGCGGCGTCTACGACATCGCCACGGGCCAGGTGGACCTTGACGTCGCCCCGTCCCCGGACGGCGCCGCCCAGCCAGACGGCCAGCCCTCCGGCGAGGGCCACGCCGGTACCTCGCCGGCCCAGGCCGGCGCCCAGGAACCGTCCCCTCCAAGCCAACCCCCCGGGACCTCTGGCGGCGACGCCGAGCCCCTGGGGGCCGGGAGCGACCCGTATTGAGGCGGTCGAGGCGGGTCCCCGCCTCGATCCACCGCCCCCCCATGGGGCCAACACCATATCCAGAAAAGGGATAGAGCCATGTCCAAACCACTCCTGACGACGGTCCTCCTGGTCCTGGCCGCCTTGCCCCTGTCCGGCGTCCCGGCCAGGGCCCAAGAGGTCACGCAGGCCATGGTGGCCCTGGAAAGGGCCAAGAACGGCCACGCAGTGGGCGACAACCTGAACGCCCTCAATTCCATCAGGGAGGCCGAGGAGGCCCTTTGGAACATGGCCCCCCTGGGTGTCCGCAACGTGGCCTTCGTCACCGAGAGACCCCAGAAGTTCGGCTTCTACACCCCCAAGGCCGGCGAGGACTTCTCCGACGACGAGCCCCTGATCCTCTACTGCGAGCCCATCGGCTACACCCAGCCCAAGGGGGCGGACGGGACGTACAGCATATCCCTCCTCTCCTCGGTCACGATCCTCGACTCCAATGGCGCCGTCATAGGCGAGCTGCCCAATATGCCCCCCATGTCCATGGCCGGGCACCGCACCTTCGTGACCGAGTTCATGGTCATGGCCACCATCGGCATAAGGGGCCTCACGCCGGGCACCTACACCCTCCGGCTTACCCTCACGGACAACCTCGACCCCACCAAGTCGGCCGACGTGGAGAAGGTCTTCAACCTCCTGCCAGGCGCCGACGGCTGAGGCCACCTTGCCCGGCCCCTGCCCCCCAAGGCGGTCCATTGGCCCCTTCCTGGCCTTCGAGGGGCTTGACGGATCGGGCAAGACCACCCAGGCCGGCCTCCTCCTCGGCGCCCTGCGCTCCCCCGGGCAAAGGCCCCTCCTCCTCCGGGAGCCCTCCGACGGCCCCGCCGGACGGCACATAAGGGAGCTGGCCCTGGGACGCCGCCCGCCCCTGGACCCGGCCCGGGAGATGGCCCTGTTCCTCGAGGACCGGGCCTGGGACGTCGAGAACAACATCCTCCCGGCCCTCAGGGCCGGCCGCGCCGTCATCATCGACCGCTACATCCTCTCCAACGCCGCCTACCAGGGGGCCAGGGGCCCACTGTCCCCCGAGGCGGTCCTCGAGGCCAACCTCGGCTTCCCCATGCCAGACCTGACCTTCCTGCTGGAGGCCGGCCTGGCCACATGCCTTGGCCGCATAGCGGCCCGCGGCCAGAGGGATCCCAACTTCGAGAACGAGGACTTCCTGGGCCGGGTCCAGGCCGTCTACGACCGCCTGGAGGTCCCCGGCCTCGTCCGCCTCGCGGCCGCCGGGCCAAAGGACGGGATCCACAGGCGGATCCTCTCGGCCGTCGGCCGCCTGGACCCGAGCCTGGTCCCGGATCCGTCCCCGGCGACGCCAGGGTGAGGCCGCCAGGGGCCCCCGCCTGGAGGGCCGCCCCAGAGTCCAGGGCCCTGGGCCTTCTCCGCGGCCAGCCGGAACGCCGCCGGCTTCCTCCCCTGGCCACCTGGCCAGCACCGCCTCACCGCCCCTCGTGTCCAGGTGACCCGACCCCTGGCCGCCCCCGGTTCCCCGCCGTCCGCATCCATGGCGGGAATTTTGGTCTCCTGAGCCGCATAGGCCACCACGATGCGGAATCGGATTTTCCGTGTCCGCACCCACTGTCAACAACTTAAGAGAGCCGCCGACTTCGGGTATTTAAAAATATCTATCAGTTCAAGATCTTAAGTTTGAATCCGAGACATTGGAATTAGGTGCTGTGGGCCAATATAGCCTTAAGTTGTTGACATTGTCTCCGCACCCACATGTCCTTGACTGCACGAAAGAAACGGGGGACTTGCCAATGGAGAGAGCCCCCTACTGGACTATAATTGGTTATTTATTTACAAAAAAAATATTATATTTATTAAACTAAATTGATAATACTTATATAAATTTTAAAATTATATTTTTAATATATATCAAAACTCTTTATTCAACAATATTTACATACTACTTGTTTTATTAGTGATTTCATGCAATTAAATAATGAACAATATAATTATCTCTTGACAATGAATAAATATATCTGGTGGCAAAAGCCAGAAGAATCTATTTTAAATCCATATAGACTACTTGCTCAAATAATGAATATAGGAATTTTAGATGATATTATTAAATTAAGGGATTTATTTACAGATCAAGATCTAATAAATACATTAAAAAATGCTGAATGTGGATATTTTAATGATAGATCTTGGCATTATTGGCATTATATACTATTAAAAATAAGTATTGATCAAGTACCACCATTGCCTCAACGAAATATAGGCAATAAACATGACATCACTTAAACCTTGCGTTGATATTCTGAATGAATCACAGAAAGACATTTACCCTCTTTTATCTGAAATCAAGGATTTGGGTTTTGTCCTATATGGCGGCACAGCGGTAAGCCTGCTTTTTGGTCACCGCGAGTCAGTGGATTTCGATTTGTTTTCCAGTAAACCATTGGATGACGTAACTAAATTTAAGTTAAAAAACTTAAACTCCGTCTTCAGAGACTCCAGCACGTTTCAAGATTCAGAAAATACTTTTTCAATGCTGACCCATAGTAACGTGAAAATATCATTTTTCGGAGGCCTTGGCTTTGGTAGGGTTGGGGAGCCTACCATGACAAGTGATAATATTCTGCTGATAGCTTCTCCTTATGATTTATTGGGCACTAAGCTAAAGACCTTGATGCAAAGAGTCGAATATAAAGATTATATTGATATCATTACATTATTGGAAAATGGGTTTGATTTATCAAAAGGTCTATCTACTGCCATAAATCTATTTAAAAATATGTTCCCTGTAATCGACTGTTTAAAGGCTCTAGTTTTTTTTGAGGGAGGAAATTTGAGTTTATTATCGAATAGAGACAAAACCTGTCTGATCCGCCATGCCTCGGCGGTAGACCTGAGACGCCTTCCTGACATGCCCCTTTTGTCAACAGGCCTGAGCCCGATATCCCCCAAAAACCAAACATCCCGGCCCAGATTGTGACCTCCCCGTTTCCCATGGAAGACCCCGTCCGCGACTTGCGCGACGGGTCCCCTGCCGTGCAGCCAGTGGCAGCCAGGCGATTCTGCCCGTCCCGTCATGGTCCTCCAAGCGGCCCTGGCCACCCTCGAGGACAGGGCTCGATTGCCGGCCGCTGGCAACGCTTCCCGCCTGGCGATGGGTGTACCAAGTCCGCCTGCCCACTACCGATCGCCCGCGGTGCTCCGTCCAGGGCGACGTACCAGTCCGCTGCATCGCCACGATGGCCCAGGCAATGCCGGCCCACCCATGGGCGGCCGGCTGCCTGTCGGCCCGAGGCGGGGAGGCAATCCGGGGCACAGGCAGACACCGGGGCCGCGCCCGGAAATGACAAGCTTCCCGGCCATGCGGGGCGATGTCCCAAAAGGCCGGGCCGACCGGACAGGAATTTTTACCGCCGGGGAAGGCCTCCAGGCGGGAGAGCGGGCACATCCCCTCCCTGCTGGGGCCGCCCCGATGACGCCGGCGGCACCGTGCGCGGCAACCAGCCGCCCGTTTCCCGTGGCGGGGGCTGCCCGTCCGGGCCAAGGGAGTGACGAGAATGGAAATAGTCGACAGCCACTGCCACCTGTTCCTGGCGGAATTCGACGACGACCGGGCCGAGACGCTGGAGCGGGCCCGTCAGGCCGGCGTCAGGAGGATCGTCAACGTGGGCCTGGACGACGACAGCAACCGCCAGGTCCTGGCCGCCCACTCTGTGACCCCAGGCCTCCACCCGGCCGTGGGCTGGCACCCGCACAACGCCGGCAGGCTCACGGCCGAGGATCTCGACGAGCTGGGGAGGCTGGCCGGCCTGCCGGGGGTCGTGGCCCTTGGCGAGATAGGCCTGGACTATTTCCATGGGGCCGATTCCAGGCAGACCCAGAGGGAGGCCCTCGGGCAGCTCCTCGAGCTGGCCTGCCCCACGGGCCTCACGGTAATCATCCACTGCCGGGAGGCCTGGGACGACTTCTTCGACCTCCTGGCCCCTCGCCGGGCCGCCCTGGGGGACGTCCTCCTGCACTGCTTCTCCGGGGGGCCGGGGGAGGTCGCCAGGGCCCTGGATCTGGGCTGCCACTTCTCCTTCTCCGGGGCCATCACCTTCCCCAAGGCCGAGGGCCTCAGGGAGACCATCGCGATGATCCCCAGGGATCGCCTCCTGGTGGAGACCGATGCCCCCTACCTGGCCCCCGTTCCCAGGCGGGGCCGCCGCAACGAGCCGGCCCTGCTGGCCCACAGCCTGGAGACCATGGCCGGCGTCCTCGGGATCGGGGCCCCCGAGGCCGCGAGGCTGTGCTCCGGGAACGCCATCAGGCTGTTCGGCCTCTCCGGCCCGGAACTTTGACCAGGCCACGGTCCTGGCCCCCCAGGCGACAGGACTTCTGGAGGCCTGCGGGCTATGCTCCGCTCGGCTGTCCTTAATGGACACGTTAAGGTTATATTAAACTTGTCGACATGTAGAATTATGGCAAAGGAGCACCTAAAGACGGCAGTAAAGTCACCATACTGTTCCGTTATACATACCAAAGACTGACACACAGTACATACTGGGCCGCCTGTATAGCAAATGTAAAGGGGGCCCGAAGACAAAGTCGCCAATAAATGGTTCGCCTTGCCGCTGATCAAAATCAGCATAATGCCCTATCGCTCTTAAAGAATTTCCGTAGTCCCTCAATACCACAACATTAATTATACTAAATATAACTTTTTTAAGATATATTTTTTTGTTCTTCAGAAAAGATTAATTTTTATAGTTTTTATATACTTATTTATGCTTTTTATATATCATTAAATATTTTATTGTCTATTATATAATAATATAAATATTTGCATTAAATCTATATAATATTAATCTAAAAAGATAAAATAATAATTTTTTGGACTTATTATTCGTTAAAATTCTTAAATACATATTTTTACATAAAATAGAACGAATCATGGCGTGGGGAACGCCCAAGGTCGAATTAACCTTTGGAGTTCGGCCGCTTAAAAGAATGGAAAAGCTATTTTTTGAGATATTTTTTTAGGTTAAATATGTTATACTAAAACAATATTGTATAACTGCTTATTATTGCTGAAAGAAGAATTAAGTTGTGACTGAAAGAATGATGGATTTGAATATGGTGCAGGCTTTTCTTGTCAACACATTCCAGTCAACGAAAGTGAGAGTGCGGGAGCGCGACAACGTCGTGACGATTGAAGCCATTACGGAAACTGAATATCGCTGCCCGTTGAGGGGAATCGCTAAGGGCGGGACCCTTACTGTGGATAAATTTCTCTCAATGAAACATGCCGATAAGGAGCTTGAAGAAGCCAATGACATCCGTTTACGTTCTTGATGCAGCGCGCTTCATGCTGTCATCAAAGATGAGCCGCACACAAATTCAATTGACGCTGCTTACAATGAAGCCACAAACAATACCGCTCGGCTTGTGATTAACAGGGTTAATCTGCTTGAAGTTTACTACGTCTTGATTTACGAGTTCGGCATTGTGACCGCTGATAGGCTGCTTGCCAAAATCACGGGGTCCGTTATTGAGATTGGCCGACCTCAGTCAAAAATCTCTTGTCGAAGCTGGACGGATCAAGACCGCGTACAAGCTCTCTCTTGCTGACGCCATAGCACTTGCCGAAGCATCCGTTAGCGGAGGGGCGTTTCTCACCGCCGACCACCACGAGATGGACAAGGTCGAGCAATGCGAGCCTAACATCAAGTTTCTATGGATACGCTAACGCAAATTCTCAGGGTCTACCGACAAAAATCGCGACGATTCCGGCAATCTCCTTGGGTAGGACAAGAAAACGTGAGGATATCATCTTCCGGTGCCCTCGCCTTTGGCATGTTGGTGAGTTTATTATGACAAAAGATAATATTTTTCTGATAAATTATTTTTATTAACTACTAATAAATTATTTTACTTCAATAATTTAGTAATTTAAATCTCTAAATGATAAAAAGTTATATTTTTCAAAATATTACATGCAATAAAATGTGAAAACAAATCAAAATATAAATTTAAAGATTATTTTTATGCGCCTCGCCGGGTCGCCCTGGGGGATGTCCTTCCGCACTGTTTCTCCGGGGGGCCGGGGGAGATCGCCAGGGCCCTGGATCTGGGCTGCCACTTCTCCTTCTCCAGGGCCATCACCTTCCCCAAGGCCGCAGGCCTCAGGGAGACCATCCCGTTGATCCCCATGGACCGCCTCCTGTTGGAGACCTATGCCCCCTACCTGGCCCCCGTTCCCAGGCGGGGCCGCCGCAACGAGCCGGCCCTGCTGCCCACAGCCTGGAGACCCTAGCCGGCGTCCTCGGGATCGGGGCCCACGAGGCTTGACCCGGGACCGCATCAGGCTGTTCGGCCTCTCCGGACCTGAGCCTTTACCAGGCCACGGTCCTGGCCCCAAAAAGGCCAGGCACCGGACCGAAAGAACCGACCCGGTGCGTTCCGCGGCTTCGGCCGACCGGCCATCGCCAGGACGCTATTTTGGCCTCTTCCGCTGACGAATCCCCGGCCAGGGGCCGGGGGCGGATCCACGTTCCTGCCCAGGCGGCACCACCGGGCCAAGGATTTGGCATGGAAACAGAAATGAGGCTGGCCGGCCCAGACGGCCCCCAGTTCGTCCTAGCCTCTGGCTCCCCCAGGCGGCGGGAGCTTCTGGAGGCCTGCGGGCTCAGGTTCGAGACCAGGCCGGCAGAGATTGACGAGAGCCCCCTGGCCGGGGAGACCCCCGAGGACTGCGTCCTTAGGCTGGCCAGGGCCAAGGCCGCCTGGGTCAGGGCCCTAAGGCCCGATCTGGCCGTCCTTTCGGCCGACACAGTGGTGGCCCTGGACGGGGCCATACTGGGGAAGCCCGGAAGCCTGGCCGAGGCCAGGGACATGCTCGGGCGGCTCTCAGGCAGGGTCCACAGGGTGGCCACCGGGTTCTGCGTGCTGAGCGACCGCAGGGACGCAGGTCACATGGGTGACGTGGCCGCCGTGGGGAGATCGGGCCTGGTGGTGTCGAGGATCGCCTTCAGGGACCTGTCCCAGCGCGACATTGACTGGTACCTCTCCCTGGGCCAGTCACTGGACAAGGCCGGGGCCTACGCCATCCAGATGGAGGGTGGCTTTCTGGCCGACTGGATCGATGGCTCCTACACGAACATCGTCGGCCTCCCGCTAAGGGAGACCCTGGAGGCCCTGTACTGGGCCATCGGCCGCCCGCCCTGGCGGTAGCCCAGTTTAATGAGTTGCCGTTGGCTATTAGACGTGTGGGGGTGTCTATTGCGGCCCAGATCCAAGTTTCCCCCTATCCTGGTTCAACCCCGTTTTGCTCAGGAGACTTAGTAAACTACCACCTGTTAAAGCTGGTGCTTCAAAATTTATGGCGACGAAAGTCGCCTTTGAGCGGCTAAGGATTTGTGAAATAATAAGTTGAACAAGTTAGAATAATTCGCTATACTGTTTTCAAGACAGAAGGAGGTGAAAACAGTATGGAAGAACGGATTTTGCGAATGGAGTCGTTGCTTGATGAAAGGCAGTGGAGGCTGTATTTGGCAAATGAGGCGATGTCGGCGGGATATGGCGGCGTGAGTAAAGTCAGCCGAATTACACGGGCATCGCGCACGACAATCACAAAAGGAATTGAAGAATTAAGAAAAGAAAAGACAATAAACGGGAAAGTGAGAAGAACCGGCGGAGGCCCAAAATGCGTTGAAGAAAAGCATCCCGATATAAAAAAAAGAATCCTCAAAATAGTTGACGGCTCAACATATGGAAACCCGGAACGCATGCTGTCGTATACGACAGAAAGCTTGAGGAAAGTTGAGACTGAGCTTGAGTCACAAGGAATAAAGGTGAGCTACAAAACGATTGGCAAAATCCTTGACGCGCTGGATTACAGCAAACAGGCGAATCAAAAAATGTCGCGGAACGGAAAACCGCATCCTGACATGAACGCGCAGTTTGAGCACATAAACGACACGGCGGCAAAATACTTAAAGGCAGGCGACCCGGTAATCTCAGTCGATACAAAAAAGAAGGAAAACATTGGAAATTTCAAGAATAGCGGGCAGGAATGCCGCCATAGAAAAGACCCGCGAAAGGTTCTGGGCCATGATTTCCCGCTGGAAGAACTTGGCAAGATTTCGCC
>JAISEK010000165.1 GCA_031264145.1 Deltaproteobacteria bacterium
TATGGTGGGCCAAAAACTCTGGCTCACCCGATGGAATGGACAGATTATAGCGCCTATATGCGTCAATCCGCGTCGCGTTTGGGCCCCGTGGCCAGGGATTCAGCCAGGGCGGGAGAGGAGGGGCCACGGGGGGCGTCCCAGGCTAGCCGGGCAGCCGTTCCCAGAAGTCGGCCGGCCTCACGACCTTGACCTGGCCGTCCCAGGTATTGAGGTGCCAGGACATCTCCAGAAGGCCGCCGCTTCTGAACTTGACCGTCAGGCTGCCGTCGGGGTTGGCCTCCTGGGTCTGGGAGGGGTGGAAGACGAAGGAGGCCGCCTCGGCCGCCGCCTCGGGGCTGAAGAGCCACTCGACCTCGACTGGCTCCTCCTGGAAGGACCCGAAGGATCTGGCGGCGTGGTCCTCCAGGCTGAACCCGGGGTCCTCCTCGAAGCTCGCCCCTGGCTCCGTGACCAGGAGGATCTTGTCCAGGGCAAAGTGTCTGGGGCCGGCCACGTGGCCGTCGGCGTAGCGGGCGACCAGGTAGTGGCGGCGCTCGCCGTAGAGGATCCCCAGGGGGATCAGCTCCGGCTCGTAGTCCCCCTTCGGCCCCTGGTAGAGGATCCTGATTTGCCTGTAGCCCATCATGGCCTGCCTGATGGCCGCGACGATGCCCCGGTCGTATCGCCTGGACGGGCCGGGCCTCCTGGCCAGGCCATCGAGCCTGGCCAGGTCCGCCAGGTCGGCGAGCCTGGAATTCTTGAGCCTCATGAGGCCCCTGAGCTTGTCGCCGGCCCTTTCCACGTTCTCGGCCTGGGCCTCGAGGTTGGCGGCCCTGAGGAGCCTGGCGGCCAGGCCCAGGGAGGCCAGCTCCTCGAGGGTGATTGAGGAAAGGGTCAGGGAATCGAGCCTGGGGGAGCGGAGCCTGTAGTATTTCTGGGTCCCCTCCCGGCGTTCCACGAAATCGGCGGCGAAGTAGCCGGCCATGGCGTCGCGCATGCGCTCGGCCGTCCGGCGGGTCACCCCGAAGCGGTCCTGCATTTTGGCGAGGGTCACCCCCTCGCCGCTGCCCTGCAGCCACAAGGCCAGATCAAGCATGGACAGAAACTGGCCGTAGTTCTCGCCTCTGGCCATGATGGCTCCTTTCGTCGGCGGATCGCGTCCGCCCGGATGGTGTTGTCCCTAGTCGCCCGCGACGGGCTCGAAGCCAGGGCCGGAAAAGGACATAACCGGGTTGCCCCTCTCCAGCCGGTTGTGCCGGCCCCAGTTCTGGCGGTCAGCCTCGCCGGCCTTCCCCGCGGCCAGGAGGGCCAGCCTGTCCCTGAGCCGTTCCAGGGCCAGCTTCCTGTTGGCCAGCTGGGTCCTGTGGGTGGTGGCGGTGGCCGAAAGGCCCGTGGCCAGGTGGGTTATCCTCACGCCGGTCTCGACCTTGTTGACGTTCTGGCCTCCCTTGCCCGGGCTCCTGAAGGTATCCACCCTCACCTTCCCCAGGGGGTCGGCCTGGCCCTGGGCGCCTGCCCGGCCGGGGTCGTCGGCCATGGCCACCTGGATGTACCAGTTCTTCCGGGCATGTTTTTCCCGGAACGGGCTTGGGCACCGCCAGAGGACGGTGCCCGTGGCCGGGGCCGGATCCGGGGGGATCTCGACCAGGACGCTGCGGAAGGCCATGGCCTTCCTGTTTCCCAGGTCCACCGTCCGGCCGCCGTCCTCCCGCCTGACCCGGGCCTCGGGATTCCCCGCCAGGAACCACTCCAGGAACAGGCCGACCGCCAGCTCGCATTCCTCCGGCCCCCGGCCGCTGGATATCATCAAAAGGGGCATGCGTCTCCTCCGGGTTCATCCCTTGAAGGTCAAAAGAGGCCTCAGGACCGCCAGGACGGTCAGGAGGCGGTGCCCGACCAGGACATTGATGACCTCCCGGATGTCCTTGTAGGCCTGCGGGGCCTCCTGGAACAGGAGCTCGGCGTCCCGGCAGACCACCAGGCTGCCGAGGGCCGTCCGTCTCAGGTCGTCCTTGCCGAGCTTCTTGGAGAGCCTCCCGCGGCAGTCCGACCGGGCCCATTTCCGGCCCGCCCCGTGGGAGATGGAGTGGCCGGCCTGGGCCGAGTCGGGACAGGGCCGGACCAGATAGCTGAAGGAGCCCCTGGAGCCGGCGATGACCGCCGGGCCGCGCAGGGCCGAGACCGCCCCCTTGCGGTGGACGAGGAGGTCCCCGTGTTCCTCGATGTGGTTGTGGGGATGGTCCAGGACCAGCCGCGGCTCCCCCCCGAGGCCCAGGGCGGAGACCATGTTCCCGGCGGCCGCCTGGCGGTTGCGGGCCGCCCAGGCCACGGCCCGGTCGTGCTGCCCCAGGTAGGCCTTGGCCTCCGGCTCGGCGGCCCCGTAGCCGGTCTCCCGGGCAAAGGCCTCCAGGATCTCCTGCCCGAAGCCCCTGGAGCCGGAATGGACCAGGACCAGGACCTGGCCAGGCTCCAGGCCCATCAGGTCCAGGGACCCTTGGTCGGCCACCTCCTCGATGGCCTGGAACTCGACGAAGTGGTTGCCGCCCCCGATGGAGCCGAAGTCCCTTATCGGACACGGTTCCCCGAAACCTTCCGGGGGAGACGCGGATCCCAGGCCGGACAGGCCGGAGAGGATCTTGGCGGCCCTCTCGGGCCTGAACCTGCGCCTGGGGATGGAGGGGTCGAACAGGGCCATGCCGCAGCCAATGTCCCCGCCGATCAGGTAGGGATAGACGTGGCCGCGGATTTCCGCCACCAGCCCCACCGGGGAGCGGCCGCCGTGAAGATCCGGCAGGCCGACGACCAGCTCGGCCCCGGGATAGCGGCCGATGGACTCCAGCTGCCTGAGGGCCCCGGCCTCCATCCAGTTGGCCGGGCCGGATATCACCTTGACTGTCACTTGGCTCCTCCATGAGGTCTGGCGGGCAAAATGGTGGACCGGGGGCCCCGTCAGGGGAGATCCCAGGAGTCGTCCCCGGCCGGGCGGCCGTAGCGGGACAGGGCCTCGGAAAGGCGCCCCTCCACGGCCTCTCGCAGCCATTTTGGCGACATCGCCTCGGCCTCCCCGCCGAAGGAGAGGATCCAGGAGATGACCTCCTCCTGGCTCTGGGCCACGAAGGACAAGGTCAGGGAGCCGTCGTCCTGGACGGTCTTCCGCTCGTCGCCGCCCCATTCCCGCTCGGCGACGTAGGTGGCCGCCCCGGGCGAGAACCTGACCCTGGCCCTGAAGGGGCGGCCCCTCATCAGCCTGAAGGAGCCCCCCTTGTCCGGCAGGTCCGGCAAATGGGCCCCATCCCGGCCAGGGGGGCCGACGGACAGGAGGCGGTGGACGGCCAGGGTCGCCGGGTCGTCGAAGCGGGCCTGGCCCTTGCCGCAGACCATCCAGCCCTCGACGTAGATGGCCTCCCTGAGGACCGTCAGCTGCCTGGGGGCAAAGCGGAACTCCTTGGGCTCGGCCTTGAGGGACGGCCGGTAGGAGACGGCGCAGATCCTCCGGCCCTCGATGGCCTTGACGATGGTCTCCAGCATCTCCCCGAAGGGACCGTAGTCGATGCGGCCCTTGAAGGCCGGGCGGCCCAGGTGCTCGTACAGGCCGGGGTCGGTCCCCTCCGGGACCAGGGCGGCGGCCTGGCGCAGGGTCGAGTCCACGCTTTTGCGCATGCCGGGCGGCAGAAGGTGCAGCAGGAAATTCCGGCACATGGCCAGCTCCCGCAGGCCGTCGGGATTGAGGACCACCCTGGGGAACCCGTTCGGGCGCTCGAAGCGGTAGATGGCCTCCCGGCCACGCTTGCCCGCGATCACCTTGGCGTACCTGGAGCCCTCCAGCTGGCCTATGAGCCGCAGGACCGCCTGCTTGGAGCAGTTGAGGTGGCCGGAGAGCTCCGTCAGGCTCAGGTCGCGCCTGGACATCATCAGAAGGCTGTACAGGGACAGCAGTTTCTCGGCCGGCTTGGCCCCGTCCCACTTCACGGGCATCAGCGCCCTCCTCGTGGATCGGCCTGGCGTGCCTGGGCCGGCCCCATGAAGCCGATGGTCCTCTCCGGCTTGTCCAGCTTGAGCCGCAGCTCGAGGCCCAGGGCCCCGATCAGCTCCCGGTGCCCCACGCTCCCCGGGTCCGCCAGCCAGTACCGGGAGCGGACGGCGCCAAAGTCCCCTGGCGTGAGCCCCTCCATCGAGCGGAGGGCCCGGAGGTCCGCCCCCGTCGGGCCGGACCCGGCCAGTGGCGCCAGATGGGCCCCGTAGAGGGCCTCGAGCCGTTCCCCGGAGGCATAGGAGAACTCGAACTTGAAGCTGAACCGCCTCATGGCGGCCGGGTCCAGGCCAGCCCGCCGGTTGGTGGTGCAGAAGCAGATGCCCCGATAATCCTCCAGACAGGTCAGGAACTGGTTGACCATGGTTGCCTCCCAGGCACGGACGGCCAGGTCGCGGCCGTGGAGGAAGCTGTCGACCTCGTCGATGACCAGCACCGTCCCCTCGGCCTCGGAGTCCCGGAAGACGCGGGCCATGTTTCTCTCCGTCTGGCCGACGAGGCAGTCCAGAAGATCGCTGGCCATGACCACTCGGCACTCCCGGCCGACGCTTTGGGCCACGTGCCTGGCCAGGGCGGTCTTGCCGGTGCCCGGCGGCCCATAGAGAAGGAAGGTCCCGCCGCCCGGCCTCACCTCCCCGCCCCCCCTCAGCCTGGCATCGAGACGCCTCGCTGGTTCCAGAAGGTCCTCGACCTTGCCCTCGAGGCAGACGCCCTCAAGCCTGAAGTCCGGGTCGGCCATCGCCCTGGGGCCCGGAGGCCGGCCGCCCTCCCTCAGGGCCACGTGGGCAGCGAGGACCCTCTCCACGGCGGGGACGAAGTCGGCCTTGGCCTGGGCGATGGCCCTGGCCTGGCCCACGGCCTCCTCTATGACCGACGGCGGGACGTCGTAGTCCCTGGCCAGGGCCTCCAGGCCCTTGGCGGGCAGAAGGTGCCTGGCCTTCCCCGAGGCCGCTATCTGGCGCCAGACGTCCTGGCGCTCCCTAGCCCCGAGCCCCCTGAAATGGACGCTGTACTGGAACCTCCGGCGCACGGCCTGATCGATGTGGTCGACGTCGTTGGTGATCCAGATGGTCCTTTGCCCGGGGGCCTCCAGGACCGAGTTGAGCCAGGCCTTGTCCTTGGTCCTCGCCGAAAGTCCCTGGCGCGTGTCCAGAAGGCGTTCGGCCTCGTCGACCAGGGCAAAGGCCCCGGGGACCTTGGAGGCCATGTTCAGGCAGGCCACCAGGGAACTCCTGCGGGCGTCGTCGCCATCCTGGAGGCGACTGGCCACGCTCCAGGCCTTGACTCCCAGGGCGGCGGCCAGGCTCCTGGCAAACGAGGTCTTGCCGGTGCCCGGCGGCCCATAAAGGAGTATGTTGACCGGATCCGGCCCCGGGCTGGCCAAAAGGGCCTTGACGTGGGCCACATCCTCTTCCGGGACGCGGAAATTCCCCAGGGGGATGCCTTTGCCGGCCAGGGGAACGAAGAACAGCTGCCTGACGTCGGCGGCCTTGGAGGCCGCCCAAAACTCGAACAGTTCGTCCGAGAGTTCCAGGTTGCCTGCGCCACGTATCAAATCACACGATAAAGCCGTTGTTATTGAATTATTAAGTTTTACAATATCTATATTTAGTATTTCAGAAAATTTACATCTATTTGCTATATTTGAAATGTCAATAGTGCGTTCAAAATATGAATATATTATATTATATACTCTTTTTATATAACAATACTCTAAAACTATTGCAGTTTCTATTGATATTCCAAATATTTGCACTAATCTTCTCCTTATCAAAGGAAATATAATTGACTTTTTTAAATTTATTTTAATAAAATTTTTGCATTCAAAATCAATACTATCAAAAATTAGTTCTTTACAAATTTTATTAGATAATATAAATTGTTCAATTATATGATCGTTAGAAAAATTATGATAATTATTAATTTCATGTTTATAAGATCTATATATATCAATATCTGGCAGTAAATTAATTTTTATCTTTAATAAATCTATAATATTTAAAATATTACCAAATATATACGACAACAAACTAGATAAATCGGAACTAAACGGAACACCTATCCCGATGAGCCGCCGCACCCATTGGGCCGCCATGGCCTTGGCGGTCAGGTCCTCGGGAGAGTCAAACGAGACCGGCTCCCTCTTCATTGGTCCATAAGGCGCCTTGTCGGCCATTTTTCCTTTCATCGCTCGTCCTCCCCTTGATGTGACCGGTTGTTTTGGCGACCAAAGTTAAAATATTGGCCAGGAAAGCGAAGTCCCGGTCCGAAACCTCCGGCATTCATGTGTCACTGGCCATTGGCGACTCCAGCTGGCCGGCGGGCCTTTGGCTCTCCTTGGCCTTGGCTGCCAGTTCCTTGGGGCGGGCCGACGGGATTCCCCGCCCCGCTTCCCCAATACTGGTTCCATGGTCTTCCCCGCCAGCCTTGACTGTTTCCCATTATGTCATCTTTACGTTCCAGATTTCGATAGATATTGAAATATTTTTTGATGCTGGCGTTTTCTCGATCTCCTTGAGGATCGAGCCAACCTTCAGGCGAGCCTCATGGATGTGACCGGCTGTCTTGGCGGCCAAAATGAAATTGCTGGGAGGAACTGATCCACGGATGGTCGCGGCGAACCGGTCCGCGCACCGCGACGGGGCCTTTTGGCAGGCCCGGCCAGGCCGCATGGCCTCCGCGCCATGGGCCTTGGCCTCTTCGAAAGCCACGATCAATGGCTGGATATGGCCCTCATGGCCCGACATAAGGCGGGCGTCCATTCATGATGCCTGGGATAAGTGGCAAGCCATGCTGCCATTCCCTCAGGCCTATCGTTCCTGGGAATATGGATAGTCTTTGGATAAAGCGCGTGCTATGATGGTCCCAGCTCGAATCTTCCATTAGGCAAGGGCTTTTCGAGACCCCTTTATGCCATGGCTCAGTACGATTTTGACTTCTCTGTCGGACTTCGCTGGACAACAGTGAGGCCATGATTGCGCCGCGACCGGGAAAGGCCCGTTCGTATTTCCTGCCCCCTCGTCCCTATTTTTCAGCGGAAACGATGGGAGCGTCGCGCGATCATCGCGGGATGGACTTGTGGGCGCGAGTCGCGCGCCGCGCCGTCCCGGTCCTGATCCAGGCCATGCGCGCCCCCGGAGCCGGGCATGACGTGGCGATTGCCGGCGCGGTGAGCCGCGATGTCCACGGCAATCTGGCCGACAACGGCGATGCCGCGGCAAATAAGGCCCCAGGCTATTGCACGGCCAGGGCCACCGGCAGCGCCGGCAAGGAGGATGGCTCTTTCTCGGCGGCCTTTTTATCCTGCCCGCCGGTTCCCCTGGTCCGGCCTCGGCCCAAGGACAGCCCGACGCCGCCAGCTGAAGCTGGCGATCCATTATGATAAGAGACAGCGGTACAGGACATGGAGAGATCCTGGCTCCATCTTGAAAAACCGCCAATATCTTGTTTTCTGAGAGTGACGGTCAAATACGCCTCAACGTCATCGGAGCCTACGGCGACCTGGACGCAATCAGTCCGAGGCATCTTCACCCGCCAAGCCAAGAAGACAAGGCACCCAGGCACCGGTTGGCCCACCAGATCCCAGGGGAGGCTATCTCGTGGGCACCAAGGCCTTGGGTCTCCTCTTGGGCCTCAAGCCTGGGCAGGCCATGACGGGCAAGCCCTAATCAGGCCGGGTGCCTGACGGCGGTTTCCTTAAAGACAGGAGCATTGGAAATGAGGAAAAAGATTTTGGCCTTGGCTATCCCGGCGGTTCTGTTCTTCGCGGCGGCCCTCGCCCAGGGGGCCCCGGCTTTCGCGGCGCACGATTTGGTCATCTACCACACCAACGACGTCCACGGCCACGCTTTCGGGGAACGAGGCGCGGATGGCCGTCTGACCAGCGTCGGTTACGACCGGCTCAAGGCCCTCGTGGACGCTGACCCCTCGCCGCGCAAACTGCTGCTGGACGCCGGCGACGTGCTGCATGGCATGGCGTTCGCCACGGCGAGGCGCGGGGAACTGATGGGGGTGGTCCTGAGCCTGGCCGGCTACGACGCCATCGCGGCGGGCAACCACGATTTCGACTACGGCTTTGAGCGGCTTATCGAAATCTCCGACAAATACCGCCTCAATTTCCTGGCGGCCAACGTCGCGAGAACAAACGGGGAGGCCATCCTGCCGCCTTACGTCATGCGCTCGTGGGGCGATCTGAGGGTCGGCATATTCGGTCTCTCGACGCCGCAGACCAGGACGGCCACCGACCCGCGCAATGTCGAGGGGCTTGAAATCAAAGACCCGGTAAGTGAGGCGGAGGCGGTCGTGGAACGCCTTAAAGCCGAGGGCGCGGACCTGATCGTGGCCGTGACGCATATGGGCAGCGAGCCGTACTGCGAACCGACATCCCAGGCCATAGCGGAGCGCGTCCCCGGCATCGACGTCATAATCGACGGGCACAGCCACAGCAAGACGGCAATACCGATCGAGCGGGGCGACGGGAGCCATGCCCTCGTCGCGAGCGCCGGGGCGAATCTCGAGAACGTCGGCCGGATCGAGATCGACAAAAAAAACGGCGGCGGGTACTCGATGGCCGCCTCGATCATCGAGGCCTCTTCCCCCGAAATAGGGAAGACCGAGCCAGACCCAGCCATGCTTGGGGCGATGAACTCCCTCAAGGCCGAACTCGACGCGGAATTGGGGCGGGTCGTGATGACGGCCCCGTTTGACCTGGACGGCTCGAGGCAGAACGTGAGACGCTCGAGCACGAACCTGGGGCGGCTGGTCTGCGCGGCCCTGACCGACGCCACCGGCGCGGACGCCGCTCTGCTCAACGGGGGGGCCATCAGCGACTCCATCGCGAGAGGCGACGTGACGAGAGGGCAGTTTCTCGAGGTCTTCCCGTACGGCGACTATGTCTACCTGATAGACGTCTCCGGGGAGGACCTGCTGGCCGCGCTGAGCCATGGCCTCGGGTTGCCGGGCTCGGGGGCCTTCCCCCAGTTCTGGGGCCTGGAGGTCGAGACCGAAAGGCGCGAGGTGACGGCCCCCGACGGCACCACGAGCGGGATCCTGGCCCCGAAGGCCGTGACGGTCGGCGGGAAACCGCTGGACCCCAAGGCTAGATACGCATTGGCCATCAACGATTTCCTGTACTTCGGAGGCGACGGCTACGAGATGTTCGGGAAATATCCCCACAGGGCGTTCGCCACGCAGGAGGAGATTTTCCGCGCATACATGACGGGAAAGGACGCCGCGGCCCTGCGGGCCGTCTCCGACTCGAGTGTCCTCCGCTAGGAGGTTGACGAGGGCCTGGCGGCCGGCCACGGCGGCCCCATCTTTCCCCATGGGCCGCCGGGGCCAGGGGACCAAGCCCCCGTTCCGCGCCGTGGCGGTCGCCGGGAAAGGCGGTCGTCGGGGGCCCGGAAGGCCCAAGAAGGGCACCCCAGGATAGCGCCCAATCCCCGGCCTCCTGGCGGGACCGGGCCGGTGGATGGACGAGGGGACGGTCCGGCGGGAACCCTTCCCGCCCTGGCCTCCACCGGGGGAATCCCCCCGTCGGCCAGAAGAACCAACGGCGACGCCCTCTCCCGTCCCAGCCGGGGCCATCGCCGGCCCTTCCCTCCAGGGCGGGGGCGGCGTCTCCCCCGGCGCCAAGGGAAGGCGGGGAGCCAACCGAAAAGGCCCGCCTGGCCCGGGCACGGGACAGGCGGGCCTCGAGGGGGAAGGCGCCGGGGCCTACTTGGACTTCTTGGCCGGCTTGACCCCGACCAGCTTGCGGAACTTGTCGGCCTCGCCCGGGAGCATGCTGTAGACGTGGTCCTTGCCCGGGAACTTGGAGCCCCTGACGTCGGCGACGTATTCCTTGATGGCCTTGGTGACGACCTCGGCCACGTTGGCGTACTTCTTGACGAACTTGGGGGTGAAGGCCTGGAACTGGCCGATGAGGTCGCTGATGATCAGGAGCTGGCCGTCGCAGGGGAGGCCGCCGCCGATGCCCAGGACCGGGATGGAGAGGGTCTTGTGGATGACCTCGGTCACCTCCGGCGGGATGGCCTCGACCAGGAGCATCTTGGCCCCGGCCTTCTCCACGGCGATGGCGTCCTCCAGGGTCAGCTTGGCCGCCTCGGCCGTCCGGCCCTGGGCCTTGTGGCCGCCCAGGATGCCAGACGACTGGGGGGTCAGGCCGATGTGGCCGATGACCGCGACGCCGGCGTCGGTGATGGCCCTGATGCGGTCGACGATCCGGACCCCGCCCTCGAGCTTGATGGCGTCCACCTCGGCCTTCTTGAGGAAGAGCCCGGCGTTGTGGACGGCCTCGGCGTCGGAGGTCTGGTAGCTCAAGAAGGGCATGTCCCCGACCAGGAAGACGTCCGGGGCGCCCCGGCGCACGGCCTCGGAGTGGACCAGACACTGGTCCATGGTCACCGGCAGGGTCCCGTTGTAGCCGTAGACGCACATGCCCAGGCTGTCGCCGACCAGGATCATGTCGATGCCGGCGGCCTGGCAGAACTGGGCCGAGGGGTAGTCGTAGGAGGTCAGCCAGGCGATCTTCTCGCCCTTGGCCTTCATTTGGTAAAGATCGGTCAGGCTTTTTCTTGGCATCTTATCTCCTTTTATCTCCTTCCAAATTATGGAAACGGTTGTTAGTCCAAGCCGCGGGCTGGACGCGGGCCACCCGGCCAGGGCGGCCCTAGGGGAAACTTGCGTGCCCGGGGGCCGGAAGGCCGGCCTGGCCGGGGAGCGGAGAGGGACCTGGGGGCTCCGCCGGCGGCCAAGGCCCGCCAGGGAGGACGATGGGGCCTAGCCCGGGCCGGCGTGGGCCAGGAGATTGAGGATGCGGGCCGAGGCGCAGGCCGCCCCGTAGCCGTTGTCGATGTTCTGGACGGCCACCCCGGGCGAGCAGCTGACCAGCATGCTGGCCAGGGCGCTCTCACCCTGCCGGGCCAGGCCATAGCCCACCGAGGTCGGGACGGCTATGACCGGCCTGGGCGTGAGGCCGCCCAGGACCGAGGCCAGGGCCGCGTCCAGGCCGGCCACCACGATGACCACCTGGTGCCCGTTTATCGCCTCGAGGGCCCCGGCCAGGCGCCAGAGGCCGGCCACCCCGCTGTCCTCGAAAAGGGTAAACCCGAAGCCCAGGTACTCGAGGGTCCTGGCGGCCTCCCTGGCCACCGGGGCGTCGGCCGTGCCCCCCGAGACTATGGCCACCCGGCCACTGGACCCGGAGGGCGGGCACTTCTCGCCCCAGGCCGTCCGGGAGATCGGGTCGTAGTCGTAGGCCGACCTGAGCTCCTCCCCCAGGGAACCGAAGACCGATGGCCCAAGGCGGGTGAAGAGGACGGGCCGGCCCTGCCCGCGGCCGAAGCAGCCCAGCAGCTCAATAAGGCTGGAAAGGGGCTTCCCCTGGCAGAAGACGGCCTCCGGGAGGCCTATGCGGGCCCTGCGGGCATGGTCGAAGAGAATGCCAGGGGCGATGGGGTCTAGGGGCATTGGCGGCTCACGGAGTCCACAGGGTCGGTCGGACCGGCCTGGGGCCAGGCCTCTAGATGACCTGGGAAAAGGAAAAAGGTACCGCGAAGTCTTTTCTCCTCACGGCCATGATATAGTGGGCAATACTCATCAATTTGGGAATAGGGCCACCGGCGGGCCCGCATGTCAGCCAACCACGGTCACGGACATCCTCTACCCTGGCGGTATTATTCCATCAAAAAAGACAATAAATATTAACTTATTTCGTTGATATCTTCAGATAAAGGGCCAAAAAAACTTCTGACAAACACGAGAGCATATCTATCATCTTTTATAATTTTCCTGACTGTGTCTTGATATTGTTTTTTGCTATTAAATTTTAGATTTTTAATATACTATCGATAACTGGACTTTCCTTTATCGGATATCTACTGATCAATACATCTATGTTTTTATTTTTCAATAATTCTTTAAAGCAATTAAGTTCATTAGCCATTGTTTCTTTTACTGGAACCTTTATACAGTAATCGTTTTCATCTTTAATTTCTTTCTTTGTTGGCATTTTTTTTCAACATCAGCTCGGAGTGTTTTTTCAGCAACCTTTCCACATAAATGCTCTCTAGCTTCTTCAAACGCTTTAAGCGCAGCAGATCTGGCATCGCCTAGTGCCTGAACTGGATTTCCGGCTGTCGTATCACATAATCTGTTTACTGCTCTGCGTTGCAGCTCTGGATGATAATAGATTGATTCCACCGAATATGCTTCAATGGCATAAACGCCTTTCTGCCTTAACTCTGATATGTTTGCGGGCTCCCGTCTGTCTTCGTCAATGACCCCGAAAGCCTTAACCCAATGATATGGCTCCGAACCTCTTAACCCGGCAACAGCACGCTCGACTTCTCTGCATCCTGATTTAGAAATAACGGAAACTCCAGGAAAAATCAAACTATATAAAGGTCGGTCAAGGCTGCCCTCTTCACCTTCAACGAATAATATTCGCCGCCTTGATCCCATTAAATCTTTTTTTAAGCTTTCATTAATTTCATCTTGTTCTTCAGCTTCTGAATGGTTTCTTGGAATGTAGTCGAAATCCCAAGATACAGCCATATTATTCTCGAAAGTACAGTCTCGGACTAACAACGCATGCGTTGATTTAAAATCGGAGGCCAAGGCTAACTCATGAGTGGCAATGACAAAAGCGCAGTCGCTTCTCATTTCGGTTAGTTCCTTTATCAAGGGAACTATTATTGAGCGATGCAAATGACGTTCCGGCTCATCAATCAATATAAGAGTTTCGGGCGAGGCGGTTAAAATAATAGTAGCAACAATAAGCGCATTACGCTCACCATCTGACAGAGCCGCAACATCAAAAGGGGTGCATTCATTTTTTGAGGCCAAAATTTTATCAGTATTATCGATGGATATTTCAATGGGCATATTGGAAGATCTAAATAAGCTATTATCTGTGTGATGACAGACGAGCCACATTTTGCTATATTCATGTTTTTTTCGTTGTTTCATCATCACTAGTGTCTATTATATTGGTAATTTTTCTTGATCTTCTATTCTCTGAATTAATTAGGTCATACAATATCATATTTACCTTAGTTGCAGCATTATCATCATTGTACCAAGAAGAGTTGCATCTATCCCATGCTTCTAAACTATGTTGAAAAGAATTATGTGTTGACTGAGTAATATCTGGATTACCGCTTTTAAACCAATTTTGACGCATAGAATGTACTTTTATAACATTTTGACGATTATCTTTATATAATTTATCAATAATAGCAGATTTACCTGATCCATTAACACCTAATAAAATTAAAGCTTCTCCAGCTTGCAACCAGAGAGCGAGTGATTCATTTTGTCCTGGAATATTTATATAAAAAGACATGTTAATTGACGTTATTAATAATCATAATGTTAATAATGTTACTTTAGTGAATAACAACCAACTAAAGGCTGTGATCTAGAAAACAGAAGACATTCTGCAGTTTAAACTGCACAATTTTATATATTTTTGAATCATTAAAATCATGTCATATATTATGAAAATAATAATTCACTTATAATAAAAATTAATTGCAATGTAACAACATCCATAAGAAAGCCTTAAATCATTTCAACATCTTTAATACATTAAAATAAATAATAAAATAAATTAATACGTGTTGTTTTCAAACTATAAGACTATTATAAACTTATTTTATCAAATTTTCTAAGGCCAGTGGCCAATATAGTAAAAAAATAAATGCTAAAAATGGTATTTTAAACTAATTAAAAAATAAGAGACTAAATAACTTTGATTTTAGCATATTTTATATTTATAGATATTATAGTTAATTATATTTTAAAAATAAAAAATATTAGTTTTATAGTTATCAAATTTTATATTTTTATATGCACCATTATTACAAAATTTTATTGCTATATATAATTAAATACTATAATAAAGCAAAATTTATTTGAAACATCTATTGTTCATGCGCACTATATATTCATAATTCAACATATATAGCCAGTCTCTTGATCAAATCGTCCCTTACCTGTTCCTGGGTGAGGAGCATGAATTCCTCTTAAGCAGAAGTACTCCTCAGGAACTGGCTGGATTCGCTCCGCTGGTGGGATATCAGCATTTCTCCTAATCGACAAATTCAATGACTCTTTGGTCCGCTCTCCAGATACCTGCTCCATCAATGAACGGCCTAGAATTTCCGCCAGCAATGAAGGCACAGCATTGCCTATCTGGCGTTGGATCTCAGCTCGTGGGGAGTTAATCCGAAAGTCAGAGGGGAACGTTTGGAGAGCGGCCTGCTCTCTCCAGGACAATTTGCGGTTATCCCAATGGAACGGGCCAATGGCTGAGCCCGGCTGAGCCTGAATGGTCCATGAGGGCTTATTCTTAGCTAGCTTCAGCAAAAAACACCAAAACCTGGTTCGCCATCCAAAAAGTGGCATCCCGCCTTTTCTGTCAGTATGCCAAAGGTAGTTTTCGCCTTCCGGGATAGACGGGAGCAATTTACCCCATTTTCCGCCAACCCTAAGGTTCTCACCTGTATCGGGATTTACATCCCTCAAGGCGTCCCACGTAGTAGAGTATGGGGCTAGATTGATATTGGACAGTTTAAGGTCAGGGTGTGCAGTGTCAGCGTCGAAATGGGTTGGTTGTGGAAATACGAACTCTTTGCCGTTGCGTATGGCCACTAAAAAAAAACGCACCCGCAGTTGTGGCACGCCAAAATCAGCGGCGTTAAGAACTTTCCACCTTGGTCTATAGTCCGTCCCTGTCTTGCGATTGATTTCTCTTATTTTATCAATTATAAATTGAAGCCCTTCCTCTTTGCCGGTATAGCTAATGCCGTGCACATTCTCAAGCAGAAACGCTTTTGGCTTGAAATCTTCAATGACACGAAAATATTCGCGCAGCGTGTTAGAGCGCGGATCTTTTAGGCGGAGCGTGTCACCGCGTGACCAATATGCGGACTTTGAGAAAGGCTGGCACGGAGGACCGCCGATCACCAAGTCAACATCTTTTGCGGAACCGGCAAAGCGGCATATCTCATTGGTGGAAACTTCTTCTATTGGAGCGCATTGCACGTCAGATCGACCGTTCAATCTGAGCGTGGAGCAGGAGTGGTGGTCAATGTCATTTCTATAGACAATATTCCATCCAGCGGCCTCCATGCCATAGTCAAGGCCACCGCAGCCAGAGAACAAGCTGACTACATTCACTTCCCTATACCTCCGGGTCAAAGACCAGCTCCGTCTTTTTCCTGTTTACCGCTGAAATGACATCTGTCAATCCTTTTTCGACGATTCGTGTTAAGATTTCGTCCCATATTTTGGTCTCGTCGGCCACTGAAATATGCACGTTATTTTCCGCGGACGCTCCCGTCCCCCAGGCTCGCAGGCCAAGCCCAGGAGTTCGCTTGGGGTGGTTCTGGAGAATGCGGATGGCTTTCCGAGCTGATATAATTCTAAACGCTGGGTCGGGCACAAGGCGAGAGAAATCACCCCAATGGCGGTTTACCATCGAATAGACGAATCTGTCTTCCGCATCTCGAATTAGCGAGCCCGCATAGGTGGACAGTATTTTCCAGACAAAAGTCTCATCATCAGAGAAACGTTTGAGTAAAAAATCTTCAATCTTAGATATCAGCCTATAGTCAACGCAAAAGGCATACAGGAGGTTGGGTTCTTTATCAATTGCGTCGTAGGCTTTATAAGCAGGAATTGGAATACAGTCGTCAGGATCGAGACCAACCAGCCTAGCCGCATTCTCAAAACGTGTGCCGGCATTCTTGACATTAACAGGAAGTTCTGTGTTGTTCTCCAGTAAGGTAAAATCGACAAGCGTATGGCCAGTAAACCGTTCATCGCGATAATCTACTGAATGTCTTGCTTCTTGAAGCTGATCAAGCTTGTCAAGAAACTGACGTTCCGTGACTGCAGCTGGAAATAGCTTTGAGATAGGGTTCTCGGCCGAGCCAGTATGCGTCCGTTTTTCCAGAAACGACTCGAACTCGGCGTCCCTCAGGCTGTCTACAATTTCCCGACTCCTTTTCAGGCTCAGGGAACCTGACTCGTACAATGTGCGGGATGTGTCTTCCTTGCTGGCTCCATTTCGTAAAGCTACCTGCGCCTTCGCAATCTGTGCGCCAACCCACCTGGAGTCACCCAAAATACGGGCTACACGTTCAGAGGACATCTGGATTTCCTGTCGACTCATTTAAGGACGGCAAAGGCTGAAATTGCTTGAAGGCATGTAACGCTTTCCAAAACATACGGAAATGGGAGATTACCATTGTAGTTGAAACAAAAAACCACATATTGAAAAGTCCAAATCAATTACTATGGCTATAAATATATCAGATGAAGTAATGTTCTCTAGGTTTACATAAGATATTACAGGCAATAAATATAAAAATATCAGTTAACAATATATTATTTAAAAGTATCACTCTAAATTAAATACAAAATAAACTTAATATTATATTAAAATATAGATTAATATTTTCCATACAAAAAAAATTTAATTATATTTTAATAAGTTTATCAAGTTTTTACAAATACCCATGGGCGTTTTAAAACGTTTGATTTTTACCAGGTAAAATTCATTGCCGGAGTCAGTTCATTAATTTTCTGGGTTAATACATTCATGATCAGATCTCTCCTAGTCTTATTGACAAATCGCTAATGCATGGCCAACTGGTTAATTGCGGGACGAGACGAGCCAATTTGACCTGGCATCCTTTATTGTTTATCCGCTCTTGAGTCTTTCCAAGCGATCTTATCTCTATCCACAATTGTACTGACGACCTGAATGATTTCCAAATCTATCTGGTCCCAAGTATTGCCGGCATGGCATGGGGAATGATTAAGGTTCTGGGTATATCCGGTTGACCGCGCGCAATGTCTCTCAGTTTTTATCAACAACCAATGCCCCAAGGCTGAACTCCGAAGGCCCGCCGTGGGCGTCTTCCCACGGGACGGGGCACCATGCGGGCAGTCTGGCCTGTGGAGCGCCGCGCCTAGCCGGCCAGGCCGGGGTACAGGGGGAACCTCTGGGTGAATTCCTCGACCCGGAGCCTGATCCTCTTGAGCCGGCCCTCGTCGTCGGTGTGGCGCAGGGCCTCGACGATGAACTCGGCCACCTCGTCCATGTCGGTCTCGACCATGCCCCTGGTCGTCAGGGCGGCCGTGCCCAGCCTGAGCCCCGAGGCCACGGAGAAGCGCTCCTTCTCGAAGGGGACGGCGTTCTTGTTGGCCGTTATGCCGGCCAGGTCCAGGGCCGTCTGGGCAGCGTGGCCGGTCAGGCCCGAGGGCCTCAGGTCGATGAGGATGAGGTGGGTGTCGGTCCCGCCGGAGACCAGCCGGTAGCCGCCGTCGGCCAGGGCGGCGGCCAGCCTCTGGCAATTCCTGAGCACCTGGCGCTGGTAGTCGATGAAGTCGGGCTCCAGGGCCTCGCCCAGGGCCACGGCCTTGGCGGCGATGATGTGCATCAGGGGCCCGCCCTGGATGCCCGGGAAGACCTGGTCGTCGATGGCCTTGGCGTGGCTCCTGCGGCACAGGATGAGGCCGCCCCTGGGCCCCCTGAGCGTCTTGTGCGTGGTGGAGGTGACTATCTCGGCGTAGGGCACGGGCGAGGGATGGAGGCCCGTGGCCACCAGGCCGGCGAAGTGGGCCATGTCGACCATCAGGGTGGCCCCGCAGCGGTCGGCGATGGACCTGAATCTCGGGAAATCGACCACCCTGGGGTACGAGGAGGCCCCGGCCACTATGAGCCTGGGCTTTTCCCTCTCGGCGATGGCGGCCACCTGGTCGTAGTCGATGTACTCGGTGTCCTTCCTCACCCCGTAGGAGAGGCACCTGAAGAGGCGGCCAGCGAAGCTGACCGGGGCCCCGTGGGTCAGATGCCCCCCGTGGGCCAGATCCATCCCCAGGATTGCGTCCCCTGGCTTCAGGACCGCGAAGTAGGCGGCCATGTTGGCGGAGGATCCGCAGTGGGGCTGGACGTTGGCGTGCTCGGCCCCGAAGAGCTTGCGGGCCCGGCCCTGGGTCAGGTTCTCCAGCTCGTCGGCGAACTCGCAGCCGCCGTAATACCGGCGGTCCGGGTAGCCCTCGGCGTACTTGTTGGTGAAGACGCTGGCCCCGGCGGCCAGCACGGCCTCGGAGACGAAGTTCTCCGAGGCGATCATCTCAAGCTTGTGGCGCTGCCGGTTCAGCTCCCGGGACAGGATCGCCTGGAGCTGCTCGTCGCGGGCGGGGGCGTTGTGTCTGGACATGCTCTATCCTAAAAGGCTTGGGCGGGCCCGGACCGGGCCTGGGGCCATGGCAGGTATGTTACGGGTGGCCGGCTGTCAGCCTGAAAGCCGGTCGAACAGGTCGATCCTCTCCTGGTGGCGGCCACCCTCGAAGCGGGCCGACAGGAAGGCGTCCAGGACCGAGAGGGCCAGCCCCGGGCCCATGGCCCTCTGGCCCAGGGTGAGGACGTTGGCGTCGTTGTGGGCCCGGGCCATGACGGCCAGGAACTCGGAGTTGCAGTTGGCCGCCCTGACCCCGGGATGTCGGTTGGCCGCCATGCACATGCCCACGCCGGTGCCGCAGACCAGGACCCCGAAGCGGGCCTGGCCGGACTGGATCAGCCTGGAGACCCTGATGGCCACCTCGGGGTAGTCGGCCCTGTCCACGTCGGGGGAGACCCCAAGGTCCAGGACATGGTGGCCCTTGGCCTCCAGGTGCGCCCTGACGGCCTCCTTGTGGTCCCGGCCGGCATGGTCGCAGCCGACGGCCACTACCAGGCCGGCCCCAGGCTGGACGCCAGTCTGGCCGGGGGAGGCGGGGCCCATGGCCCTACTCCCCGACCGGCCTGTACTCGAAGGCCTCCCCGTCACCGGCCACCTGGCCCAGTCCCGGGAAGGGCAGGTGGGCCCCGGCCACGAAGAAGCCCTTCCCGGCGGCCTGGCCGAAGATCCTCTTCCTGGTGGCCGCGGCCCGTGGGCCATCGACGTCGTAGGTCAGGGTGGCCCCCGGGTGGGCGAACTGGACCAGGCGGACATGGACGATGTCGCCCCAGGCCAGGAGATCCTGGCCGCCGCCGGAAAACATGAAGCCCACGTGGCCGGGGGTGTGGCCGTAGAGCTCGACGGCCTCGACCCCGGGCAGGACCTCATCGCCGGGCGAGAAGAGCCTGTAGCGGCCAGCCGCCCGGTAGGGGGCGATGGCCTCCATGGCCTGCGCCGAGAGGGGCTTGGGGCCTCCCAGCCAGTACCGGTCCTCCTCGCTGTCGGCGTAGACCGTGGCCTCGGGGAAGGCCGCCTGGCCCTGGGCGTCCAGGAGGCCGCCGATGTGGTCGCCGTGGAAATGGGTCAGGAGGACGGCCTTGACCTCGGACGGGTCGATGCCGGCCGCCTTGAGACTGGCCGCCAGGTTGGCCTGGGGACCGTTTCCGGTATCGACCAGGACCAGGCCCGCGGGCAGCTCTACCGCGAAGGCGTTGACGAAGCTGGGGAAGGAGGAGGCCCCGTCGGGAAGGCCGGCCTGGCTGGCGGCCTGGGCCACCTCGGAGGGGCCGATGTCCCTCAGGAGGTCGAAGCCCATCTGGCCGATCGCGTCGGAGAGGGCCGTGACCTTGAGCGAGCCGATCTGGGTCACGAAAAAGCCGCCGCCTTCCAGCGCGCCGGCCTGGGCCTGGGCCCTGGAGGGGGCGAGGGCGGGGAGGCAGACCAGGAGCGCGAGGAGAAGCGGGAACATCTGGGGCATGACGCTGGTTTTCATCTTCTTCCTGCCTGGATTCCCCGGGCCTTGGCCCGGGAAGGGGAATTCCGAGTTTGGGGCCACCGGGCCCGCGAGGCCAGGCGCCCTTGGCCGGAAGGGCCCGGCCCGTCGCCGCCCGGGCTCGCCGGATGGGCATGGTCCCAGGGAATGGGCGCGCTGGTGCTTGGAATTGGAAAGACAAAGCCAGGATACGGGCCTTTTGTTGGCCCGGGGAGGGCCGGCGGCCGTCCCTTGGGCCCCTGGATCGCCTTGGCCTACGGACAGCCGGCAGGGCCCCCGAGGCGAAAACGCCAGTCCCCGCGCCAAAAGGGCCCCGTGGACGGGGCCCTACTCCCAGGCCCCAGCCCGGCCCATTATGAGGACCCCGTTGGTCCCGCCGAAGCCGAAGGAATTGCTCATGGCCGCCCTCAGATCGGCCTTGCGGGCAGTCCAGGGCACGTAGTCGAGGTCGCAGCCGGGATCCGGGTTGTCCAGGTTGATGGTCGGGGGGATGACGCCCTCGTGGATGGCCAGGGCCAGGAAGGCCGACTCGATCCCCCCGGCCCCGCCCAGGAGGTGCCCGGTCATGGACTTGGTGGAGCTGACCGGGATCTTGGGGGCCAGCGGGCCGAAGACCTCCTTGATGGCCAGGGTCTCGGCCAGATCGTTGAGGCCGGTCGAGGTGCCGTGGGCATTGATGTAGCCGATGTCGGCCAGGGAAAGGCCCCTGGGGGCGGCGTCCTCGAGGGCGTTGCGGATGGCCAGGATGGCCCCGTGCCCGTCCTCGGGCGGGGCGGTGAAGTGGAAGGCGTCGCAGCTGGCCCCGAAGCCCAGCACCTCGGCGTAAATCCTGGCCCCGCGCGAGACGGCCCGGCCCCATTCCTCCAGGATCAGGATGCCGGAGCCCTCCCCGACCACGAAGCCGTCGCGGTCGCGGTCGAAGGGCCGGCTGGCCCTGGCGGGATCGCCGTTTCTGGTGGAGAGGGCCTTGATGGCGTTGAACCCGGCGATGGCCAGGGGGGTGATGACCGACTCCGTGCCGCCGGTGACCATGACCTCGTAGCCGTAGTCCCTGATGAGGAGGCTGGCCTGGCCCACGGCGTGGGTCCCGGCCGCGCAGGCGGTGGCCGACAGAAAGTTGGGGCCCCGGAGGCCCAGCTCTATGGCCACCTGGCCGGCGGCCATGTTGCCGATGATCATGGGGATGAAGAAGGCGCTGATGCGGTCCGGCCGCCCGGAGGCCAGGACCATGTGGTTGTCCTCCATGCTCCTCAGGCCGCCCAGGCCGCAGCCCAGGACGCAGCCCGACCTGTCGCCGGCCACCGAGGCCAGGCCGCTGTCGGCCACGGCCATCTTGGAGGCGGCCACGGCGTACTGGATGAAGAGCTCCAGCCTCTTGGCGGCCTTCCTGTCCATGAAGTCCTCGGGCGCGAAGCCCTTGACCTCGGCGGCTATGGTGGTCTTGAGGGCCTCGGCCGGGAACCTGGTTATGGGGCCCACGCCCCCCTTGCCGGCCTTGATGGCCTCCCAGGCCCCGGGCAGGCCTATCCCGACTGGGGTCACCAGGCCGATGCCGGTGACGGCCACGCGTCTTGGACTCAGGGATCGCACGGCCCCTCCCCCCTATGCCCGGTCAGTCTTTGCCATGCTTGTGGATGAAGTCGACCACGTCCTGGACCGTCTTGATGTCCTTGGCGGCCTCGTCGCTGATGGTCACGTCGAACTCCTCCTGGATGGCCATGATCAGCTCGACCAGGTCCAGGGAGTCGGCCCCCAGGTCATCCTGGAAGGAGGCCCCGGGCACGACCTCCGAAGGCTCGATGGACAGTTCCTTGGCCACCACTTCCGTGACCCTCTCCAATATATCAGTAGGCATTGCGGCACTCTCCTTGGTTTGGGGCCAGCGTCTTGGCCCAGGGGCTGAAAACCGGCGCGCTTTGCCCGGTCTTGGAAAACATGGCCCAGCCTCCGGCCAAAGCCCAAGGCCCGGGCCTGGGTGCCGCCTGGAGGCGGTCCCTGGGGGGCTGGTTACCTTTTCCCGTTGTTTGGTTTCGGAGGAGCAAAAAAAACACGCTCGCGGCCAATGGCCAGGAAAAAAGGCGGCCCGGCCAAATCACATGTACAGCCCGCCGTTGACGTGGATGGTCTGGCCCGTCACGTAGGCCGCCCCGCCGGAGGCCAGATAGGCCACGGCCTCGGCCACGTCCTCGGGCCGCCCGACGGAGCCCAGGGGAATCCTGCCCAGAAGGGCGGCCCTGGCCTTGTCGTCAAGGGCCCCGGTCATGTCCGTCTCGATGAAGCCTGGGGCCACGGCGTTGACGGTCACCCCCCTGGGGGCCAGCTCCAGGGCCAGGCTCTTGGTCATGGCCACCAGGCCGGCCTTGGAGGCGCAGTAGTTGGCCTGGCCAGGGTTGCCGGTGAAGGCGACCACGGAGGAGAGGCAGATGATCCGCCCGGATCTCTGCCTCATCATGAACCTGGCCGCGGCCCTGGCGCAGTTGAAGGCCCCGGCCAGGTTCACGGCGATGACCTTGGCGAAGTCCTCGTCGCTCATCCTGACGGCCAGCGCGTCCCGGGTCACCCCGGCGTTGTTGACCAGGACGTCCAGGCGGCCATGGCGGGCCACCAGATCGGCGATGGCCCCTGAGGCCGCCCCGGAATCCTCGGCGGACCAGTTCTGGACCTCGAGGGCGGCGCAGAGGGGCGAGAGCTCGGCGGCCAGGCCGTCGAGGCCGGGCGAGTCCGGGTTGGCGTGGGTGACCGCCAGGACCGCCTCTGGGGAGGCCAGGCGCCTGGCTATGGCCCTGCCTATGCCCCGGGTGCCGCCGGTGACCAGGATGACCCTCGAGGGCACCACGTCAGTCCTCCCCCCTGGCCGAGGGCCCGTCCGGGGCCTGGTCCCCACTCAGCGGCAGCCCCAGCCGTCCGGCCAGGCGGTCAGGAGCCCGCACCGGCCCCGGCTTCCTTTGGCTTGATGAAGCGGCGCTTGCGATACTCGCCACACTTGGGGCAGACCATGTGGGGCCTGACGGGTGTCCTGCAGACCGGGCACTTGACCACCGCCGGCACCGCGGCCACGTAGTGGGTCCGACGCTTGCGGCCCTTCATCTTGGAGAGTCTTCTCTTGGGAACGGTCATCGTCTCATCCTGGCCGGCGGCCCATTGTGGCCGCCGGCGTCCTTTCCTGGTCGGCCCCCATGGCCATGGGGGCCTATTATGTGTGGTGGGTCCTGGATCTCGCAGGAACATGGGGGCCTGCCCGGACCCGGAGACCTCAATGCCTGGTGGGCCCGGAGCCCTCGCAGAAGCAGGGCCCCTCGTTGAGGTTGGCGCCGCAGTCGGGGCACAGGCCGGCGCAGTCGGGGCGGCAGAGGGCCTTGTAGGGCCAGGCCAGCCAGAAGAACTCGGCCATCAGGGGGGTCAGGTCGAAGACCTGCCCCCTAAGGGGCACCAGGCCGGACAGGGCGTCCTCGTCCTCGTCCCCCGTCCCGGCGATCTGCACGGTGTCGTCGAACTTGTCGTCCAGGCGGCCGGTGAAGGGGGCCAGGCAGCGGTGGCAGACCAGCTCGAGCTTGACGGCGAAGAAGCCCCTCACCCTGAGCTTGTTCCCGGCGAGGGCCAGGCTCAGGTGGCCCCTCATGGAGGTCAGGAGCCTGGGCGTCTCGCCCTCCTCGGGATCGAGCTTGAGGGCCTCGGACAGGACGTTGGGGGGCAGGGCGAAATCGCACTCAATCCCCGCCTCCGGCCAGGCCTCCAGGCTGAATTCCAGGTTGTCCCTAACCGACTCCACTAGCTTTTCCCGGGGCCCGCCCCTGGTGGACCGCCCAATTATCTATCTTGCCCGACATAATATCAAGAAAAAACCGCGTGCCGGGCCCAGGGCCTCAGTCGCCCCCGGCGGCGTCGGCGGGCGCGGCCTCGCCCGTCCCGGCCCCCTCAGCCGTGGCGGCGTCGGCGGCGGGCGCGGCACCATCAGAGGCGTCGGCGGGCGCGGCCTCGCCCGCCGCGGCGTCACCGGCGGGCACCGCCTCGCCCGTCCCGTCCCCATCGGCCGTAGCGGCGGCGTCGGCGGCGGGCGCGGCCCCATCAGTCGTGGCCATGTCGGCCTGGCCGCCGGCCGGGGCCACCGGGGTCTGGATCGCCTCCTCGGACACGGCCCGGCCCTCGGCCGGGGCCGCGGCGGCAGGCTCGTCGGCCACGACCACCGAGCCCTTCTTTGAGCCGCCCTGGGCGAAGATGGAGAGGGTCAGCGAGGTCACCATGAAGACGATCGCGGCCACGCTGGTCACCCGGCTAATGATCGTG
>JAISEK010000028.1 GCA_031264145.1 Deltaproteobacteria bacterium
TCGGCCCAGCAGGTTGGCCCGTTCGAGCTTAGGCCGCTGGCCGACTGGTCCGAGGTCACCGGTGCCGGGCTGGCCGACATGGGCCTCCGGGCCGGGGTCGTCGTCCTGGTCACCACTCCACACCACTCAGGCTTTTTGGAGGACTTGCGGAAACACCAGATAGGCTGGCTGGGTCTGGCCGGGGAGGCGGCGGAGGGGGACGATCCAGGCCTCTTCCCCAACGCCCTGACCCCGGCCCACAAGGCCTTGGGCCTAGTGGCAGCCATCCTGGGGCATCGGTAGGCCACAAGAGTATTTTTTGCATTATATTTAGATTAACACTGTCAGTTGTATTTTTGATAGAGATGAAATCAGTGAATAATTACAAAAATATAATATTATATGTAAAACATATTTAAAGATTATATTTAATATATTGAATTTGTATAAAGTTGCTTCGACTCAGTCTATCCCTGGAATATGAAGCGGCGGAAGGGATAGATAGGGTATGGGAACACAGAATAGACGATTTGACTCTATTTGGCCTGTGAATAACCTTGAATCTGATCGGTTAGCCTTACAGGCTAGGTTGGATTCCGCCAATGACATTGAATATCGCAGAAAACTTGGCCAATTTTCGACACCAACTTCATTGGCTAATGATATTATAACGTTTGGTTTATCTCACATAAAAAACATAAATCGTATTAATTTTTTAGATCCTGCGTTTGGAACTGGCGCATTTTATTCTGCTTTATTAAATAGTACTGATATATATAATATTAATGATGCTGTAGCAATTGAAATTGATAATACATATGCTACTGAAACTGCTAAATTTTGGAATTCATATAATATTAAAATCATCAATGGTGATTTTACTAAATTATATCCATTTAAAACGTTTAATTTAATTATTTCTAATCCACCATATGTGAGACATCACCTTATTGATTTTAAAGAAAAAAAAAGAATTAAAGATAAGACTAAAGCTGTCAGTGGGGTTGAACTTTCTGGTTTAGCTGGTTTATATTGTCACTTTTTATTGCAATCAATTCAATGGATGAGTGATGATGGTATCGGCGGCTGGCTGATACCTAGTGAGTTCATGGATGTTAACTATGGAAAACCATTGAAAAATTATTTACTAAATAATGTAAATTTATTTAGAATACATAGGTTTAGTCCAGATAATATACAATTCAATGATGCCTTAGTGCCATCAACTGTTGTTTGGTTTGAAAAAAGTGCACCAAAATCATCTAATATATTATTTTCATATGGTGGTTCTTTGAATTCTCCAGATATAGTTAAGGAAATATCAATAAATGCACTTAAAAATGAATATAAATGGACAAGATTTCCATGTTTAAGTCAACGTAATTTTCAAATTTCAATTCCAAAAATAAAAGACTATTTTGAAGTAAAACGAGGAATTGCTACAGGCGGAAACGATTTTTTTATATTGGATCAAGAACGTATTGCTTACTTAGACTTGCCATTTGATGTTTTTAGACCAGTATTACCCAGTGTCAGGTATGTGAAAAACAATGAAATTGAGGCCGATGAAAACGGAAATCCTGTATTGCTCAAACGGCTGTTTTTACTTGACTGCCGTTTGACCGTGGAACAAATCAAAGAGCGTTATCCCAATCTCTGGTTATACCTTGAAACTGGCAAAAATACCGTCGCAAAAGGATATCTCTGTAAAAATCGTAAATTTTGGTATCTTCAGGAACATAGAGATCCTCCAGTGTTTGTTTGCTCTTATATGGGTAGAATTACAAATAATAATTCAGCTTTTAGATTTATTTTGAATAATTCAAATGCAATAATTACTAACTCATACTTAGGACTTTATCCTCATAATGATATTGATAAATTACTGATCTCTAATCCATCATTGAAACGTCTTCTCGGAAAAATGCTTAATGAATTGACTGCTGGGTCTTTGTTTGAGGAAGGACGCATTTATGGTGGAGGGTTACAAAAAATAGAACCAAAAGAATTATTGAATGTAAACGTTCCGTTTATGCCTGATTTATTTGCTATTAAGTCAAATAAAGTTTTAAAAAATAGATTATTTTAATATTTATTATTTGAATATATTTATAATTCGATTATAACTAAAATTATTATTTTATAACTCTTTTTATTTATATAATAAATATATTAATTTATTTATTTAACTATTATATATGTATTATGTAGTTAATTATTGATTTTTTAATTTGGTATTATAATATTTTCTTGTATTTTAACGTATAATTTTTATTAAAATTATTAAAATATACTATTTATAATTTTCATAATGGTGATTATAAATTAGTTATTTGCTATGTTATTTTTTATCCTAATGGTATTTTGTGGTTTGCTAATTTATATACTTATAAAACAACACCATCAATCTAGTACATTGTTTTTCTTGGAATGTCGGATAAAGTCAGCTCAATTTCCCCAGTATCAACGTTGGTCTGGTCAGATCAATCCGAGCTATCTACACCCGTCAAATCAAGAAAGACAAGGTAATAGATCGAAACGCTGAACGCCGGTTATCGCGGGATCTGGATTAGCGATACCTTGAGGACGGCATCGGTCGCGGTAACTTTTGCCGACAGTGGCCAATGCCACTTGGGCGTTATCGAGGTATCCTGGGGATGGTAACGGCAAATCACGCCTTTAGCCCATCGTCCTTTGGGGCTGGCGGCATTAACGCAGGCCAGCCGTCTTTTGGGCCGATCACGTCGCCAGTCCCGATCCCTACCCGATCCTCCAAATCGATCATGGCGTTTATGAGCCATATCCGGCTGTACTGGCCCAGATCCTGGACCCTGATGGCCCTGGCCCGCAGCACCCCCGCCGACATCAGCTTATCCCTCTTTACGCCAGGCAAAAGGCACCTCTCGGGAGTGAACAGTCCTTCCCCGCTTTCCAGGACCAGATTGGCTATGCTCGTGTCCGTCAGGAGGCCTCCCTGGACGACGATGATGTCGTCGGCCCGGCTTTTGGCCTTGAGCGAGTCTATGGCCGAGCGGTCCAGGAATTTGTGGCCATAGGCCAGATCCTTTCCCTCCACCAGCTCCAGGCTGTAGACCGCCTTTATGACGTATGGCTTTATCTCGACCGTTGTCGTCTCAAGCGAGTAGAGAAGCCTGGCCTTGAACAGGCCCGTTTCCGTCGGCGGCACTGGCAGGACAGCCTCCAGGTCGAAGCCCGGAGGTTGGCCGAAGAAGGCCCTGCAGGTCCTGAGGATCCTTTTCTGGTGCCAGAAAAGGTCCTGGTAGGCTCCGTCCAGGAGCCTGATGGATTCCAAAAAGACCGGCCCGGCCATCTACGCCCTTCCCTTCAAGGCCCGGTCGGGCCTTTTTTCGTTTTCCCTGGACAACAGGTGGGCCTCAGCCATTCCTGCGGCTGGCCGCTTCCAGGTCGCCGGGCCGGAAGGGCAGGTATATCTTCTCCAGGGCCTCCAGGTACTCGTCCTCCATGGAACTGTAGGCGGTTATGCCGCCGCCGCTTCGGAAGAACATCTGGCCGTTTTCCTCCTCTATGTAGCGAATCAGGACCCCGGAGTCGAGCGTCCGGCCGTCATAGAGCCCGAAGACCCCGGTGTAGAAGCCCCTGGGGCCGTCCTCGGCCCGCCTTATTATGTCCAGGGTCGATTCCTTGGGCGCGCCCGAGACTGACCCGGCAGGCAGCATCCTGAACACGATGTCCCCCAGTCGGCCCTGGAAGCCGTCGCCCAGCCGGCCCCTTATGTCGGAGCTGACCTGAAGGATCTCCCGCTGGCTGGTCTTGACGCGGTCGATGTAGCGGTAGCGCTTGACCCTGACCGAGGATGCCGAAAGGCTCAGGTCGTTCCTCAGAAGATCGACCACAGTTGCGTGCTCGGCCGTCTCCTTGAAGTCATCGAGGATGGTCTTCTCGGCCTCTGGAACGTCGGCGTTTATGGTGCCCTTCATGGGGTAGGTGGAGATGGTCCCGTCGGCCGCTATGGCGACGAACCTCTCAGGCGAGAAGGAGACGAAGCGGCCTGGCAGAAACAGCTGGAAGGGGGAATCGGCCAGGGAGAATATTTCCTCAAGCGACAGGTCGCAGGAAATAGGCGTCTTGATGGTCAGGTTGGCCAGGTATGAGTCCCCCCTGGACAGGCCTGTCTGGACCACCTCGAATTTCCGGCGGTAGGAGTCCAGGCTTTCGGGCTGTGGATCGATCCGCCCCTGTCCCATGGGAACGGCCAGCCCCTTCCGGGGATGGTTTCCCTGGCCCTGGATGGAGTAGAAGATCTCCCGGCCGCTGGCCGGGTCCTCGACCAACAGGCCGCAGGAGAGCTCGAAATCCACGGCGAACAGGAAGGGACGCCTTTCACCGCCCAGCAGGTTCATGCCCTGGCGGACTTTTTCGGGGCTTGTCGCGATCATGGCCTTGCCTCCCTGGCTATTGGAGAAAGTTCCGCAATATCCGGGGACCGGCCGGGGTAAGGATCGACTCGGGATGGAACTGCACCCCGTGGACGTCCAGGGACCGGTGGCTCAAGCCCATGACGTCGCCCTTCTCGTCCACGGCCGTGACCAGGAGGTCGCCTGGGAGGCCGTTCCCGTCGACCAGCCAGGAATGGTAGCGTCCGGCGTCGATCTCCGCTGGCAGGCCATCGAAGAGGTAGCTCCTGGCCACTATGCGGACCTTTGATTTGAGGCCGTGGCAGACCCTCTCGAGGTTCAGGAGCCTGGCCCCAAAGGCCTGGGCTATGGCCTGGTGGCCCAGGCAGACGCCCAGGATAGGCTTCCAGGAGGCGTAGCGCCTGATCAGGGTGGCGAGGTTTTCCATTTCCCCAGGCAGGCCTGGCCCAGGTGAGAGGATTATGCGGTCGTAGCCGGCCACGGCGTCCAGATCGATCAGGTCGTGCCGCACGACGTCGAGCCTGACCATGGGTCCGACAATCTCGCCGATGGCCTGGGCCAGGTTGTGGGTGAAGGAATCCCGGCAGTCCAAAAGGAGGATTCTGGGGCTCCCAGGGCAATGGCATGGGCGTAAGGTCTTGGGCGATAGGGGTGCGGCTGGGAATGCGGCTGAATGGACCATGGCTGGCTCCTTGGGCAAAAGGAAATGCCCCCGAGCCAGGAATGGGTCAACCCTGACGCCGCCAAGCGGGTTTAGCGAGGGCCTAAAAAGACCGCTGAGGCGGGTTTCAGGCTATGTGGTTGGAAACCGGTATTCTGGCCCTTGACGGGACCGGACCGATTTCCACAATTTATAGCCAATCCGGCCAGGCCTTGTCAAGACCTCCCGGGCGTCTGGATCCAGACACGCTGGCCAGGGTGCCGGAATAGGCGGCCCCTGTCCGTTGCTCCAGGCTCGGGCCCATAGGCCGGGGGGGGGCCAGCCAGGCCCCAGGTGGCAGATATGTGGGCCAAAATCCGGTATTGTGTATAATGGGCTGTCTCATTTTCCTTGTGGCCACCATCAAATGCCCCCGCTTTTTCCGCGGGCGGCCAGAGGCAGCGCTTATGTTCGTCTTTTTTTTGCTGATTTTGATCTTTTCGGCTCTGTACGAGCCTTTGCTGATCCGAAAGATGCTCGGGCTCAGGAAAAGGATCTGGCCCTTACAGCTCCTGGGTGTCCTTTTTCTGATAGGCTACTTTGCCGTGATTGCCAGCCGCGTCTTCGTCAGGCCCAACGTGGTCTGGGCCGCGGTCTATGATTTTCTCGGCCTATACTTCATTTTTCAGGTCTATCTCTTCCTCTATCTCCGCCTGGTCCAGATCCTGGGCCTGATAGGGAGGCTGGCCGCGAGACGCGGCGGCTCGTCTTCACCGGCCAAGCCGGGGAAACTCCTCAAGGCCGCGGCCGCCATAGGTCTGGCGCTTTGCGCCGGCCTGGTCCTGTATGGCACCGTCAAGGCCAGATTCTTCTGCGTGACCGAGTTCGAGATTGCCTTACCTCGGCTGGAAAAGGCGGTGACCGTGGTCCACCTGCCTGACCTCCACCTTGGAGACAGCCGAGGTAAGGCCTACCTGGAATCAGTTTTGGAGAAAGTCAGGGAGATAGGGCCGGATATAGTCCTGTACAACGGCGATCTTGTCGACAGCAGGATGGCCCTCAGGGACGAGGTCTTCGATTTGTTCAGGGGCCTAGCCGCCGAGCAGTACTTCACCACCGGAAACCACGAGTACTACGTTGGGGCCGATGAGGTCATCGCCATGGTCAGGAAGGCCGGGATCAGGGTTTTGCGCTCGGAGTCGGTTGAGACCCACGGGATACAGCTAATCGGCCTGGAGTACATGAACGCCGACCGCCAGAGCCGAGACGCCCATCAGGTTAACCAGCTGATCATGGAGGAGGAGCTGCCAAAAATTCCTAAAAGCGGACACCTTCCCGCCGTGGTGGTCCACCATAGCCCAGTCGGCGTCAAGTACGTCGAGGCCTATGGGGCGGAGGCCATGCTCTCGGGACATACCCACGGGGGGCAGCTCTTTCCGGGCACGGTCATCATAAAGTCCCGCTTCCCCATGTTCAGGGGCCTCTACCCTGGAGGCCAGACCAGCGTCCTAGTTTCCCAAGGGGCCGGCACCTTTGGCCCGATGATGCGCCTGGGCACCTTCAACGAGGTCCAGGTGGTCAGGTTCGTCCCGGCGGCCAATAGCGGCCAATGACTGAGGCCGGATTTCCGGGCTCTTTTTTGTTGGGCAGAAGCCATGGCCGAGGCCATGGCTTCTGCCGCTGATTGTCCCAGGCCAGGCTAGCCCCCGTCGGAATCGTGTCCCGGCCCTGGGTCTTCCGTCTGTGGTTGGCCCCCTGCCCACTTGGTCTTCCCGGCATCCCCAGTCTCCTCCGTTTCTCTGCCCGTACCCTTGCCCATGGCGGCATCCTTCCGTGGCAGGGCTGCCGGGTCCAGGTCCAGGCCCAGGTCTGGGTCAAACCAGGGTTCCGGCTCATCGGTCTCTTCCAGGCCCAGGTCGCCCAGATCCAACTGGCCGCCGATCGGTCGGCGGCCGTCAAGCCTGTCGGCCTCAGCCAGGGCCTCCTGGTCTTCCTCGCTCAGGTTGGCCACCCAGTCGCCCGGGCTCCATTCCCAGACTGGGAGACCTGTTTGTCTCCGGCGGACCATGGACAGGATCGTCCAGTCGCCCTCGGTGGAGGAGGCCAGCAGGGAAAGCCCGCAGCGTGAGGCGGCCTTGATGATCAGGGAGGCCTGGGTGCCGACGTGCAGGCCGGAAAGGAGAAGGCGGCTGCGGTCAGAGGCCAGAAAGGAACCGGCCGCCTTGAGGAACTTGGTGGCCAGGTAGGGTGAATAGTTGACGACCACGAGATCGAACTTGCCGACCCAGGCGGCGGCCAGTCCGCGGGGCCAGGGCGGAATGCCCGCCAGGGTCACCTTTAGCGAGTCTTCCCGGCCATTCAGCCTGGCCAGCTCCTCGGCGGCCGCGGCCCTGGGGCTTTTGGAGCAGACCGCCTCGACCTGGCCCGAGCCTAGGAGCAGTGACATAACGGCCAGGGGGCCTGGGTCCTCGTCGAAAATCAGGGTCCGGCCGCCCCTGGTCTCAGGGGCACCAGGCGGCGGGGTCAGATAGTCGGCCATGCCCGAGGCGGCCAGGTTGTTCCAGGCCCTGAGCCTGGGGCTGGGCCTCAGGGGCCAAGGGGCGAGCAGGCCCGTCTCCCCGCCGCCGGGCTGGTCAGGGCCGCAAACCCGCCAGGGCCCGAGGCTACCGATGGCCGGATGCGCCTGAGTCTCCCCAGGCCGCCAGTGCAGCTTTATTTTGGCTTCACCATGGCGGCCTCTGGCCAGCTGGGAGACGATTTCTTTGACCTTGGCCAGTTCAGGGCCAAAGGCGGCCTCGTCCGACCCGAGGCCGCCCCTTGGGTCATGCACGATGGCCAGGCCCAGGCCGGTGATGAAGGGGTCCCACCAGGGCCTGGCGGCCAGCAGCCTGGCCAGAAGTTCGGGGCGGGCCTCCTGGGGGACAGGTATTTCAAGAGACCAAGGCATCTGGTCCCAGGTCTCTGGCTTGTCTTCGGGGCTTGGGACGGAATCAGGCATCGACTGCGACTCCCAGAAGTCATGCGGAATGCGGCCCCGACCAGCCGGCCAGTTGGGCGGGGCACAGGGAAATGGTGGCCGGCCTGAGAATTCTACCACTTTTCGTCCCAGGGTTTCAGGGATGGCTCCCGAGAGACGCCGCCAGCAACTTGGGACATGTCCATTCGCCGGGCATGCGGGAAGGCCCCAGGCCCAAAGGCGCGGGGCAGGCTTTTCCATGGAGGGGGAAGACGGGGCTGGGGGAGGGGAGAAAAGTGGCCCGGTCCCAGTTGGCCGGGGGCCAGGCCACGTCTGAGTGGAATCTTCGGTCAGGGTGCCGGTGCTATTGGATCTGATCCGGCTCGACGACGATCCAGTTCTTGTCGGCCGTTACGTTTTGGCGGAGAGACTTTTGGTTGGCTGCGGATTCCTTCCACCATTTCTCCATGGCTTCCATTGAGGAGGCGCGGCGGTTGACCCATACCCTGACTCCGCCCTTGCCGACGTCAACGCCGTTTAGGAGCATGTAGCCATCGGAGATGGGGGTGTCGCCGCCGGCCAGGACCGGCTTCTTCCACTGGTCTATCCAGCCCACGATGGTGCCGTATTTTCCCTCGTACCAGGTCATGGGGTTGACCAGGTAGGGCGTCAGCAACAGCTCCTGGTTGGCTTCCTGGCTGTAGGTCCCTTCCTTGATCTGGAACCTTGAGTTGACCAGCTCGCCGGTCCTGCGGTTCTTGAGAAGCATGTTCACGCCCAAAACGTTTTCTGGCTTGACGTTGTAGCCATATTTGGGGTCAGAGGCCACCATGCGGACCAATTCCTCGGCCGCCGCTGAAATGACGTAAACATCGATGCCATTTTCCATCAGAACGTTGTAGAGTTCGGTCATGCCGGTGAAAATCTTGGGTGGGTTGACCTCGCCCGTCTTGACCTCGTCGCCGCTCCAATACTTTATGGGCACCGGCTGGCCGTAGGCCATCAGCTCATCCACGTAGCCCTTCAGCTGGGCCAGGGTAAAGCCGGAGAAGACTTGGGCCACCCAGGGGTAGCAGATCAGGTCCTCAATCTCGCAGATGCGCCAGTAGTAGCTCTGGAGTGTTTCCTTGTAGCCGCGCGTGTCTTTGAAGGGGATGAGCTTCAAGGAGGGGTCAAGCTTGTTGCGGTTGATGTAGCCCTTCATTTCCATGAACGGGAGCAAGGACTCTTCGAGGTCATAGCGGTAACTGGTGTTATCCATGTCAAAGACGGCAAAGGCGCCTTTGTTGGCGTTCGCCTTGATCATCTTCATCAGCTTGGCCTTGGCCTCCGGTGGCCAATGGTCCAGCTCGGTGGCTGAGGCTGGGAGGACCGTCAGGGCTGCGAAGGCCACGGCCACGGCAAATATGCCCAAGAAACGAATAGCTGCTTTCCGCATAAGTTCTCCTCGTGGTTGGTCCCGAAGGTTAGGGCCTGGCCATGCGGGCAGGTCTCCGGGGAAGTGGTTTTTGAGACCTTCGAATAAATTGATATATATGAATGTCATATGTAGCGATGATATCAAAAGAGTTTTCGGCTGTCAATCGTTTTTGGCTTGACTCCAGGCCTGCGCGCAAACAGCTGTCGGCCGAGCGGGTCATGGCCGGTCTCGGGCAAATTGCTGACGTGATGACGGGAATAACGAGCGTCAGGCTAAAAATCACGACAAGTCAACTTGTCACCTGAAGTGTCATATTTGTCTGGGAAAATAACCCAGCCTGGCCGTCACCCGGCCTTGTCCGGCGGTCACTGGGCCAGGCCGATTGGTCATTGATTTTGGCCCTGGCAACTGCTAAACTGTGTCCCATCAGAAGCGACGCTTTTCTCTTTAAGAGTGGGTCTCTGGGACAGCCTCTGGTCCAGTTGGCGGCTTCAAAGCCAAGGTCTTTCTCGATTCGGGAATTTGAGGCGAGATATTTCCCTGGCAGATGCTCCAAGTTTATGCATGTAAATTCCCTATATGGTTTTTAAACAATTGATTTTAATTAAAAAATGTCGCTATAAAAAGTAATATTTTTACTTTAAAACTAATTTCATCCTTGTTCGTAGATTAGGAGATGTTATGCGGAGACTTCCAGTCTATTTGCTGATTGACACGTCCGGCTCCATGTCGGGAGAGCCCATCGAGGCCGTGAAAAATGGCCTGCAGCTGCTGCATTCGGCCCTGAGGAAGGATCCCCAGGCCATGGAGACGGCTTTCCTGAGCGTCATAACGTTCAGCTCCAATGCCTCCCAGGTCATGCCCCTGACCGAGGTGGCCAGCTTCAGGCCCCCGAACGTCACCGCCTCCGGCGGCACCTCTCTGGGCGCGGCCCTCAAGCTGGTGGTAGATTGCGCCGACAAGGAGGTCAACAAGGGCACCTCAAGCGAGAAGGGCGACTGGAAGCCTTTGGTTTTTTTGATGACCGACGGCATGCCCACTGACAGTATCGATTCGGGCCTCAAGAAGTTCAAGGCGGCCAAGTGGGGCCTGGTCGTGGCCTGCGCTGCCGGCCATAGCGCCGACACCGCCGTGCTCCAGAAGATTGCCGGCGAGAACGTCCTCCTCCTTGACACCTGCGACTCGGCCAGCATCGCCGCCTACTTCAAGTTCGTTTCCTCCAGCATAGTCACCACCAGCCAGAAGATCGACTCCGGCGGTGGCGTTGACTCCATGTCAGAGCTTCCCCCGCCGCCCCCTGAAATCTCTTTGCTGAAGCCCTAGCCGTCATTATTTGAGTTGTTTTGGTTTGCCGCTGTGTTGTCCTGATATTCTGCGTTTTTGGTTGTTTGATTTATTCGAAATGCTAAGTTTGAAAAATAAATTTTTTGTTGTTTTGTCTTTAGTTTGCTTGATTCTTGTCTTTTCTTAAGAAGATAATCCCATGAGAAAACTGCCCATCTATATATTGATCGATACTTCCGGTTCCATGCGCGGCGAACCCATAGAGGCGGTCAAGGCGGGCCTGCAGTCGCTTTTCTCAGGGCTCAAGCGTGACCCCCATGCCTTGGAGTCGGTCCAGATCTGCGTCATCACCTTCGATCGCGAGGCCAAGGTCATTTTGCCCATGTCCGAACTGGACAACCTGAGGATGCCCGTGATCCCGCCCCTGGAGTCCTCGCCCACCAACATGGGCGAGGCCCTGGAGCTGATGTGCCAGCTCTATTCCAAGGATGTCGTCAAGACGTCGCCCACTGCCAAGGGCGACTGGCTGCCACTGGCCGTGGTCATGACCGACGGGAGCCCTTCCGATACCGGTCTTTTCAACGTCATGTGCGAGAAGCTCTCCTCCCCTTCCTCCATCTACCGCTTTGCCCGCATAATCGGCTGCGCCGCTGGCCCCAAGGCCAAGACCGAGCCTCTCAAGAGGTTCTCCACCGACGTTGTTTCCCTGGAAACCATGGACAGCAACAGTTTTGCCAAATTTTGGGCCTGGGTCTCCCAATCCTTCACCAAGCACAGCCAGGGCACCGACATGGCCATGGATGAGCTGCCCCCGCCGCCTGTTGAAATCAAGATAGCCATTTGATTAGCCCATTACACGTCAGCCATAATTTTTAATGAGAAAACTGCCCATATACATATTGATCGACACTTCCGGCTCCATGCGCGGCGAGCCAATAGAGGCCGTCAAGACGGGCCTGCGCTCGCTCTTCTCCAGCCTTCGTCGCGACCCCCAGGCCATGGAGTCGGTGCACATCTGCGTCATCACCTTTGACCGGGAGGCCAGGATCATCTTGCCGTTGACCAGGCTCGATCGGCTCAAGCTGCCCGAGATTCCTCCCCTGGAGTCATCCCCGACCAACATGGGCGAGGCCTTGGAGCTGATGCTGAGGTGCTACGGCAAGGAGGTCGTGGTTTCCCCGGACGGGCAGGAGGGCGACTGGCTGCCCCTGGCCGTGGTCATGACCGACGGGAGCCCTTCCGATACCGATCTGTTCAACAGGATGTGCGTCCTCCTGTCTGGCCCGGCATATCCCTTTGCCCGCATCATCGGCTGCGCCGCCGGCCCCAAGGCCAAAACCGAGCCCCTCAAGAGGTTCTCGTCCGATGTCGTCATTTTGGAGACGATGGACAGCAACGGTTTCCTGAGATTCTGGGAGTGGGTCTCCCAGTCTTTGGCCCAACAAAGCCATGATTCGAGCGATTCTCTTGACGAGATGCCTCCGCCACCGATGGAAATCAAGATTGCCTTTTAATATTTTTATTCTAGTAATATATTTTAATTTTTTTTACATGATAAAATATGGTGTGTAATGACAATAGAGATAAATAATTCAAATTTTTCTGATTTAAAAGATATAATATTATTCTGTAGCAAATTTTTATCGACTGATTCTGATATTAATGCTAAAATAAAAAATATAGTTAGCCAAGATTTTTTAAATATATATAATAAATCTACTATTTTTATAAATAATGTTAATAATAATGATTGCCTTGATGATTATAGAAATTTTATAGATGAGCATAATTTGAATAGTTTTTCTGGTGCTACATTGACTGATGAAGTAATTATTACTATTATATCTAATTATTTTTACAAAAATTTGCTAAAATATAAAATAAAATATTCGAATTTAATTCAAAATAGTGTGCTAAAATTTCAATCACAATCGCAATCTATTGATGATACTTTAGTAATTAATAATATTGATTCTAATACTAAAAATAAATTTAATTCTACCTTTTCAATGGAAGATTCTACATCTGCAAGCGAAATGAGGAAAGTGCATTGTCCTGAAACTACGGATACCGTTGACCAGGACAGCATGACAGGATCCGACCCCCTGTCTTCCGTAAGCGTTACCAATAAAGTCCAACACGCCCAGCCAGATTCATCTTCTCAGGCTGCCTCCATGACTCAAAGCCAATTTGATAGACCCTTGGCTGCCTCTTCTGGCCTCGTTGTTCCAGAGACAAAACCGTCTTTAAGAGAATCTGGCCAGTTTGACTCAGCCGATCCTGTTACTCTGGAAAACAAAAGCGACCAGCTGGCGGCCGTGCCTCAGGCCCTTGGCGGGCCATTCCTCCCGGTTGGCCAGATCCAGGCGGATACGGGCACCATGGGGGACCTACCGGCGGCGGGTCCACCGGCCCTGGGCGAGGCATCCTTCCCGGTTACCCAGTCGGATACGGGCACCATGGGGGATCAGCCGGCGGCCGGTCCTCAGGCCCTGGGCGAGCCATCCTTCCCGGTTGGCCAGAACCAGTCGGATACGCGCACCAAGGGGGACCAGCCGGCGGCCGGTCCTCAGGCCCTGGGCGAGCTATCCTTCCCTGTTGGCCAGACCCAGTCGGATACTGGCACCATGGGGGACCAGCCGGCGGCCGGTCCTCAGGCCCTAGGCGAGCCATCCCTCCCGGTTGTCCAGACCCTGCCGGAGAATGGCTCCCTTGGGGACCAACCTGGGGCCTGGCCTCAGGCACGTGGTGAGCCATCCCTCCCGGTTGGCCAGACCATGCCAGGGAATGGCCCCCTTGGGGACCAACTTGGGGCCGGGCCTCAGGACTCGGGCAACAAATCCATCCAAGGAGGCCAACCAGATCCTAGGACGGACCCCATTGAGGACCAGCCGGCGAGCGGCCCTCAGGCTTCGGGCGGCGGCCAATCCATCCAAGTAGGCCACCCAGATCCTAGTACTGACCCCATTGGGGACCAGCCGGTGGCCGGTCCTCAGATTGCAAGCGAACAATTCCTGCCAGTAGTTGATCAGAACGTCGCAGAGACTGCCCCCCTGGGGGACAGGCAGCTTGTTTTTGAGTCTGGTATCCCTGGACCAAACGTGGTTCTGGCAGATTTTGATATAAATAGAAAAAACCAGATAGTCAATTTAGAAAATGATGAAAAATTCAATATTGATACTCCTGTTATTTATTTGGATGCTTTGTGTTTTCCGCAAAATAATTCTCAAAAATTATATACAAAAGATATAAATGAGATATTTAAAACGTTTGATGATATTTTTGTGCAACGTCTTGGAGATAATATTGATCTGACTTATAAATTTCCTAATCATTTTTTTATATTAAAATCAATTCCTAATAAATTTTTAAAAGATATATTAATGTTAGATATTAATGCTAATAAGCATGATTTATTTTTAAATGGTGTGACAACTAGAGATTATGATGGAAATATAATTTTTAGGTTAAAAATAAATGATATGGCGGAATTTTATGAAATTGCAAAAACAATGTATATTCCTCCAGACCCCAAAACTTTATGGAAAGACTTAAAGGTAGATGATTTTGAAGGTTACGAATATCTTGATGAGGCTTATGACCATATTGACCTGAAAGATATTGAAAAAACCTTGATCGTGGCCAGTTGCCGGGGGCGCAGTCACGCCCATGTCGGCAAGCCCAGGGACGACAACTACAGATTCGCCTGCAATCTCGAGTCTGGTTGGAATATTTGCGCTGTCGCCGATGGGGCCGGTAGCGGCAGGTTTTCGCGGAAGGGCTCCGATCTGGCCTGTGCCACGGCGATAGACACGTGTAAGGCTCTTTTTGAAAAAGAGGATTTGGCCCCTCAAATCTCTGCTGACATTAAGAGGCTATATGATTTTAGAGCCAATGTCTCTTCTCATCCATCTAACAGAAGCAGTGAAGAAGAATTAAAATTTAGAAATGAACTTATTTTAGATAAATTATTTCATCGTATGGTATATGACACATATAATAAAATTCATGATGAATATAAACTTAAGAAGCAAGAGCCCAAATATGATAAACTAGAATTGTCAGCCTATCATTCGACCCTTCTCTTTTTGGCCTTCAAGAAGTTTGATTTTGGATATTTCTTCGGCTCATATTGGATTGGCGATGGGGCCATGCTCATATACAATGTGGAAGGCAAAGGCCAGGTTGAGATCTTGGGCGTCCCTGATTCCGGCGATTACGCCGGCCAGACCAGATTTTTGACCATGATCTCTGAGATTGAGGCGGAAAAGATCAAAAAGAGGACGCGCTTTACTTTCGCCAGGTCCTTTGAGTCAATCATTATGGCCACGGACGGCATAACCGATGCCTTTTTCCCCTCCGAGGAAAGTACCCTCTCTGGGGAGAATTGGATCGAGTTCTGGACCAAGACCCTCAGGGAAGGGGAGTATGCGTGCCCTGTACTTTTTGATCCCAGCGTTGCCCCTGGCGAACAGGCCAAGGCCCTCCGCGGGTGGCTTGATTTTTGGTCCAAAGGCAACCATGACGATAGGACTATACTGTTAATAAAGTAATTTTTTTTGATATTGGATGATTATTAATATACGTTAAGAGGCTAATGATGACTTTAATTTCCGCAACTGCCGTCGATGGGTCTAGCGTGCAGTTCATAAAAAAAGATCCCATGCAAGGCGGGGTCAAGGATGTCTATTTTTCACCCAAAAAGGATTACGTCGTCGCCTTCTTCCGAAAGAAGCTGGATATCCAGGGCAAAGAACGCTTGGAACGACTCGTCGGGAAGTACCGCGAGGGCATTTTTGGGCAGCAGGGTTCAGATTTTTGGCGGGATCTCTACCGTTGGCCCGAGAAGATAGTCGAGCATGGCGGCTTGACAGGGATCGTGGTCCCGACTTACCAGTCAAAATTCTTCTTTGGTCGCGACACGGATCGCGACGGGGCCGAGAAAGAGGGAAAATGGTTTGCCTCGGCCAAGAATTTCAACAAATACGTCCCGCCAGGCGACAAGGGCGACCTCTTGGGCTTCATCAGGATCTGCATCAACCTCAGCCGGGCCGTCCGAAGGCTCCATGCGGCCGGTCTGGCCCATTCGGATCTTTCCTACAAGAACTGCCTGGTAGATCCGGCTTCCGGTTCAGCCTGCATCATCGATATTGACGGCCTGGTCGTGCCCAATCTTTTCCCCCCTGATGTCTTGGGTACCCCTGACTTCATAGCCCCCGAGGTCGTGGCCACCTCCAGGCTCAACAAGACCGATCCTGGCCGCAAGTTTCCTTGCCGTGAAACTGACCAGCATGCCTTGGCCGTCCTGATTTACCAGTATCTCTTCCATCGCCATCCACTGCGGGGCAAAAAGGTCCACAGCCAGGACAGCGTCGAGCAGGAGTTTTTGGAAATGGGGGAGCGGGCCCTCTTCATCGAGCACCCGACCGACCATTCCAACCGCTTCGTTATACAGCCCAACGACAAGGATTTCCTGCCCTGGGTTGACACCCAAAAGCTCCCGTTCACCCTTATGGGGCCGTATCTCAAGGAACTTTTCCTACAGTCCTTCGTCAATGGCCTGCACTCTCCACAAGAGCGTCCCAGCGCGGACGACTGGGAGGAGGCCTTGGTCAAGACCTCCGATTTGCTCCAGCTCTGTCCAAACTCCTCCTGCGTCAAGGGCTGGTATATCTTCGATCCTATTGCCAAGACTTCAAAATGCCCTTACTGCGGCACTTCCGTCAAGGGCCAGGTCCCGGTTTTGGACTTCTATTCCAGCCATGACGGCACGAACTTCCGTCGGGAAAACCGCCGTCTGGTCGTCTTTTCCGGCCAATACCTTTATCTTTGGCATGTCATGAGAAACATGTTTCCCAATGAGAAGCTCACTGAGGCCGATAAAAAGGCGGTCGGGTACTTCTCGTTCTTCAAGAATAAGTGGGTCTTCGTCAATCAAACCCTCAACAGCCTTTTTCTCATCCAAAACGACAACAGAAAGCCGATCCAGATTGGTTCCTCCGTGGATCTGATTGATGGCTCCCAGCTTCTTCTCTCGACCGAAAAGGATGGCCGGATCGCCAGCGTCTCGCTGGTCAATGTCTAGGAGACGGTTGGCCTCTAAGATCTTTGCTAAAGTGTCAATTAGACTCTAAGAAATTAATTCGTCTTTTTGGGTCAATTGGAGCGCTTATTTTATGAGACGGCTTCCAGTATATCTGCTTTTGGATTGTTCCGAGTCGATGATTGGCGAGCCTCTGGATGCGGTTGAAGACGGCGTCCGTTCACTTTTGTCCGCGCTCAGGCGCAATCCCTATGCCCTGGAGTCGGTTTCCATAAGCGTAATCACCTTTGACGTCAAGGCCAGGGTGGCCATTCCCTTGACCGAGGTAGGCATGTTCAGGCCGCCGAGCCTCTCGGTCAAGCCAGGGACATCGCTGGGGGCGGCCTTGGGCCTGCTTCGCGATTCCATCGAGAGGGATCTGGTCAAGACCACGTCGGAGACCAAGGGTGACTTCAAGCCCTTGGTCTTCATTCTCACCGACGGCCAGCCAACCGACGACTGGAAAAGGCAGGCCACGCTAATCCGGACGACCAGGCCCAGCATGGCCAATATTTATTCCATTGGCTGCGGTGAGGAGGTCAATTTTGAGATCATGGGCCAGATAGCCGATGTCTGCCTCCGCGCCAGCGACTTGTCGGCCGATGCCATATCCAAGGTTTTCGTCTGGCTAAGTGCCTCGGTGGGCTCATCAAGTGCCAAGGCCGACGACGAGCCGATGCTCCTGGCCAACGTCCCAATGGCCGATGGCCTAGAGGTGGTCGACCTGGCCAAGCCGCCCAATTTCGCCGAGAAGGCCTGGGTTTATTTCCACACAGTCTGCACTTCCTCCAAGAAGTTCTTTCTCGCCCGCTACCGCCTGGATCCCAAGACCAAGTCCTACGTCGCCGCGGATGCCTTTCCCCTGCCCGAGGATTTTTTTTCCGAGGGTACCCCACAGGCACCGACCATATCCTCCAGCAAGATTGATGGCCAGGTCCCTTGCCCATTTTGCGGGGCCCGCTATTCTTTCATGTGCGACAAGTGCAAGACCCTGAATTGTTTTAGCGGTAAATCTTCCAGCAAAACTGTTACTTGCGCCAAATGTGGCACTGTGCTGAGGCTTAACTTCGTCGACGCCATGGATATCGGTGGTTCAGCCGGTTAGTTTTCATATTTTGGAAGCTATATCTTCAAATAATTAATTTGTATCGCATTTTCATATGCTTATTGGGTTCCATCATGACACGACGCCTTCCCGTATATCTTTTGCTGGATTGTTCCGAATCCATGGTCGGCGAGCCGCTGGACCTGGTCGAGGCAGGGGTCCACACCATGATAAGTGGCCTGAAGCGCAATCCCTACGCCCTGGAAACCGTCCACATGTCTATAATCGGCTTCGACGCCAAGGCCAGGGTCATCATGCCCCTGACCGAGGTCAACAAGGTCAGGCCGCCGGTCCTGTCAATCCGTCCAGGCACGGCCTTGGGGGCGGCCATGGATCTTCTGGCCCAATCCATAGGCAGCGACCTGGTCAAGTCCACCAAGGAATCCAAGGGTGACTACCGCCCCCTGGTCTTTATCCTTACCGATGGCCAGCCGACCGACGATTGGGCGGAGGCCGTCAATCGGATACGAGGCATAAAGCCCCAGGTGGCCAACATTTACGCCATAGGCTGCGGCGGGGATGTTGATTTTGAGACTTTGGCCAAGATTGGCGACGTTTGCATCCACGTCAAGGACATGAACACCGAGAGCATCGGCAAGCTGTTCGTCTGGCTCACGGCCAGCGTCCAATCCAACAGCATGGCCCCGGATGAGCCGGTCAACCTGGCCAAGGCCATCCCCATGGAGCCAGGGATGGAGATCGTGGACAAGCCTCCCAAGTTTACCGACCAGAAGTCGCGTCTGTTCGTCCACGTCACCTGTCGCAAGACCCGCAAGCCCTATATGATTGTCTACAGGCGCTCGCCCCACGGAGGCGACTATCACAGCCAGATGACAGTGCCCCTGCCGGCTGATTTTTTTAGCGATGGGGCCAGAAAATCTTCCCCGATAAACGAACAGGACCTGAATGACATCCCTCCGTGCCCCTTTTGCCAGTCCGATGGGTTCGGCAAGTGCGGGTTCTGCCACCATCTGTTTTGCATTGACGAGGAATCGGCCGAGGAACCATTCCTCGTCTGCCCTGTCTGTGAGACCAGGCTCACGGCCAGCGACTCGGGAGCTGCCTTCAGTTTTGACGGCTCCGTGGGGTAATCCCAGGCCGCCGTCAATTTTTCTTTCGGCTTGATTATTTTCTCTCTTAGATTACAATAAATCGCTTGCTGCCAATGGAAGCTTTTTTGAGTCTATCGTTTGTCGGGACCCACAAACCTTCAATTGCTTCCCGGCGGCTGGCGCATAATTCCCTGGCCATCCGATTATTATTATCCATCCAAGAGTTTTACCACTCGACAAATAGCCACAAATCAATCGAGGTGTTTTGGCATGACCACCGGCAACCCCACAGAACCACGACGCGACAAGCCAGAAGTAGTCGGCCTTACGGCCGACGAGGTTTTGGAGAGCAGGCGACTCCATGGGGCCAACGTCCTTACCCCGCCGCCAAGGGACCCTTGGTGGAAACTGTATCTTGAGAAATTTGAGGATCCCATCATCAGGATTCTGTTGGTGGCCGCGGTCATAGCCATCCTGGCCGGGATTATCGAGGGCCAGTTCGCCGAGGGAATTGGCATAATCATTGCCGTCTTTCTTGCCACCACCTTGGGTTTCATCAACGAGTACAAGGCCGGGCAGGAGTTCGACATATTGAACAAGGTTTCGGACGATGACCCTGTAAAGGTCATCCGGGATGGGGCCTATCGGTCAGTCCCCAAGAAAGACCTTGTGGTCGGCGACGTGGTGGCCCTGGAGCAGGGCGAGGAGATTCCGGCCGATGCCGAGATCGTCACTGCCGTGGCCTTCCAGGTCAACGAGGCCTCGCTGACGGGTGAGTCGCTCCCGGTGACCAAGAAGCCCAAGTCCGACGTGCCCGAGGCCCTGACCCTGGCCTACCCCCGCCATCAGGTGCTGAGGGGCACGTTTGTTTCCGATGGCCGGGCCCTGGCCAGGGTCTCCACGGTAGGGGACGACTCCGAGATAGGGAAGACCGCCAGGGCCGCTGCCGAGGAGACTGAGACCGTGACCCCCCTCAACCGCCAGCTGGCCCGCCTGGGGCAACTGATCGGGGTCTTTGGCTTTGCCATAGCCTTTTTGATCTTTTCCGCGTTGACCATCCGCTCCGCCATCAACGGCGACCTGGATGAACACGTGACTATCCCGACCACGGCCACGGCGGCCGCCCCGACCCTGGAGGAGCAGGACCAGGCCTTGCAGGAGCGGGGCATTGTCCCTTCCCAGGCCACAGGCATGTATCAGCTCAAGTGGCGTGACGGCAAGTGGGAATTCATTTTCCCCTTGTCTGGCGGGCAGGTCTATTTCATGATTGTCGCCTTTCTCTCTTTGGCCGTGGCCTTGGTCCGTATCTGGGTGCCAGTGGTTTTTGACGCCTGTGAGCTCGCGGGCCGAAAAAGGCCAGAGAACGAGTGGCTCGACTCAGAGGGCCTAAAACCTTGGCTCCAGGCCATTATAGCGGGCGGTGCCCTTTTTGCCGTGGCCTTGACCGCCGGTCTGGGCCTGGGGATCCTCCATGGCGGTCCCTCGACCTGGCTGCCGCTGGCCACCTCCCTTTCCCTGCTTCGTTTCTTTATGGTGGCAGTGACCATAATCGTCGTGGCCGTGCCCGAGGGCCTCCCGATGAGCGTCACCCTCTCCCTGGCCTACTCCATGCGCAAGATGACCGCCGCCAACAATTTGGTCAGGCGCATGCATGCCTGCGAGACGATCGGGGCCGCCACGGTCATCTGTTCCGACAAGACCGGCACTCTGACAATGAACCAGATGAAGGTTTCTTCTTTTGTCTACTCGACTCTTCCCAAGGACCAGATGCCCACTGGCCTGGAGCTTGAGTTGGCGTCGGAGGCCCTGGCCGCCAATTCCACGGCCAACCTGATGCCGGACGAGCGGGGACTCCTGAACAAGCCACTCGGCAATCCAACCGAGTCCGCCCTTTTGATGTGGCTCGAGGAGAATGGCCAGGGCTACCTGGACATCAGGACAGGCTTCGGACTCAAGGGGCAGCTGACCTTTTCCACCGAGCGCAAGTACATGGGCACAGTCGGCCAAGGTGTCCTGAAGGACGGCCTGACGCTGCACGTCAAGGGTGCCCCTGAGATTGTCCTCTCCAAGTCGGCCTTCAGGCGTTTGCCTGACGGCCAGGCCGAGCCCTTGACCCAGGCCGTCAGGGACGGGATAATCGGAGCCCTCAAGGCCGAGCAGGAACGCGGCATGCGGACCCTGGGACTGGCCATGAAGATTGTCCCCACCAACGCGAGCGAGCTTAGCCAGGACGAGATCATAGGCCTGGTCAACGAGAGCCAGCTTATCTTCCTCGGGTTCTTCTCCATCGCCGATCCCGTCAGGCCCGAGGTTCCCCCGGCCATCAGGACCTGCTCCGGGGCCGGGGTCAGGGTCAAGATGGTCACCGGCGACAACCAGGCCACCGCCTGCGAGATTGGCGCGCAAATCGGCATCCTCCAGCCCGGAGAGCCCATTGCCGGCCAAATTGTCACCGGCGACGAGTTCATGGCCATGGATGACGAGGCGGCCCTCAAGGCGGTAAAGGACCTGTCGATCATGAGCCGGGCCAGGCCTTTGGCCAAGCAGCGCCTGGTTACCCTTCTCCAGAAGTCCGGGGAGGTGGTGGCCGTGACCGGTGACGGCTCCAACGACGCCCCGGCCCTGAACCACGCCGACGTGGGCCTGGCCATGGGAATTACGGGCACCTCAGTGGCCAAGGAGGCGGCGGACATCATCCTCTTGGACGACTCCTTCGCCAGCATCGTCCAGGCGGTAATGTGGGGCCGCTCCATCTACGCCAACATCCAAAAGTTCATCCTGTTCCAGCTGACAATCAACGTGTTGGCCCTGGGAGTGGCCCTGCTGGGGCCTTTCCTGGGTATCCAGCTTCCGCTGACGGTGACCCAGATGCTGTGGGTCAACCTTATCATGGACACCTTCGCCGCCCTGGCCCTGGCCAGCGAGCCGCCTGACTGGGGGCTGATGAGAAAGCCGCCCAGGGACCCGGAGGCCTTTATCGTCACCCCGTCCATGGCCAAGTTCATCTTTTCCGTTGGCGGCGTTTTCCTGTTCATGTTCCTGGTGCTTGTCCTCTGCTTCAGGGAGTCATTCCCCATGAACGTGGAAACTCCCGTTGGCCTCCACAATCTTTCGGTGTTCTTCACGACCTTTGTCTTTCTCCAGTTCTGGAACCTCTTCAACGCCAGGATGCTGGGGCGGTCTACCTCGGCCATCGCGGGGCTCGGCCAAAGCAAGATGTTCCTTCTGATAGTCCTGGTCATCGCCATCGGCCAGATACTGATGACCCAGATAGGCGGCCAGGTGTTCAGGACCATGCCCTTGACCTGGAAGGAATGGCTGGCTATTATCGTCCTTACCTCGCCAGTGCTTTGGATCGGCGAGCTGGTCCGTTGGCGCCAGCGGACCGGCCTGGCCGCCGGCTAGGCGGGATCGCTCAACGCGGCCATAGCCAGGCATTGGCCTGGCTGCCTTGGGAGAATGGCCGAGGAATCGCAAAGGGGAAGTTCTGGGCCTGTCCTGCTGCTTGCGAGAAGAGGCCAAAAGTTTCGGAGGCTGCCTGAAGCCCGGCAGGGCTTCCCCTGATTTCCATCCCAAACCGCTTTCCTCTTTGAGGTAAAGACCGGCAATCATTTCGGAGGGCTGCGACCATGGCTGTGACGTTGGTTAAGGGTGGCAACATATCCCTGAGCGGGGAGGTGCCCGGTCTGAAGTCGGTTTTCGTCGGCTTGGGCTGGGATTCCAGGGAGACTGAAGGAGATGATTTCGACCTGGACGCCTCGGCCTTTCTTCTAAAGGCCGATGGCAAGGTCAGGGGCGATGAGGATTTCATATTCTACAATAATCTCACTTCCAGTGACGGCTCGGTCGAGCACACGGGGGACAATCTTGTCGGCGGCAGCGAGGGCGACGACGAGGTTATCAAGGTAAATCTTGAGGCCGTGCCTGATGTCATCCAAAAAATATCTTTTACCGTCTCTATCTACGATGCCGAGGCCAGAAGACAAAATTTTGGCATGGTTTCCAATGCTTTTATCCGTATTGTTAATCAATTGGATAATAAAGAGATAGTAAAATTTGACCTTTCTGAAGACATGAGCACGGAAACAGCCATGATATTTGGCGAGATATACCGCCACAAAGGCGAGTGGAAGTTTAAGGCCGTGGGACAGGGCTACGTTGGCGGTCTGGGTGCCTTGGCCCAACGTTTTAATGTTGATATCGAATGATATCTTTTTTTATAATGTAATCATGAATTTATATATTATAAAATGCAATAAACCGCCAAAAGGCGGTTTATTGCATTTTATAATATGTTTTAATTGTTAAGATAATGTAATGTCGCTAGAAAATAACTGCTTTAAGGATGTTAATTCTGGTCTTTTTTATCCAGATTAACCGAATTGGAGGTTGTTTGCCCAGGCTGGTTGCTTGAAGGCTGAGACATCGGTCTAGGCGGGCTTCCAGGATAAGGTTGGGCCGGCGGCGGGCCATACTGTCCTGGCTGGCCCTGGGGCTGTTGGCCATACTGCCCTGGCCCCTGGGACTGCGGCTGGCCATATGGTCCGCGCTGAAACGGGGTTTGTTGGGGATTATAGGGGGGCTGTTGGACTCCGGGCTGGAAACCAGGATAAGGGTTATCCAGAGGATAATTCGAGTCAGGGTCGTCTGGCTGGTATCCGTAATTATTTGGACCTGGGGTTCCTGGGATACAGCCAAAAATAATATGCGCTATCCAACCAACAAAAGGTATGAGCACAAGCAAAAGCAAAAAACCAGTACAGTTAAAATCATGAATTCTGCGAATACTTAAACATATTGATGGCATTATAACAGCAATAGCATATAAAATAAGAATAATAATAAATACAACTGAAATACGGCTAGCTGAAATGGCAAGAAAATAGGCAATTAATGATAAAATTGTTGTTACAATCGTATTTGCAATATAAAAAAACCAATATTCTTTTCTATTGGCCCGATCTCTATAGTTGGCATAATTCGTCGTGAAGGCTTCTTTGACTGTACCCATGACAGTTCTCCTTTGGGTAGGGATATGCTTGGGATTGGCTGGCTGACCGGAGAGGAGTTATCCATCAGGGAATGTTTTTGACTGGTTAGCCATGGCCAGTAAGTAGCTTTTAAGAAATGACATTGAACGCAAAAAAATAGAAGCCGCCAGTTTCTTGGCGGCTGTGGAACCGCAGGATCGCCCAGACCAGACGGCCCAGGGGGCTAATGATGGGCCCTGGGTCGGGGCGGGACTGGCGAGGAGGCCGGGTATCCGTATTTGTTGGGCCCCGATGTCCCGGGGACGCAGCCTATGGCAATATGGGCCAGAAACCCGAGATAGGGGATCAGGGCCAACATATACCACCATCTCGAGCGATCTATGTCATGCAGCCGGCGAACCGACACCGCCAGCCCGGGAATGAAAAGGTGCAGACAGGCTAAGCCGGGAAGCAGGTATGCGAAATCCGTGTTTATTTCAAAAGCGGCGCAAAGGCACGTTGAAATTAGGAATAGAGCCGTTATCACGGATACGTTGATAATGGTAACAAACCAATATTCTTTTCTACTAGAACGACTGGTAAAATTACCAAAATTAATAGTATAGGCTTCTTTAATTGTTCCCATGTTGTTGTGTCCTTTAGTTTATTTATGGATAAAATATTTAGTATAAGCGTGATTAAAACTAATAAATAACCATAGCACATGATAAAAAATATTTATAAATAATTACAATAATGAAAGATATTGTAAAATGTTATGCATTTTTTTAGTATTAAAATAGTTTATTGTTAATAATATAAGACAGATAATTTATAATTCAAATTTAAATAAGTTACTTGCAGTGCAAATTATTGTCTATTAAATAGTTGGCTTAAGTAATTATAGAATATCTGTAATTTTAAACTATTCGTATAGTGTTTATGGTGCAATTAATTGTGTGTATTGAAAGTTGTGTGGGCGAATAGATCCAAGTTTGCGAGTTAATTTCAATGGGAGATGTTCTGGGTGTTCTCGGCAGCAAGTCCTGGAGTTTTAGAGTCAAACAGGTCTGGCGATTGCTGGCCGGCCTGGGGGGAAGAGGGTGGATCAAGGTCGGGGCGAAATAAGAATCTGTTTTGCTTGCGGGCATACGGGTTACAGCCGGCGATAATGAGCGTCAGAAAGTTAAGAAAAGCGACAAATGAGGCCAGGTAGACCAGGCCTGACAGGAAGAAGCTGATATAATTCATGCTATTTGACATATACAAACCCTCAAAAAAAAGATAGGCGACGCAGTATTTGTTAAGATAATTATGGTTTCTTTAGCTGCGGTCGTGGTGATTATTATGCCTTAGGAACAGGGACAACTACCAGTGGTTCCACCGCATCTGTCAATCTCAGTATGTTGAATAGTCCGCACGGGTATTTCAAGGGTTCGAGGGCAGGCTGGGTCGGCCGGCAAATGAAAAGCCGGCCAGCGAGAGGCCCCGGCCTAGTCGATGAACTCTATCCAGCCCCGCGTGTCCGGGGCGTGGCCATACTGGATGCCGACCAGCTCATCGTAGAGCTTCTGGGTGATCGGCCCTACCCGGCCGTCGGCCACGACAAACTCAACATCGTCGTGGCAAAGCGTCCCCACCGGGGAGATGACGGCGGCCGTTCCGGAGCCGAAGGCCTCGGTCAGTCGCCCCGAGTCCTTGGCGTCGGTGATCTCCTTGATGTCCAGGAGCCGCTCCTCGACCTCAAGGCCCAGATCCCTGGCCACGGTCAGGACGGAGGACCTGGTCACTCCTGGAAGAACCGTGCCGGTCAAGAGTGAGGTGACTATTTTGCCGTCGATGACGAAGAACATGTTCATGCTCCCCACTTCCTCGACGTAGCGGTGCTCGACCGAGTCGAGCCACAGAAGCTGGGAGAAGCCTTTCCTGGCGGCCTTCTCCGTGGCCAGAAGACTGGCGGCGTAGCTGGGGCCGGCCTTGACAGCCCCCAGGCCGCCTGGGGCCGATCTGGTGTAGAAGCTCTCGACATAGATCTTTATGGGGGAAAAGCCACCCTTGTAGTAGGCTCCCACCGGGCCCAGGATGATGAACAGCAGATACTCCTTGGCCGGCCTGACGCCTAGGTGGGGCTCGGTCGCGATTATGGTGGGTCTTATGTAAAGAGATGATCCCGGCACTGAGGGGGTCCAGCCGCCTTCAATCCTCAAGAGTTCCTTCAGGGCCTCTAGCAGGAATTTCTCGTCGACCAGGGGAATGGCCATGCGCTCGGCGGATTGGTTGAGGCGCCGGAAGTTGTCGCGGGGGCGGAAGAGGGCCAAACGGCCATCGGGATGGCGGTAGCATTTTAGCCCCTCGAATATTGTCTGGCTGTAGTGGAGAACCATCGCCGCCGGAGAAAGGCACAGGGGCGAGAGGGGCTCGATTCTTGGTTGGCACCAGGACCCGTCATAGTAATCCATCTTGAAGATGTGATCGGTTAATATGTCGCCGAAACCAAGCTTCGTCTCATCAGACGGGTGTTCCTTGAGGTGGCTTTGGGGCAAGAGCCGTTTTGAGATTTCCATGTTGGCTCCACGATTGGGCACTGTCAGTCTGCCCGAGGCTGCTGATGGGTCTTTCGTGCGTTGCCCAAAAGGCCCCTATCCTCCGTATTTGCCCTTAAGGCTCCTGGCGACGGCGGGAGGCACCAGACCCGAGATGGAGGCCCCCAGGGAAGCGGCCTCCTTGACGGTGGAGGAACTTATGAAAAACCATTGGTAGTCGGCCATCAGGAAGACCGTCTGGACCTCATGGTCCAGGTGGCGGTTGATGACGGCCAGCTGGTACTCATATTCAAAGTCGGCCGAGCCCCTGAGTCCCCGCAGGATGGCCGTGGCCCCGACCGATCTCGCATACTCGACGGTGAGCCCGGAGAAGCTGGTGACCTCTACCCGGCCGGGGGGCAGGTGGGACAGACACTCGACAAGAAGGGCCAGCCTCTCCTCCAGGGTAAAAAGGGTGGTCTTGCCAGGGTTGATGGCCACCGAGACGATGACCCTGTCAAACACGTCCAGACTCCTCTCCACCAGGCTTAAGTGCCCGTTGGTGGGTGGATCGAAGGAGCCTGGATAAAGAGCGTGGGCCAAAGTCTACTCAGTCTGGCCAGCGTCGGCGTCGTTGGAGGGCGGGCCGGCCGGGCTCGGTGCCGCGCCGGAGCTTTCCGGTTGGCCGTCTGGGCCGAGGGCCATGGGTTCGTTTACCCTCTCTTGCTGCAAACTGGCGGCATAAGGCCGTCCGTCCGGGCCGAGGATGACTGATTCGCCGTCCTGGCCATCATTGGCCTGGGGAGGCAGATCCGTGGTCTGCTCGACATATTTTATCTTGCATTTTGAGAGAATGAACTTATAAATTTTATCAGATAAGATAGAGTTTTTATAAATATCAAATACCTTTTTAGACTTAAGGGTAGCTATTCTTGTATCGTTTGGAGGATATTCAGCGCATAAAAGTTTAATGACGTTATCAACCTCTTCATCTCTGACTTTTATGTCATATACTTCAGATATTTTGTTTAATAATATTGATGACTTTAAGTTGCGGATAGCTTTTCCCTTGAGTCTGTTTCTTAAGTCTTCATTTTTAAACCAAGTCTCCGGTGGTTCCTTAATTTGGACTATGTTTTTATCTTGGTACTTATCCAGGAGGTCCATGATCATCCTGTCAACCTCGTTGTCGACCAGTGAGTCCGGCATCCTAAAATCAAGGGGCTCGACCAGTTTCTCCATGACCTGCGAGCGGAGCATTTCCGTGGAGTAGTTTTCCTGCGAGGCCATCAGGTTGTCGTGGATTAGCTTTTTCAAGTCCCCGAGATTCTCGACCTCCGCGACGTTGATGTCCTTGGCCAACTCATCGTTGATCTCCGGTATTTCCCTGCTGTAGACGGAGTCAACCGTTATCTCGAAGACGACCTCTTGGCCGGCCAGCCGAGTGTTCCCATAATTCTCGGGCAAGACCATGGTCAATCTGAAGAGATCGCCGGTCTTGTGGCCGATCAGGGCCGTCTCGATGTCCGGAAGCAGATTGGAGTCGCCCAGATCAAAGGAAGCTGGCTCGTCGGCATCCTCCTGGGACACCAGTTCCTGGTCCTTGAAGAGCTTGGAGTGGATGACGACCCGGTCGCCCATCACTATTGCGTGATCGGGCTCGGTGGCTTTGATGACGGCCACGCTTTTGGCCAGCAGGCGGAGCTCGTTTTCGATCATCTTGTCGGTCACCTTTGGCTTAACCGCAGACAGCTCGAAATGATCGAAGGCGGGCAACGAGATTTTCGGGATATAGTCAAAGCTGACGGTGAACTGGAGCGGTTGGCCATCCTTGATCTCGAAGGGCATGATAACCGGGGTGGTCACCGGGTTCACGGAAAGCTCGTCCAGGGTCTTTTCGATGGCAGGGTTCAGGACCAATCTGGTCAGGTGCTCCACGATGTGGCTATTGTACTGTTTCGAGACCACGGCCCTGGGGGCTTTCCCGGGCCTGAATCCCTTTATGTGGGCCTGGAAGGTCAGCCTGTCGATAAGCTCGTTGTATTCGGTGGCGTACTCCGCGACGGGGATTTCTATGGTTATCTTTTTTCTGGTTGGGTTGGTGTCTTCGACGGTGGTCTGCATCATGGCTCCGGGGAACTGGAGGAGCGCTCCAATTTTTAGATGGGGTGGTGCGAGAGAGGGGATTTGAACCCCTACAGCCAAAGCCGCCGGCTCCTAAGGCCGGTGCGTCTACCAATTCCGCCACTCTCGCTGAAGACTCGACCGCGGGATAAGTAGGTTCTGTTTCGTTAGCCCTGGGTTAAAGACGACAATCGCAACCCAGTCATAGGTTGGTGAGACAAAAAATTTATTTGTGTTTTATTTGGTGCTTTATGGTTATGGCTGTTTTCAAGTTGGATGATTGACCAATAAGATATGTTAAATTATCAGGGAATAATTTTTTATATATAAAAAGGGCAATACCGCAAATTAACTAAAATATATGTATTGATAGTTGAGATAGTAAAACCGTACTAATTATGTGGAGAATAGATATAGCCAGTTGCCTGGTTGGCTGGGCTAGTTTCCTGGACAAAGGCCCAGGACTGCCTTCGCTAGGCGAATAAGGAATGTACCCTAATATTGGGAAAAAGGCAAGAAATTATTGAGGCCCATTGGGGCCCGGACAGCCGGCCCCGCGAAAAGACCAGGAAGACCTCAGAACATCTGCCTGCGCTCGGCGGAAGAGCCGAACCCAAGAAGCTCCCGGTACTTGGCCACGGTGCGGCGGGCGATGTTGATGTTGGAGCCCTGGAGTATCTCCACGATTCGCTGATCGCTCAGGGGCTTGGTCGGATCCTCGCCGCCAATGATCTGCTTGATTCGGTTCTTGACGCTTTCTGACGACAGTGAGTCGCCCTGGAACCGGCTTATGGAATTGTCGAAGAAATACTTCAGCTCAAAGACGCCCCTGGGCGTTCCCACGTACTTGTTTGTGGTCACCCGGCTGATGGTCGACTCGTGGCAGCCGAGTTCCTCGGCCACGTCCCGCAGGACCAGGGGCTTTAGGTAATCCACGCCCTTGTCGAGGAAGTCCTCTTGGAACTTGAATATTGACTCAGTTACGCGATAAATTGTTCTTTGTCTCTGGTTGATGCTCTTTATTAAGTTTTGGGCACCTTTTAGCTTTTCCTTGAGGTATTTGCGAGTCTCATCCGAGGCCGATCTGTCGCTGAGCAGGCGGCGGTAGGCCTTGTTGAACTTCAGCCTCGGCAGGCCGTCCTCGTTTAGGGTGATGACGTAATCAGCGCCGATTTTGGAGATAAACACGTCAGGGGTAACGTAAATGGGATCGTTTAGGGCGTAGGCCCTGGCCGGCCTGGGATCCAGGGACCGGAGCGTCTCAATGGCCGCCGTGGCCTGCTCTTTTTCGCACTGCAGGGCCTTGCAGAGGCCCGGGAGATCCTTTTTTTCCAGAAGCCTCAGGTGGTGCCTGCATATCTCGGCGGCCAGGCCGTTCTCCAGGTCCAGGCGCCTCAGCTGGAGGATCAGGCACTCCGAGAGGTCCCGCGCGGCCACGCCGGCCGGGTCCAGCTCCTGGATCCTGGACAGGGTTTCCTCGATCTCGCTGACGGTCGAGCCGCACAGTGCCGCCAGCTCCTCAAGCGAGGCCACCAGATAGCCGTCGTCGTCGATGTTGCCGATGATTTCCTGCCCCCGCTTGTAGTCCTCTGGCGAGATGGCCGAAAAGCCCCACTGCCAGGTCAGGTGGTCCGTCAGCGAGGTCCTCGAGGCGGTGAAGGTGTCGAAGCTGGGCTGATCCTCCGGGCTCTCGTGGCTGCCAGTGCCCAGGGTGGTAGAGGGGGAGCTTGAATACTCGCCAAAATAGTTCTCCCAGTCAAACTCTTCCCGGATGTTCTCCTCCGAGCTGCCCGAGGCCTCGGCGAACTGATCCGGCTCCGGGGGCGTCTCCGGGGACTGGTCGTAGCCGGGATCGGGCATGGCCGTCTGGCCGGCCGCCTCGGCGCTGTCGCCCGGGGGGGTAAGATCCAGGAGGGGATTCTCCATCATTTCCTGGTAAATTTCCTCGGTCAACTCCATCTGGTTGAGCTGCAAAAGCTTGATGGCGTATTGCAGCTGCGGAGTCATGATCATAACTTGGGATTGTTTCTGACTTATATTCAGTTCCATAGCCATAATCGGTCAACTCCAGATATGGGGGAGGGCCCCGGGGGCGGCGCGGCCGGGAGTGGTCAAAGCGAGAAGCCCTGGCCCAGGTAAATTCGCCTGACGACCTCGTCGTCGGCGAGTTCTCGGGGCAGGCCCTCCTTCAGGACCCGGCCCTCGTTGATGATGTAGGCCTTGTCGCAGACATGGAGGGTTTCCCGGACGTTGTGGTCGGAGATCAGGATGCCCATGCCCTTGGCCTTCAAAAGGCGGATGAGCTGCTGGATGTCGCCCACGGCGATGGGATCGATCCCGGCGAATGGTTCGTCGAAAAGAAGGAAGACCGGGTTCATGGCCAGGGCCCTGGTTATCTCCAGCCGGCGCCGCTCGCCGCCGGACAGGGACACGGCCTTGTTGTTGGCCAGGTGGGTCAGCCCGAGCTCGCTCAGGAGCACCCTCAGTCGGTCCTGCCTGGCCTTGCGGTCAAGATCAAGGGTCTCCAGGATGGCCATGACGTTGTCGGCTACGGTCAGGCGCCTGAAGATGGATGGCTCCTGGGGGAGGTAGGTCAGGCCCATCCTGGCCCTTTTGTACATGGGCCACTCCGTCAGATCGTGGTCGTCCAGGAGGACCACGCCGGCGTCGGGGGGGATCAGGCCCACCAGCATGTAGAAGGTCGTGGTCTTGCCGGCCCCGTTGGGGCCAAGCAGGCCGCAAATCTCGCCCACGCCCAGGGAGATGTCGACCCCGTCGACCACCCGTCTGGCCCCATAGCCCTTGACCAGGCCGGAGGCGGCTAGATGCCTGGGGGAACTCACCGTGGCCGGCCGTTCTCGTCGTAGAAGGCCCTTACCCTCTGGTTTTCCCTGCTTTCTACCTGGCTGCGGTTCTGATCCAGGTAGTATATGACCTGATGGCCGGTCACCGAGTTGCCGGCCTCCCAGACCCGTGCGTCCCCGGTCAGAATCAGGCGGCGCGGCTCAGACTTGGCCAGATACAGGGCCTTCTGGCCCACGGCCAGCCGATCGCGCTGCTGGATCTTGACCGATCCCTCGCAGTCGATCCTGTAGATCTCCTGCCCGCCGTCCAGGGGGGTGGTGCCAGGGTTGCCGCCATGGGTAGCGGGGGAGGGGTCGGCGGAGGCCGTTTGGGCGGCAAGGGGCGCCAGGGGCGGCGCCTGGGCCGCGTCGGTCCCGGCGGCCGGGGCCTGGCCGCCGGTGTCGCCTGGCTGGCCGCCAGCAGGCTGGTAGTGGACCCTCATCAGGTCGCAGGTGATTATGAGATCGTCCTGCCTTGTGATTACCCGGCCGCTGAAGGTGACGATGCGGCTGTTGTCGTCCGAGGTCATCCTGTCGGCCGAGATGGATATGGGCCCGCTGCTGTTGCCCAAGGGGGTGTCGACGGCCAGGGCCAGGCCAGGGAGGCCCGTCAGCGACAAGGCCAGACAGAGCATTCCAAGAATTGTTTTCCGAGATATCATAACGATATACCTGAAGCTAGCTGGCTTGGCCAGGCCCGCGTTCTGGCCCCTGGGTCCGGCCGGTCGGGCCATCCTGGGTAATCAGCATGAAGACGCGGCCCTCGACCTCCAGCTGGCCTGAGGAGGTGTTGTACTGGAAGCTCTTGCCCGAGAGGCTGAGGCCGGGATCCTCGAGACAGAAGGCCTCCGGGCTGGAGAAGGTCCCTGAGTCCATGTCGAGCTCCATCCTGGGGCTGGTGATGATCCGCCCCAGGTTATCGGAAGTCTTGACCGATCCGGTTAGGAGGACCAATTTTTGCGTGGGCTCGTAACGACCCGTCTCCGCCGAGATCCTGTAACTGCTGCCATTGGATTCTATGTCGGCCTTGACCTCTGAGAGCAGAAAATAATCGTCGTCCTTGTAGTAGTGGGCGTTGGCCGCCTGGACCGACATGGTCCGCCCGTTGGCCCCCGTCTCGCTCAGGACGAGGTTGCCGAGGCGCATGTCCACGTTGGCCGGCAACATGTCCTGGAGACTACCGAGCTTGAAGCCGCTTAGGTTCTTGGCGTTCCACAGGAGCACCCCCAACATGATGACCAGGACGGCTATGGAGCATAGGGTGAGGAATCTGACTCTGGACACGGCTCGTGGACCAAACTTTTGACTATTGGAACGTGGCGATTGGCAGCTTGGGTTCATCGCTAGCCGACATGGCCCCCTGGCCCGTCTAGGCCCAAGATCAACTGCCGGATATGTCCAGATTATACAACTTGGGTTGGGCCGTGTCAAAAAAGTTCTTTGCATTTTTTGTGCCTGAAGCTAAATATGGTTAACGTCAGGACATCACTTGCAAAATTGTTATTTTGGGTCCGCCTAGGCGGATGGGGATGGAGTGCCGATCCGGGCCAGGGGCCGGCTTTCCGCAAGGGGGCACGGCGGTTTGGGCTTGAATATGATGTCCTGTTAAGATAATAAAATATCTTTTCTACGCTTTACTTTAATTATTTCTAAATAAAGTAAATATTTGTGTTTATTGTGGCTATTGTGGTCAGCGTTGGTTTTCCCGGCGGCCCTGCCGCCGGGGCCTGGGTTTCGGGAGGGGAGGCGGCCAGGGGATGGTTTGGGATAATCTCGTTCTGGGTTTAGCGATCACTTGGGTAAAAATATTCCACCCGTGCAAATGAAAACAGCTAGTACTTTGTTTTTCTTGATTTGACGGGTTGTAGATGCCTCGGATTAATCTGACCAGGCCTACGTCGATACTGAGTAAATTGAGCCGTTATTATCCGATATTCCAAGAAAAACAAGGTACTAGGCTGCCCGATCCAGAACCGGAATTGGCCTGAATGTAATAGTGCCATTCCAGACCCACGATTCAATCTCACCGTTAAGACTGGCAGACGAGACGGAGGCCAGACCCACCGAGCCTTCTTTTTACCAAGCCATCATCTTTGCGACGATGAGTTGCTTTGCTACAATGTAGCCTTGCTACTTTTGGGTCTGGCCCTATTTTAGCAATATCGGAGGTAGGTAAGCCCAATAAGCATTTTTTTGGTTTTGACAATATTTAATATATTGTAAAGTAGAAATTGGTATGATTTATACAGTATTAATCACCATAACAAACTAGAAATATATAAATTTTATATATAATAATGGTAACTATAATTTTTATATCGACAATAAATCAAGCAATGATTGCCTAAAAATGTATATGGCATCACGCCCAACGGAGACATGGACATGAAAATCAAGTTCTCGCCATTAAAGCCCAGGCTGATTTCGGCTTTCATATTCATTCCCACCTCCAGACGAGCCATCCATTGTCATTGGACAATCCTGGCTCTCATCCTTACATTTCCGACATTTCGATTGCCTTCCTCACCGGTTCATGGCCCTGCCCATCGGCCAGGCGGAACAGCCTCTCGGCCTCGGCCTTGTCCTGCGGAACGCCGTCGCCCTCAAGACACATGCGGCCAAGGCAGCGCTGGGCCTTGGCATGGCCCTGGACGGCGGCCAGGCGGAACAGCCTCGCGGCCTCGGCCTTGTCCTGGGCAACGCCTTCGCCATCCAGATACATTCGGCCAAGCTCATACTGGCCCTCGGCCAGGTTCTGGCCGGCGGCAAGAAGGAACCACCTCGCGGCCTCGGCCATGTCCCGCGGAACGCCGTCGCCCTCAAGACACATGCGGCCAAGGTAGAGCTGGGCCGTGGCATGGCCCTGGGCGGCCGCCAGGCGGAACAGCCTCTCGCCCTCGGCCTTGTCCATCGGGACGCCCTCGCCCACCATGTGCAGGTGGGCTATGTTGACCTGGGCCTCGGCCAGGCCATTGTCGGCGGCCCGGCGGAACCATCCCGCGGCCTCGGCCTTGTCCATCGGGACGCCATCGCCCAGAAGATACAGGCAGGCAAGGTTATGCTGCGCCGCCGCGTGGCCGTTCTCGGCGGCCTTCCTGAAAAACCGCGAGGCCCTGGCCTTGTCCTGTGGCACCCCCAGGCCATCCATGTACATGCCCCCGACCTGGAACTGCGCGGCCGCGTGGCCAAGGAGGGCGGCTTGCCGGAACCACTTGAGTGCCTTGCCCAGGTCCAGGCCGAGGCCTTCCCCGGAAAAGTACATGGCGGCCAGGCGGAATTGGGCCTCGGGCATGCCCTGCCTGGCTGCCTTTAGCATCCATTTCGCGGCCATCCCGGTGTCCTTGGGGATCGGGCCTTCACCCGCCTCGAGCGCGTCGCCAAGGATGAACTGGGCGATGGCGTCGCCTTCCGCAGCTTGCTGGCGGATCCTGCCCAATAATTCCTTCTGGACCGAGGCGGGTACCTCGCTGTTGAGGTATTCTTGTAAATTTTTATTTATATTGTCTTTAAATTTATTTTTAGTCATATATTAGCCTTATAAAATTAATTTAGAATATAATATCAAATATTAAAAAATTATAAATTTAAATCAATATAACTTTTTTCGTTATGGGGATATTGATGAAAATTGGGTTGCGTTAAGGCAAATGGGATGGAGAATCACGGGAGGGTACTGTGGGCCGAGGGCGAAACCCTCGGTCCGGCCCCGTGGCCGAGGGTCTTCCCGAACAGGCGCCCGGCGCCAGCTCGGGAAGACCGGCCCCATGGCTCAGGCCCCCGCTGGTTGGCTGGCCAGCGCGGCCACCTTTTCGAGTTCCCCGGGGATGACGATGCTCTGGGGGCAATGGCCCACGCACTCCTCGCAGGAGACGCAGTTGGCGGCCGTCTCGCTCTCCTTGAGGGCCCTGTACTCGTTGTCGAAGACCAACCTCGCCACTTCTTGGTTTTCCAGGGACAAGGTGCTGTAGTGGTTGTAGATTGCCAGGTTGACCGGGATGTTGACCCCGGAGGGGCAGTCCATGCAGTACCCGCAGCCGGTGCAGGGGATGGGGTTGGCCAGCCTGAAGCTGACGGCGGCCTTGCCGAGGACCTCGATCTCTTCCTGGTCCAGGGGCTTGAAATCATTGAACGTGGCCAGGTTGTCCTCAAGCTGGGGCGGCAGGGTCATGCCGCTCAGGACGGTCATGACCCCTGGGAGGGAGGCGGCATAGCGGAGGGCCCAGGAGGCCTGGCTGGCCGCCGGGTCGTGGGCCCTGAGGATACCGGCGGCCTCGGCCGGCAGCTGGGCCAGGGCACCGCCTCTGACCGGCTCCATGATGACCACGGGGACGCCATTGTCGGACAGCCTTTGGTAAAGCTGGCCGCTCTTGAGTGACTCCCAGTCTATGTAGTTGAGCTGGATCTGGGCGAAGTCCCACTGGAACCGCCCCAAGAGCATCTCCAGATGCTCGGGGCCGTCGTGCATGGAGAAGCCCAGGCGGGCAATCACCCCCTCCTCCTTCCTTTTCCTGAGGAAGTCGTACAGGCCGATCCTCTCGAGGATGCGGAAGTTGTCCTGGGTAAGGTTGTGGACCAGGTAAAAGTCGATGTGGTCGGTCCGGAGGAAGGACAGCTGCTGGTCCAGGATCTCCTTGGCCCGATCCAGGCCGCCCAGGAGCCAGGTGGGCATCTTGGTGGCCAGGTTGTAGGAGTCCCTGGGATGGCGGGACAGGGCCTTTCCGGCGAAGGGCTCGCTGTGGCCGTCGTGATAGATGTAGGCGGTGTCGAAATAGTTTATGCCGGAGGCCAGGGCCAGGTCGACCATCTTCTCTGCTGTCTCGTGGTCAATGGACCTGGGATCGCCATTCAGGGTCGGAAGGCGCATCAGGCCGAACCCCAAAAGCGAGATCTCCTTTCCTATGGAAGGGAAAAAACGTCTCTCCATTTTCTCTCCCGCGCGGTCGTCCGCTTAGGTTTGGCCCAGAATCCCCATCCCCGGGGCTGTGGAGGTCTGGGCGTTGGTTAGGGTGCCGTTCGGTCGGCCTCTCGCGGGGCGGTCCAGGAAAGGCCGCGGCGAGGGAGGGGCCGGCGGCCAGCCTGCGCTGGATGCTACTCGTCCCGGTCCGGCTGCCTCAGGCGTGTCCCGTAGGTCAGCGAGAGATGGATCTCGCTGGCCGACAGGTCTCTGGGGAACAGGCAGCCGCTTATGTGGGCGTTTTTGATGCTCGCGCCGTCAAGGTTGGCCCCGGAGAGGTCCAATCCGGACAGGTTGGCCCCCCGCATGTAGCAGCCGGAAAGGTCTGCTGTGGACAGGTTGAAGGCCCGCAGGTCCAGATCGCTCAGGTTCTTGCCCGCCGTGTCGGGGTGGGTGCCGGAAGCTACGAGCTTGTTGAATTGCTGGGCGTTCTCCTCCAGCATTATTTCCGGTTTAAGGGTTCTCTTGATTTCAGCCATCGTCTTCAAACCTCCCTGAGGGCCGCTGGGGCGTGATGGTCGTCAGGCGCTTGGGGCCGGGCGAGTGCGTCTTGAACTGGCTGAGGGCGGCCTGGCCAACATGGCTGATGGCGGTCCGCTGGCCTGGTTCGGGACAATTATAGTTCATCGGTTGGGCCATGTCTAATATTGTTTGAAAAAATTGACGTTATTGGCTCAAAACCGGGGCCTGCCTGCCCACTGGAGGAAATTAACATCGACTGAAAAGGACAGGATATAACCCAAAAGTAATGCTTGGTGACTGTTACCAGGATCATTGACATTGTAAGTGTATCTGTTATTCTGTCCATTGGCGTGGACAAGGCTATAAACACCTAGGACAGGGTGCCGTTCGACGGTGGCCCATGCATCGTCTCTCTTGTCAGTGTCTTTCCGGCGGTTGGCCGCAGCGGCCATAGACGCGCGTAGGCGGGTCTCTTGTCAATCGCGGCCTTATTCGCTAAAATGGGGCAAAGCCAAGCCCCGTGCCGCATGCCATAGCCCCAGCCCCGGTAACGAAATCCAGGTGCCCGAGATCCTTGGTCGGGACCTAAAGGCAATTTTTTTCCCAAAGATTTGCCGCCGCATGGCTTTGCGACACCCTGACTTTTCGCGCCGGCCATCGTCGCTTTGGCGACCATCCTTAGGTTATCCCGGGCCACGGCCCATATTTTTTCCGGGTCGTTGCCGAGGGGCCGTCGCCCCCGGCCCAGGACCCTGGTGACGGAAAGACTGCCATGGGCGAAATAGTGTTGTATCTGGGAGGTGCCAAGAGCGGCAAGACCAAGGCCGCCCTGGCCCACGCCGAGGGTTTTCCCCCGCCCCGTTTCTATCTGGCCACGGCCCAGTCCCTGGACGGCGAGATGGCCTCCAGGATCCGCTGCCACCAGGCCGAACGCGGCAAGGACTGGCGGACCATCGAGGAACCGCTGGATCCAGCCGGGGCCATGGCCAGGGCCATGCCCGAGGCCCCGGTCCTGGTGGACTGCCTGACCCTGTGGCTGTCCAACTTGCTGGCCATCGGCCAGGGCGAGGACCGGACCGGGCCCATCGTCGCCAGGGTGGAGGCCCTGGTCCAGGCGGCCATGGCCCGGCCGGGCCCGGTCATCATAGTCTCCAACGAGGTCGGCGGGGGCCTGGTGCCCATGGAGGCCCTTGGCCGCCTGTTCAGGGATCTCTCGGGCCTGGCCCACCAGCTGATCGCCAGGGAGGCGGGCCAGGTCTTCCTGGTCACCGCCGGCCTGGCCCAGAGGCTGAAGTAGGCCCCCTCTGGCCACCGTCTCCGGCCCCAAACCATGGCAGGGATCCGACATGCTCCCAGGACTGTACGTTCACGTCCCTTTTTGCGCCCGCAAGTGCCCCTACTGCGATTTCTACTCGATCTCGGCCCTGGACCTGATCCCGGCCTGGCTCGGGGCCCTGGAGCGGGAGGTGGGCCTTCTGGCCCCCTCCTTCCCCGGCCCCTTCGAGACGCTGTTCCTCGGGGGGGGGAGCCCCAGCCTGTTGACCGCCGACGATCTCGGGACCCTCTTCGAGATCCTGGGGAGGCTCCCCCTGGCCCCCGGCGCGGAGGCCACCATCGAGGCCAACCCCGAGGACGTGACGGAGGGGAAGGCCAGGTCCTGGAAAGGCGTCGGCCTTAGCCGGGTCTCCCTGGGGGTCCAGTCGTTCAATGCCCGCTGGCTCAACGACAGCCTGTCCCGCAACCATACGCCGGCCGACAACCGGGAGGCCATCGCCGCCGTGGCCGCCGCGGGCCTGGAACTGAGCCTCGATCTCATCTTCGCCCATGCCGGCCAGACCCCCCAGGAATGGGCCGCCGATCTCGACCAGGCCGCCGCCTCCTGGGCCAGCCACGTCTCGGCCTACGTCCTGAGCCCCGCCCCCGGCACCCCGCTGGGGAGGGCCCTGGCCGCCGGCCTGGCGCCCAGGCTGCCGGGCGAGGAGGCGACCTCGGAGCTGTTCCTCCTGACGGGGGAGGCCCTGGCCATGAGGGGCTTCGAGCGCTACGAGGTCTCCAATTTCGCCAGGGGCGGGGCCGTCTGCCGCCACAACCTGAAATACTGGCGCCGGGAGCCCTATCTGGGCCTGGGCCCCTCGGCCCATTCCTTCGACGGCCGAAGGCGCTGGGCCAACCAGGCCTCGGTCAGGCGCTGGGCCGCGGCCCTGGGCGCCGGCCGCCGGCCCCTGGAGTTCATGGAGGAGCTGTCGCCAGGGCAGATCCGCCTCGAGGAGATCATGCTGGGCCTGCGGCTGTCCGAGGGCCTGGCCGCCGGCCTGGTCCAACCCTCGGGGGCCTTGGACGACTTGATCGCCAACGGCCTTCTGGTAAGCGACGGCCCTAGGCTCAGGCCCACGCCCAGGGGCCTCCTGGCCGCCGACGCCATGGCCAGGCTGCTGGCCTGAGCATTCCGGGGACGCGTCCCTCCTGGCTTTGGCCCCTTGTTCCCGGCCTTGGCCCGGATAGGCGTGTCCGTGTTGATTTAATCATGATGTACTGCTTCGGACTTTATTTTAAAGTCAATGCGTGACATTGTTTTTAAAATGAGGTCTTGAAACCAAAAGGGAGGCTTGGTTTGGCCAAATCAGAAGTTTTTTTTACCGACATGCGCTGCGGGCTTGGCGATAGCCTGCTCAACAAGCTGGGCCGGGTCCTGGACAAGGCCCGCCTTGGCTCCCTGGGCCTGGACAGGAAGTTCGTGGCCATCAAGATCCATTTCGGCGAGCCGGGCAACCTGGCCTTCCTGCGGCCCAACTTCGCCAAGGCCGTGGCCGACAGGATCAGGGGCCTGGGAGGGCTGCCGTTTCTGACCGACTGCGGGACCCTGTACGTGGGCCGCCGGACCCATGCCCTGGCCCATCTCGAGGCTGCCCAGGAAAACGGCTTCTGGCCGGCCTCGGCCGGCTGCCAGGTCATCATCGGCGACGGGCTCAAGGGCACCGACGACGTGGAGGTGCCCATAGAGGGCGGCCTCATCCTCAAGACCGCCCTCATAGGCCGGGCCATAATGGACGCCGACGCCGTGGTCTCGCTGAACCACTTCAAGGGCCACGAGCTGACCGGCTTCGGCGGGGCCATCAAGAACCTGGGCATGGGCAGCGGCAGCCGGGCCGGCAAGATGGCCATGCACAACGACGGCAAGCCCAAGGTTGACCCCTCGCTCTGCGTCGGTTGCCGCGTCTGCGCCAAATTCTGCGCCCAGAAGGCCATCTCGTTCCAGAAGAGGAAGGCCTCAATCGACCAGGGGCTCTGCGCCGGCTGCGGCCGTTGCCTGGGGACATGCAACAACAACGCCATCGTCATCGACTGGGACAGCGCCAACGACGGCCTGAACCGCAAGATGGCCGAGTACGCCAAGGCCGTGGTGCAGGGCCGGCCCTGTTTCCACGTGAACGTGGTCAACCAGGTCTCCCCCTTCTGCGACTGCCACTCGGAGAACGACGCCGCCGTGGTCCCGGACCTGGGCATCTTCGCCGGCCCCGACCCCGTGGCCGTCGACGCGGCCTCCATCGAGGCCGTCAACCGGGCCGTGGCCCTGGCGGGCTCCATCGTCGATGAGCGGCCGGGCGGCGGGGGGGACCTCTTCAAAAGGATCCACCCCGGCACCGACTGGCGATCCCAGCTCGAGCATGCCGAAAAGATCGGCCTGGGCCGGCGGGATTACAGGCTGGTCACGGTAAGGTAGGGGAGATTCGGGCCAGCTGGCGGGCGGCTAGCCGAGGATGGCGGGCAGGACCAGGGCCAGGGCCAGGGCCGGCAGGACGCTGGAGATGGGGACGGGCGGCCTCAGGCCCAGCATGTTGACGCCAATCCCCATGACCATGATCCCGCCAGTGGCCGACAGGCAGGCCTCGATGGGCCCCGTCAGGAACGGCTGCAGGGCACCGGCGGCCATGGTCACGAGGCCCTGGTAGACGAGGAGGGGCACGGAGCTCAGGATGACCCCGGCCCCAAGGCGGGAGGCCAGCACGGCCACGGCGAAGAAGTCGATCAGGGTCTTGGTGTAGACCGTGGTCCGGCCCTGTCCCAGGCCCTCCTCCAGCGAGCCCACGATGGCCATTGCCCCGACGCAGACCATGATGGAGCTGGAGATCAGGCCGTCGGTGAAGTGGGGGTTCTTCGAGCCCAGGGCCCTCTTGAGCCGGTCGCCCAGCCCCTCCAGCCTCTGCCCCAGACGCAGGGCCTCGCCCAGGCCCCCGCCCAGAATGGCGCACATCATGGCCAGAATGAGGTTGGGGCTCTTCCCTATCATGCCCAGGCTGATGGGCACCAGGAACAGGCCGAAGAGCTGGAAGACGACCCGGCGCACCCGCTCGGGGATCAGCCCGCCCAGACACAACCCCATCGTCCCGCCCGCCACTATGGCCCCGGCGTTGACCAGGGAACCCCAGGGAATGACCACTTTGCATGGCTCCTTTAGTTTGTTGGCTGGCGTCCCAGCCGGTGGAGAGGTGATTTTACGCCGTTGGGAGCAGATTTTCAACGGAAAGTGGACCAGCGCCCTCACCGGGGAGGGCCGGATCCCCCAGGATCGCGCCCCAGGCCAGTTGTAATTAGTGATTATGAGGACTACCCATTAGCCTAGTTCGAGAAACTATGATATTATGATGGTACAAATAGACAATCATAGTGTCATAATAGGCAAGTTCATCAAATAAATGTTGATATTCTTTAATATTACTAAAATAATTAAATATCATATATATTTTATTGTTTATATCTTCTGATAAGCGTGTTTAGCATCATTCTATTTTAAACATTTTGATATAGTCCATAATAGAACAGCAAAATATTAAGTTAGATCATTGTATCTGGTAAGGTGTCAGGCGTCAAATTTTATTAATAGAGCTATATATTCCCTTAATTTCCCAAGTGGAAATGAGAAATGACTTTTAAAATTATCATAACAACTTTGAATATATGGATGGCAATTTTGATTTGCCATCGAGACTTTAGTCGCTATCATGAAAAGGCATTTAATTATAATAAATACTAGACTGATTTAATTAAACCGGCTGAAGTCAATGAACCGTTTACAATTTGGTATTTAGGAGAAATAAGTTTTAAAGTGCCTAATTATATGTTTCTTACTGCGCCTATATCAATTCTTATTTTCCCAGAACAGCTAACAAATGATATTTCCATTGATTTTACAGAACGATTTGTTGATAAATCAGCAGATAGTAAAAAAAATTGGCACATAATAGCCCACTCCCTAGAAAAGGAAGAGGATCAATTAGCTGGGAAATTACAAAAAGGTCTAATCAAGATATAAGCCAGATTATTGGCTCAGCTGCCGATATGAGCATGTTTTACGGCTATGACAGACATAAAAAAATGGTCTTCGGGTTGGATATAATAATCAAATCTGAGCATGGGTTTCTTGGACTTGCGTTTACAGAAGTGTTACCAGAAACCGTATCTTTTGATGATCCTGAAGAATATCTTCTTGAAAAGAAAGATTATTATCTTGATTGGGCCTCCGTATTCTTGTCAGCTTATACTTGGACCGGGTATAATCAGCAACCTGAACCAACTCAATTTGCCACGTAATTTGGCTATTTATGCTTAATGATATTATATTATCTTCTGATATTGAAATTTCAGCAATTTTTTGTTTTTAGATAGCGCAAATATTAATCATAGTTCGTATATTGGTTTTTTAGCAAATATTGCTACTAAATATACCAACAAAAAATGTTAAAACACCATTTTAAGAAGCTATTTTTTTCTTTATCCTGATATCGATGGAGTTTCAATATGGAAAGACTACATAAAATATTTAGATTCAGCAATAACATGACTTATATGTATTTATATGGATATAATTGGAGTAATTAAACATAATGATGACTCCAAATCATATATTATGGGCTTGTCGCAAAAGATCTGGGAGTCAATTATCACTGTCAACAATAAATAGCCATGGACACTCGGGCCAATGTCAACAACTTAAGGTGCCCCGCTCTCAGATATGAAAAAAATGGTGTTCGTTCCTGGTGCCTGTTTACGGGGCAGCAAGACGTTTGATCACTCGTCATGCGTGCTGAGACTGCCTCAAGTCGTTGGCATTGAGTTGAGCTTTGTAGGTCATAAAATGTCCCAGGCCCACGGGTCGGGAATTCAGGATTTGGAATTTCCGCATTCGCCGCCCAGGTTGACAGCCCGCCTGGCGATGATTAGAATTTAGACGGGCCCGCAAGGTGCCCAAAATCGTTATCCCGGTCACCGAAAGGGATGCGCTTTGGCCATCCCCTTCCCGCCCAGGAGGCCACTTGAGCAACTACAATGCCTCGGACAGGCCCTCTATAAAGGAACTTTTGGCCAGCCAGGGCCCCCTGGCCGACGTGTCCACGCAGGGTTGGGTAAGGACCAGGCGGGATGCCAAGGGTCTTTCCTTTCTGGAGCTCAACGACGGCTCCTGTCTCAGGAACCTCCAGGTGGTCATCCTGGATGGTGCCGGACTGGCGGAGAAGGCCAGGGAGGCCGCCACCGGGTCGGCGGTCCGCGTCAGGGGCGATCTTTCCCCCAGCCAGGGCCAGGGCCAGGCGTGGGAACTGGTGGCCAGGGATCTGGAGGTGGTCGGTCCATCCGGGCCGGACTACCCGCTTCAGAAAAAACGCCACACCGATGAATATTTGAGGGAAATTGCCCATCTCAGGCCCAGGACCAACAAATATGGGGCCATCATGCGCCTTCGCGGCGAGATGGCCTGGGCGGTGCATGATTTTTTCCGCGGTCGCGGCTTCCTGCACGTCCACACCCCAATCATTACGGGGAACGACTGCGAGGGCGCTGGGGCCCTTTTCAGGGTCACCACCCTGCCGGAGGGCCCGGCGTCCCCGGCAGACGAGGATTTTTTCGGCCGCCCCGCCTCCCTGACCGTCTCGGGCCAGCTGGAGGGGGAACTCCTGGCCCTGGCCCTGGGACGGATCTATGCCTTCGGGCCGACCTTCAGGGCCGAGAACTCCAACACCGCTAGGCACTCCGCCGAGTTCTGGATGATCGAGCCGGAGGCGGCCTTCTTCGATCTGGCCGACGACATGGCCCTGGCCGAGGACCTGGTCAAGTTTCTGGTGGCCTACGCCCTTGACCGCTGCCTGCCCGACCTGGAGCTTTTCGACCGCTTCGTCGAGAAAGGCCTCCTCGGCCGCCTTGAGGCCCTGGCCAAGGCCGACTATGTCCGGATGCCCTACGCCGAGGCCATCGACCGGCTCTCTGGGAGCGGCGATGGCTTCGCCTTCCGGCCTTTTTACGGCTGCGACCTGGCCAGCGAGCACGAGCGATTCCTTTGCGAGGCCGTGGGGGCCCCGGTCATCGTCCACGACTACCCCAGCTCGATCAAGCCCTTCTACATGCGCCTTTCCGATGACGGCCGGACCGTGGCGGCCATGGACATGCTGGTGCCCAGGGTCGGGGAGCTGGTAGGCGGCAGCCAGCGGGAGGAGAGGCTCGACGTCCTCTCCCGGCGTCTCGACGAACTTGGCCTGTCGAGGGAAGCCTATTGGTGGTACCTGGACACCAGGCGCTGGGGCGGCGCCCCCCACTCGGGCTTCGGCCTGGGCTTTGACCGTTTCCTGATGCTCCTTACGGGGGTCAACAACATAAGGGACGTGCAGCCCTTCCCCCGGACCCCCAGAAACCTGGAGTTCTAGGGGCCGTGGGCCCCGTCGGCCGGCCCTGGATGGCCCGCGCCGTTTCCGAAAACCCTGAACGCGATTAGATGGATGGAGATAAAAATGTCCCTTATAATTGGCATGGCCGGCAAAGGCGGCACTGGAAAGACCACCCTGGCCGGCATGGCCGTCCGATATCTGGCCCGGAAGGGCAAGGTGCCCATCCTGGCCGTCGACGCCGACTCCAACGCCAACCTGGCCGATGTCCTGGGCATGACCTACGACCGTACCCTGAGCGACGCCAGGGAGGAGATGAAGGGCTCGGTCGGCGACGTCTCGATAACCAAGGATACCCTCATCGAGATGAGGACCCAGGAGGCCATCGTCGAGGGCGACGACTTCGACCTGGTGGTCATGGGCCAGCCGGAGGGCTCGGGCTGCTACTGCGCCGCCAACGCCGTCCTCTCCGGGGTCCTGGACAAGACCTTCAAGAACTACCCCTACCAGGTCATCGACAACGAGGCCGGCATGGAGCACATCTCCCGCCTCACGGCCAAGTACATGGACATCTTCTACGTCGTCTCCGACGCCTCCCGCAGGGGCCTGACGGCCGCCCTGCGCATCTGGCGCCTGGTGGACGAGCTCAAGATAACCATCAAGCACAAGTACCTGATCCTCAACCGCAACCGGGGCCAGGTCCCGGCCGAGGTCATGGCCATCATCGAGAGCGAGCCGATGGTCCTGGCCGGGGTCATCCCCGACGATCCGGCGATCTACGACACCGACCAGGCCGGCCGGCCGACCTCGGTGCTGGCCGAGACCAACCCGGCCGTGGCGGCGGCCATGGAGATATTCTCCAAGACCCTGGTGGAGTAGCCCCTAAAAAACCTCTGCCGGGAGCCCAATCCTGATGCCCCTCATCAGACCAGACAATCCCAGGCTTTACCTGGAAAGCTGCCTGAGGCTGGCCAACGAGGTCCTGGCCGACTACGGGAGCCCGGCCGAGGTGGCCGAGGCCGCGGACGACCTGAACGTCTACCCCGGCCTGGAGAGCCTGGGGCCCCCCGAGTCCATAAGGGAGCTGGAAAGCCACGCCAGCCAGAGGGAGATGGGCCGCCGGGCCGTCCTCGAGGGCCGCGTCCTGTGGGAGCATCCGGCCGCCGGCGAGGCCACCCGCCTGGACCTGGGCCCCAAGTTTTTCCTTAAGCCCGCCGACCTGGCCGCCAGCTTTGGGCAGTCCGGCTCCTGGGCCGGCCTGAGGCCGGTCTCCCTGGGCCTGAGGCACGTCATCCAGCTGGTCCTCGAGATCCAGGACCTGGCCCGGGAGTCGGGCCTGGACCCGGCCAAGGTCCTGCAGCGGCAGACCTTCCTCCTCATCGCCTCCGAGGACGGCATCCAGAGGATGTCCTCCCAGGTGGCCAGGGCCCTGTCGTCCATCGTGCCCCTGGGGAACATCTGGTTCATGGCCCAGTCGTCCTTCCCGGGCCTGGGGAGGGCCCCAGGGGGCGGGTGGTCCTTTGACCCGACGTCGCCCCGCCGCCTCCACAACCACGGGCACATGGCCATGCAGAAGACCATGGATCGGCAGATCTTCCGCCTCGACGGCGGCGGCCGGCCCTCCTTCATGGGTCGGGCCGATTTCCTTTCCCGCCTCTCAGAGTACTGGGACCTGGCCTCCGCCAACGTCGAGGACCTGGACTACCTGTCCGGGGCCCTTGACCTCGACGGCCTGGGCCTGGCCGTCCGCCTGGGACGATCGGGCTACGGCATGATGATGGAGATCTCCCGGAACTGCCGGGACCGGCCCATCAAGGGCGGCATGTGCGCCCATGACCCGTCCCTGGGCCGGGACGTCGTGGTGGAGAGCTTCAGGCTCCGCAACGTCCTCCCCAAGGACATCAGGTTCCTCAACAAGAACATGAACCATTTCCTGAACCCGGCCAAGGCCATGGGCGAACTGGCCGACAAGGGCCTTTTCATGCCCGTGGTGGTCTTCGGCCGATGGGTCTACTTCCAGCCAGTCCAGGGGGACCTCAACTTCCTGGTCAAGACGGCCTTCTTCACCCGGGGCCAGGCCAGGGAGATCAATTCCCTCAAGACCCAGGCCGACATCCCGGCCGCCCTGCGGGCCATGGAGGCCCAGGACGCGCGGCCTGGCTTCGCGGCCCTGGCCAGCAAGGCCATCGGCCTTTGACCTGCCGGGCCAGTGCCTGGATCCCTGGGCTGGCCTGGCGGCCAGTTTCCGCTTAACTCGGGGGCCTGGACATCTTCCCCAGATGCCGGGTCCGCTTCCGGGCGACGGTGCCCGTAAGAGCCCGCCTCAGGCCAATACCTTTCCCGCTCCTCCTCCCTGCGTCAAGAATATCCTGAACCTGAAGCCCCATTTCTTGGCTATCTCCCAATGTCTATAACCCATGACGAAGGGGAGCTTGTTCTGGACAAAAGATGATGCTCATGTAAAATGCCTGCTTTGTTGAGATCTGCTAAAATAAAGGCTTGATAATAGGTCTTAAACCTGGTCGTTTTCAGGCTTTCCAGGGGGTTTTTTACATGGGCACAATAAATTCCTAGAACGGAATTGAAAGGCGGTCATGCTCATAGCAAGCGGAGGGAAACTAAATGAAGCGACGCGAAACTATAGAACAACTGCTGAATGCGCCAGAAGGCGAGCATTAGCAGTTCAAAGAATGGAAGACCAAGGACAGTCTCAAAGACGCGTTGGAAGTCTGCTGTGCGCTGGCAAACTGCGGAGGAGGGAAACTTGTTCTTGGTGTGACGGATAAACGTCCGCGCAAAGTGGTCGGTTCATCCGCATTTCCGCAGCCAGAGCGCACCCGCGCATGCTTGAAAGACAAACTGCGTGTCGGGGTGGATTTTGAGCTTTATGGCGATAATGGCAAGCGTGTGCTCGCCATTGAAGTTGCGAGCAGGCCCTTGGGGCTGCCGATACAGGTTGACGGCATTGCGTGGTGGTATATCGGCGACAGCCTTGTTTCCATGCCGGAAGATGTCCGCAGAAGGATTTACGCCGAAAGAGGCCACGATTTCTCTGCAGAGATTCGTGATGGCGTAAGGGCCCGGGCAAAAATAACTGTACACAATCATGGAAAAAAGGTGTAGTTCCATTCTCCATGAAATTTTGCATTTTTGATGTTTAAGCTTTCGAGCTCTTTGTCAGATACTTTGATTCCATTCAAGTATTCGTTTTCATCAAGTTCACATTGAAC
>JAISEK010000196.1 GCA_031264145.1 Deltaproteobacteria bacterium
ATATAAAATTATGGAGGACGGAAATGATTCGACTGCCACTCAAGCTCATCGCCTTTGTATTTTGTTTCCTGGTTGTATCGCCGCAAGTACATGCTTGTCAAGGGCCAAACCTGGAGGACACGCTTTTTTTTGACGCCAATGACCGACCACTTTACGATGACAATCTTGGCCAAAACCCATCAGATGCGAAAGGGTTAGTCGAACTGCCACCTGACGCGGATGTGATTGCGGAAGTTGTATTGACTGGTGCCAATACAGCGCAGTTTATAGAACCGACTGTTGCCAATATCGTGAGGATCGTACGGACATCTGACGCCAGGGTTCGTCAAGGCGAAGAAATTCCTATTAGATTCGTTTTCACAAGCTGCGGCCCCAATCATAGAAACGGCGACAAAGGAACCATAGCCGCCAGAATAGGGACTGATATCGAAGACCGCCTGGTGTTGTGCTTGTACTCGCGTAGGTTCAGTGATGGTCGTATTAATTCGCCAATTGGTTCTGAATACATAAACGGATGCAATCCCAGTGAAATTGAAGCGGCCAAGCGGATCAAACAGGCGGCGGAAAGCGGGGATGTGAAGGCGCAAATCGCTCTTGGGTCAATGTATGAAAATGGCCGCAACGTCAGTCGGAACAATACGGAGGCGATGAAATGGCTCCATTTGGCGGCCAATAGCGGCGATGCGGAGGCGCTATATGTGCTTGGGGCGAGATATTGGCGTGACGAAAACGTTAAAGAGGCGGTGAAATGGTTCAAGCTCGCCGCGGAAAAAGGGAATGAACGAGCCAAGGCGGCCCTGAAAAGCCAGCAGGAAGCGGAATCCATCGAGAACGCGGCGAAAAAAGGAGAGCCCGAGGCCCAATATAAACTTGGTCAAAAATATGACCGCCAAACAAACTTTATTGAGGCAGCCAAGTGGTACAAACTCGCGGCGGTCCAGGGACATGTGAAGGCGGCCAACCTTCTGGGGAAGATATACGGTAGCGGTGGGGGCGGCGTCAATATCGATCACGTGGAGGCGATACGATGGTACCGGCTGGCTGCGGAACAAGGAGATGCGGAGGGGCAATCTGGGCTTGGAGGACAATATGAATTTTTAGACAAATATGACGAGTCGCTGAAATGGTATGAGCTGGCGGCGGATCAGGGGGATACCGAGGCGATGGAACGGATTGGGACTTTGTACAGATATGGGCGCGGTGTTGGGCAAGACGATGCGGAGGCGGTGAGGTGGTACAGGTTGGCGCTTGAGCAGGGATATACCTATGTCTTAAGCTCACTTGTAGATGTGTATTTGCGAGGCCGGGTGGATGTGGAAGACAAGACGGAAGCTGAGAAGTGGTTCCGCCTTTCGGCTGAAGAAGGGTATAATGTGGCCCAGCTTAGGCTTGGGCGAATGTACCAGATGGGGGAAAATGTCGAGCAAAACGATGCCGAGGCGATAAAATGGTATCTATTGGCGGCGGGTCAAAGAAATCATGACGCCAAAGATGCCCTGGCAGCGCTGGATCGGCAAGGCCGGGGACTTGCGGCGAACTACGCGGAGGTGGAAAAGTTACTGCGGCTGGCTGCGGAAAAAAGGATTTGGCCTGCCAAGACGGTCCTTGAATCCCTGCAGAATTAGAATTCAGCCGTAAGGTGAAAGGACCTCCTTCAAGCTGCCGAGATAATCGGCCCATGATTGCATCATGGCCTATCGTTGGGGCATGTGGACGGCATGATGGTAGCCGGCTAGCCGGCTATCACTTTGTTCAGCTCTCCATTCACCAGTTGGATTTCAATCCAAGCGGGATTGAAGCCCTGTTCCCGCAAAAACGTGGAGGCGAAGCTTTTAAAGCCATGCGTGTTGCGGCTAACCAAGACCCCCGGCCCGTAGACCAGGCGGATTAGGGCCCAGCGCATGGTTTCCGGCCTCAATTGGGCTTGGCCGTCCTTAAAGCCCTGAAAGAGGCAGGGGCCTCCGCCAGTCGGTTCATGCAAGGCTTCCCGGCCTGGGTCATTCATGAATGGTGTCGGTCAAATAGCCACTGACTTTTCGCCAGTTCATCAAATTGTCATAAAAAAAGCCATCATTTCAGCAGGGCGGGAAGGCTCGAAGACATTGGGTCGCTCCGGTGTGTGGAGATGGTCCGTCTTACCCCTATTTGCCCTTGACTAGCTTGTAGTCCTCAGCGAAACGGCCGGAATAGAGGCTCCAGTGGCCGTCACGGACAAGGGAGATCAGCTTGGAGCAGTCGGACTCGGCCATGGCCTTTTGGACGGCCTGCCTGGTGGACTCGTTGACCGCCGCCTTCCATTTGTCGTCCTGGCCGCCCCCAAGCTGTATGGCCTTGACTATCAGGGGCAACGTCGAGCCGTTGGCCTGGGCGTAGCCTTTGAGGATCTGGGGCTGGGAGCATTTTTGGCAGATTTCCTGGACCTGTGTGTAGGCGGAGAGGAGCCTGAGGGCGGCTTTCAGTTTGGCCAGGCCGGGGGTGTCGTCCGGGTTGGCCTCAAGGCTGTAGTCCGGTTCCTTGGGGGGCATGGTGCCATCCTGGGCGGCCGCTGCGGCTGCCAGGCCCACGATGGCGACTAGGGCCAGCAAAAGGATCGCCGGCTTGATCCGACCTTGGTCCTTCCGGCCATTTGTAGTGGGCACCGCGTCCTCCTTTCGCTTCTAGTGGTAGACCGGCAAGGCCAACTTGCCTTCTTCCTGGGGCCTGGGCCTTGGCAAGTGGCCCGCAGGGATTGTGAGGTAAGTATAGCATTTTTGGGGAGGATTTGGCAGATATTTTCTGATTGAATTCAGAGTGATGGGCCAGTAAGATCAAATAGGCCAGCGCTCTCCGGTCGTCTGGCGGTGTCGCCAATGGTAGTGTTGCGGCCTTGGGCAATCGGAAGCCAGATGGGAAATCCGCCGTATAGGTGATATTTTTCTGATATTGAATTTAAAATTTAATAATTAGCTCAAATTATCAATATTGATAGTGTCTTTGAATTTTTTGTCTGTTCCCGGCCAGCCCAGGCGACTGGCCGGGCCGCACCGCCGCCGGGCCCTCCCGAGAGGGAGCCTGGCGTTTAATTTTTTTGCGGAAGATCTTTAATATCGGGCCCTGTCGTGGTATTGTAGCCCGGATAAGCTGGGGCCCCGGCCGGGCGGCTGGCCTGGGCCCATGGTCCCGAATGCGGAAGAGGCTCGAGAGGGAGTCTTGGATAACTTATTGCTTTTGTCCCACGTAGGAGGGTTTCATGCGTCAATTTAGAGCGATCTTTGTCATGGCTGCCGTGGCCTTGGCCATCGTCCTTCTCTGTCCCCTGCAGAGGGCCTGGGCCCAGCAGGGCCAGGTGGGCGTCTTCAATCTGCAGAAGGTCATGGCTGACTCGAAGAAGGGCAAGGACGCGGCCAAGAAGCTGGAAACCAAGGCCGAGGGCTACAAGAAGACCCTGGAGGCCAAGGCCAAGGACATAGAAAAGAAGATGCAGGATCTTGACAAGGCCCGCGCGACGCTGAGCGATGAGGCCTTCGAGAAGAGGCGGGGCGATCTGGCCAAGGAGTACAACTCCTACCTCGAGGAGCAGCAGAAGGCCGCCGCCGACATGCAGAAGGCCGAGGCCGACACCATGCGCCCCCTTCTGGAGAGGGTCGGGGCCGTCGTGGAGAACCTGGCCAAGGAACGTGGCTTCCAGGTGGTCCTGGAGGCCCGCGAGGGCGGGCTGTTCTACTTCGTGGACATGGCCGACATCACCGCCGACGTGACCAAGGGTCTGGACAGGTAAGCCGCCGAAGGCCCGGTGGATCTGGAGATACGGATGGGAATCCCGCCGTCGCCCGGGCCGGGCCATCTTGGCCGGCCGGCCCGGACAGAAAGCCGTTTGGGTAGCGTCGCATGATTAGCCTCCCCAGCCCCATAGCCCTCCAGGACCTGGTCGGGCCGGCCTCGGACAGGCTGGCCAGGGATCTGGCCCTGCTTGGCGGTCCCGGCGGCCAGACCGCCGTCCCCATCGTCGGGGACGGCTCCGTGGCCATCTCGGGCCTGTCGTCGTCTTCCGAGGCGGCCGCGGGGGCCCTGTGCTTCGCCGTCAGGCGGGAATTCCTCGAGGAGGCCAGGGGACTGGGGGCGGCGGCGGTCATCGTCGGCCCGGCCCTCCTGGAGGAGGCTGGCCCTGGCTGGGCCGGGCCCGCGCTGGTGGTCTTTTCCGAGCCACGGCTCCTCTTTTCGGTCATCCTGGGGCTCCAGGGCGAGGCCTTCTCCCCGCCCTGGGCGGCGGCCGAGCCCTTCTTCAAGGACCGGGGCTCCTGCGACATCGGCCAGGGGGTGGTCTTCGGGCCCTTCTCCTACGTGGGGGCCGGGGTGTCCGTCGGCCAGGGGACCAGGGTGGGGCCGAGGGTTTTTCTGGACGACGGCGTCTCTCTGGGGCGGGACTGCGTGATCCATCCAGGGGCCGTCCTGCGTTTCGGGGTCAGGGTGGGCGACCGCTGCCAGATCCATTCCAACGCAGTGGTGGGCGAGGACGGCTTCGGCTACAACCAGGTGCCCTGTCCAGGCCAGGGCCGTCTCGTCCATTACAAGAATCCCCATCTGGGCGGCGTCCGCATAGGCGACGACGTGGAGATAGGGGCCCTGGCGGCCATCGACCGGGGCCTGGTGGCCGACACCGTGATTGGGCGGGGGACGAAGATTGACAACCTGGTCCAGATTGGCCACAACTGCCAGGTGGGCCAGGACTGCGTTGTGGTCGCCCAGGTCGGGGCGGCCGGCCACAGCCAGGTGGGCGACCGGGCCTTCCTTCTGGGCCAGAGCGGGCTGAACCACGGGGCCAGGATCGGCCACGACGCGGTGATCGCCGGGCAAAGCGGCGTCCTGGGCGAGATACCGCCCGGCCGGGACGTCTGGACCGGCACCCCGGCCAGGCCCCAGCGGGAAGAGTACACCTCCCAGATCCTCGTGAAGAACGATCTGCCCAAGTGGCGGAAATTCCTGAGGCTTTTCATGAAGGGCCGCTCCCTGGACGACATCAGGGAGGCCCTGGCCGAGGACCGGGAAAAGCCCTCGGGCTGACCCCGGATCCGTCCCCGTTTCCAGGGGGCCCCGGCCGGCCGGGGCCGCGGATCCATCCGCCTCCAGACCCGCTCCCGCGGCCGTTCCTGGGGCCCCCAATCCTCCCTTGGCCTGACTCCAGGCGGAACATTGACCATCCGGAACGTCCAGCCTGGCGGGCCTTGGCTGGCGGCCTTCCCCCCATGCGCCACCCCCCAGACGGGCCCGGCCGGGGGCCCGCGAGAGCAGAGGGTTTGACATGACCGCTAACGAGGCGAAAGAGGCCTTGGCCACGCTCTACGACATCAATGACATCATGGCCGTCGTCCCCCACCGGCCGCCGTTCCTCCTGGTCGACAGGGTGGTGGCCCTTGAGCCCTGGAAAAGCCTTTCCGCCTACAAGAACGTGACCATAGGCGAGGACTTCTTCAGGGGGCATTTCCCCGGCACCCCGGTCATGCCCGGGGTCCTGGTCCTGGAGGCCATGGCCCAGACGGCGATGCTCCTTTTGAACTTCTCATTCCGGGATCATCGGGACCTGGCGCCCCCCGATATCAGCGAAAGGATCGCCGGGAAGGAAAAGGAAGGCGGCGGGGATGGGGATGGGGATGGGGATGGGGATCTGGGCGTCCGCATCGCCTACTTCGCCAGCTGCGACCGGGTCAAGTTCCGCCGGCCCGTGGTCCCGGGGGACCGGCTGGACCTGGAGGCCAGCTTCGTCCGCTCGGGCGGCCGCCTCTGGAAGGTGGCCGGCAGGGCCAGGGTCCAGGGCCAGAGGACGGCCGAGGCCGAGATGACAGCGACTTTCTAGGCCGGCTCCCGGGCCCGCCAAAATACCTTCCCAAGGAGCCAAGCGTCCCTTTATGGCCATCCATCCCACCGCCATCGTCGACCCCTCGTCGGAGATCGACCCGCAGGCCTCGGTCGGCCCATATTCCCTGATTGGGCCCCGGGTTTCCATCGGGGCCGGAACCGAGATAATGGGCCACGTCTTCATCGACAAGGACACCTCCATCGGCCAGGGCTGCCGCGTCTTCCCCTTCGCCTCCCTGGGGGCCGACCCCCAGGACATGAAGTATGCCGGCGAGAGGTCCAGGCTGGTCATCGGCGACAGGGTCACCGTCAGGGAGTCGACCACCATACATAGGGGAACCAAGGGCGGGGGCGGCCTGACCTCCATCGGCGACCAGGCCCTCATCATGGCCTCAGTCCACGTGGCCCACGACTGCCGCCTGGGCCCTGGGGTCATCCTTTCCAGCTACGCCGTCCTGGCCGGCCACGTCGTGGTCGAGGAGAAGGCCATCATCAGCGGCTCCTCGGCCGTCCACCAGTTCGTCCGGCTGGGCCGCCACTCCTTCGTCGGCGGCATGACCGGGGCGGCGAAGGACGTGCCTCCCTTCATGATAGTGGCCGGGGTCAGGGACCGGGACATCGTGGTCACCCCAAACCTGGTCGGCCTCAGGCGCTGCGGCTTTTCCCCTGAGGCCATCGAGGCCATCGTGGGGGCCCACAAGATAATCCACAACCACAAGCCCCTGGAGGAGGTCCTGGGCGAGGCCGAGGCCGCCTTCCCCGGCTCGGACGAGGTCCGGGTCATGACCGCGTTCTACCGCGACTCCGAGCGCGGGGTCTACCGTTGAGCGCTCCGGGGCCAGATGGCGTGACGGTCGGCCTGATCGCAGGCAACCAGGGCCTGCCGCTGCTGGCCGCCCGGCGCCTCAAGGCCCAGGGCCGCGTCCTTGCGGTCATAGGCCTTGCCGGGGAGACCGATCCCGGCGTCTACGGCCTGGCCGACCACTTCCTGGAGGTGGGCCTGGGCCAGATTGGGGCCATGGGCCGCTTCCTGGTAGGGCACGGGGTCGGGCCGCTCTGCATCGTCGGCGGGGTCAGCCGCCGGAGCGTCGTAGATTCCTACGTCCCGGACGAGGTGGCCATCGGGATCATGGAGTCGCTGGCGGATTTCCAGACAGACACAATCCTGCGGGCCGTGGCCGGCTACCTGGAGTCACTGGGGCCCAAGGTCGTCTCGGTGGCCTCGCTGGTCCCTGAGCTTCTGGTCAGGGAAGGGCAGCTCGGTGCCCTGGCCCCCGCTGCGGGGCTCATGGCCGAGCTCAGGCTGGCCTTCTTCCTGGCCAAGGAGCTGGGCCGCCTGGACTGCGGGCAGACGGTGGTGGTCTCTGACCGCATCGCCGTGGCCCTGGAGGGCGCTGACGGGACCGACGCCACCATCCGCCGGGGGGCCGCGCTTTGCCGCAAGCCGGTGGCCGTGGCCAAGGCCGTCAAGCCCGGCCAGGACCTCAGGCTGGATCTGCCGGTCATCGGCCCGGAGACCATTTCCGTCCTGGCCGGGTGCGGGGCGGCGGGCCTGGCCCTGGACGCCTCCGGCCTCATCATGATCGAGCCTGACAGGTGCCTGGCCATGGCCGACGAGGCCGGCCTGGCCGTGGTCGGCTTCGGGGCGGGGGCGGAGGTCTGGCTCGGGGAGTTCCGCAAGGGCCTCCCGGATGCCTGAGTCCCTGCGGGTAATGATTAGCGCCGGCGAGCTGTCGGGGGACATGCACGGGGCGGCCCTGGCCAGCGAGGCCAGGAGGTCCGGGACCGGACTGGAGTTCTTTGGCCTGGGCGGCGACCGGATGGCCGCCGCCGGGGTGGATCTCCGGGCCCACATCAGCGAGACGGCGGTCATGGGCCTCACCGAGGTCCTGGGGTCCCTGCGGAGGATCCTCTCCGTCAGGCGGCGCCTCGCGTCCCTGGTCTCCTCGGAGCGGCCCCGGGCCCTGGTGCTCATCGACAGCCCGGACCTGAACCAGGCCCTGGCCAGGGCCGCCTTCCGGGCCGGGGTGCCGGTCATCTACTATATTTGTCCACAGGTCTGGGCCTGGCGCCGGGGCCGGATTCGGTGGCTCCGGAGGCTGGTGAGCCGCCGGGCGGTCATCTTTCCCTTCGAGAAGGAGTTTCTCGACCGGGAGGGCCTGTCTTCCGATCTGGTCGGCCACCCCCTGCTGGACGAGCTGCCCCTCCGGCTGTCCCCGGAAGAGGCCAGGAGAGGCCTGGGCCTCCCTCCCTGGTCCAACGTCCTGGCGGTCCTTCCAGGGAGCCGCAAGGCCGTGGCCAGGCGCCTGGCCGGGCCCATGTTGGGGGCCGTGGACCTTCTCCTGGACTCCTTCCCGGACCTGGTCCCCGTGATCCCCAGGCCGGACACCCTGCCGGCCGATCTCCTCCTGGATCTTGTCGGGAAGGCCAGCCGGAGGGTCAGGGACAGGATCGTGGTCCGCGAGGGCCGCTCCCACGAGGTCCTCAGGGCGGCCCGGGCCGCCCTCCTGGCCTCGGGGACGTCGACCGTGGAGGGGGCCGTCCTGGGCACGCCCATGGTCGTGACCTACAGGGTCAGCGCCCTCAGCTGGCTCCTGGCCAGGCTTCTGGTCAAGGTCCCCTTCGTCTCGATCGCCAATCTCCTGGCCGGGGCCGAGATCGTCCCGGAACTGCTGCAGGACCGCTGCCGGCCGGAGGATCTGGCCAGGGAGGTGGAACCGCTCCTGGCCGGCGGCCCAAGGCGCCAGGCCATGCTCGACGGACTGGCCGGGGCGGCCAGCCGCCTGGGCGGCCCCGGGGCCTCGGCCCGGGTGCTGGACATAATCATGCAGGAGATTGGAGCCGCCCATGACAGGGACATCGTCTGAGCTGGAACAGAGGCCCCAGGGCCTGGAGGCCGGGCTCTCGCCCAAGGCCCGCCTGTGGGCCCTCATCAGGCCCCACGGCCTCACCATGGTCCTGGCCATGGTCTCCATGGCCCTGGCCGGCGGCTCGACGGCCGGCATGGCCTATCTCATCAAGCCCCTCCTGGACGACGTCTTCGCCAACAAGGAAAGCGGCCGGCTCATGTTCCTGACCCTCCTGACCATGGGCGTCTTCTCGGCCACCGGGGTCTTCACCTTCTTCCAGTCCTTCCTCATGAACAAGGTCGGCTACACCATAGTCAACGACCTGAGGGTCAGGCTCTTCTCCCACATCCAGAGGCAGTCCCTGGAGTATTACGACGAGCACCCCTCGGGCGAGCTCATCTCCAGGGTCGTCAACGACGTGACCCTCATCCAGAGCTCGGTCACCCAGGTCGTGACCGGCCTGGTCATGGACAACTGCAAGGTCCTGGGGCTGGTCATCGTCCTCTTCAGCCATGACTGGCGCCTGGCCCTGGTGGGACTGTGCCTGATGCCGGCGGCCTGCCTCCCCATCTCCCGCTTTGGCCGGCGGCTCCGGAAACTGGCCACCGTGAGCCAGGAAATCATGGGCTCGCTCATCATCGTCCTCACCGAGACCTTCCAGGGGGTCCGGGTGGTCCAGAGCTACAACATGGGCGAGTTCGAGATCGGGCGCTTCTCCGCCGAGTGCCGCCGCAACGTCGACAACCTCATGCGGGCCGTGACCGTGAGGAGCCTGTCGAGCTCGGTCATGGAGATTTTCGGCGGCGTGTGCCTCTCGGCCGTCATCTGGTATGGCGGGCACTCGGTCATAAGGGGCCACTCCACCCAGGGCACCTTCTTCAGCTTCATGACGGCCATTCTCCTTCTCTACGAGCCACTCAAGCGCCTCTCCAGGATCCACAACGAGGTCCAGCAGGGCCTGTCCGCGGCCAGCCGCATCTTCGAGACCCTCGACTCGGTCCCCTCGGTCGTCGGCCGCCCCGACGGCCTCCGGCCTGGCCGGGCCAAGGGGGCCATCGAGTTCAGGGACGTCTCGTTCTCCTACGCCGGGGGCCGGGAGGCCCTGGCCGACATATGCCTCTCCATCGCCCCTGGCGAGGTCCTGGCCCTGGTGGGCCACTCAGGGGGCGGCAAGACCAGCCTGGCCAACCTGGTCCCGCGCTTCTACGATCCTTCCAGGGGGACGGTCCTCATGGACGGCGTCGACATAAGGGAGATGGATCTGGCCGCCCTGCGGGACCAGGTGGCCCTGGTCAGCCAGGAGGTGACCCTCTTTGAGGCCTCGGTCCGGCACAACATCGCCTACGGCCGGCCAGGGGCCGGCTTTCCAGAGATAGAGGCCGCCGCCAGGGCCGCCCTGGCCGACGGCTTCATATCCGAGCTGGCCGGCGGCTACGAGGAGAACATAGGCGAGCGGGGCAGCCGGCTCTCAGGCGGCCAGCGGCAGAGGCTGGCCATCGCCAGGGCCATCCTTAAGGACGCGCCCATCCTCATCCTGGACGAGGCCACCTCGGCCCTGGACACGGAGTCGGAGAAGTTCGTCCAGGCGGCCCTGGAGAACCTAATGGCCGGCCGGACCACCCTGGTCATCGCCCACAGGCTCTCGACCGTGGTGAGGGCCGACCGCATAGTGGTCCTCAAGGAGGGGCGCATCGTGGAGGAAGGCCGCCATGGAGATTTGATGGGGCTGGGGGGCGAGTACCACCGCCTCTACAGCCTCCAGTTCCTGGACTCGCCGGCCAATGGCGGCCAGGGCCCCCGTGGCCCCTCAGCCGTTGGCCGGGCAAGCGGGAGGCCCTAAGTTGCTAGTCGAGTTTATGGAGGGCGGGGTCTTCGCCCTGGCCCTGGTCACCAACCGGGAGGCCCCCAGGGGCCGGCTGGGGGTCCTCCTGTCCTCCGGCCGCGGCATGACCGTCAGTCCCGCCCGGATCCTGGTCTCCGTGGATTGCGGCGTCCCGGACGACAGGGCAGGGTGCCTGGCCCTCCTCCGGGAGGTCGAGGCCAGGCGCGAGGCCCTGGCCGACGGGGTGGACCTGGCGGAACTCTGGGACGTCCTGGAGGGGGAGGGCCCTGACTTCGGCTACGCCGACCTGGCCGCCCTCAGCTTCGGCCATGAGCCCTGCGGGGACGAGGTCTCGGCCGTCATGAGGGCCATCCAGGAGGAGGGGGTCCTCTTCGAGTTCTCGCCCGGGCAGGCCAGACGCCGGGACGCCGGGCAAATCGGGGCGCTCAGGGAGACCCAGGCCAAGGTTGACGAGCGGCGCGAGCTCATGGCCCGGTTGTCCGGCTGGCTCAGGGAGTCCTCCCTCGGCCATTTCGCCCCCGAGCCCGAGGGCGCCGACCAGGCCTGCCAGGAACTCCTGGGCCTCGCCCTAGAGGGCAACGCCTCGCCCCTGGCGGCCCAGGCCAAGGAGGTCCTGGCCCTGGCCGACCTCCCGTCCACCCCGTCTGGGGCCTTCAAGGCCCTGGTGGACGCCGGCCGCCTGGGCCGTCACGAGAACCTGGCCCTAATTAGGCTCGGCCTCAATAGGGATTTCGACCCTGACGTCCTGGCCGAGGCCGCGTCCCTGGCCAGGAACTTCAGGCCCGACGGGGAAGGGCGCCTCGACCTGACGGCCGTCCCCACGGCCACCGTGGACGCCCTGGGGGCCAGGGAGTACGACGACGCCATATCGCTGGAGCCACTGCCCGGCGGAGGTCACAGGCTTGGCCTCCACATCGCCGACGTGGCCGCCATGGTCCCGCCGGGGTCGCTGGTAGACAAGTGGGCCGCCGTCCAGATCTCCTCTATTTACCTCCCTGAGGGCCGGAGGCCCATGCTCCCGGAGGCCCTGACGGAGGGTCTGGCCTCCCTGAGGGCCGGGGAGGACAAGCCGGCCTTTTCCCTTCTGGCCACCCTCGACGCCGCCGGCCAGCTCCTGGACTACCAGTTCAGGCCCACCCTGGTGCGCGTCGATCTCCAGGTCTCCTTCCCCAAGGCCGACGAGCTCCTGGAATCCGGCCAGGGCGGGATCCTGGAGCCACTGGAGTCCCTTTCCCTGGGGCTACTTTCCAACAGGCTGGCCGCCGGGGGCCAGAACCTGAACCTGCCGCACCTGAACGTGACCCTGAACGCCGAGGGGCGGACCGAGGTCTGGCTGACCGACGACGGCAGCCGGTCCAACCTGATGGTCGGCGAGTTCATGATCCTGGCCAACCACCTGGCGGCTAGGACCCTCATGGAGGCCTCCGTGGCCTGTCCCTTCCGCTTCCAGAACCCTGCCCGCCCACTTGCCTGGAACCCGCCCAAGCCCCTCAGTGGCCGCGTCGAGCTGGCGGTCGCCCTGGCCAGCCGCCGGCTGGTGGGCCGGGGAGGCCTCTCCCTGGAACCCTTGGCCCACAGCGGCCTGGGCCTTGGCCCCTACACGTCATTCACCTCCCCCATGCGCAGATACCTCGACCTCCTGGTGGCCAGGCAGCTCAGGGCCCACTCCACCGGCAAGGCCCCGGCCTACTCGCGACAGGACATGCTGGGCCTGGCCCTCCCGGCCGAGGAGACCCAAAGGGCCATCAGGAGGATGCAGAACGATCGCCAGCGCTACTGGCTGGCCTGGCACCTCGCTGGCCAGGTGGGCCAGGACTTCGTCGCCCTGGTCTATGATCGCCGGGGACGGCGGGGCCGCCTTTGCATAACCGACCTCATGCTGGAGGTGGAGCTGCCCAGCCTGCCCGACGCGGCCAGGCCCGGGAGCGACGTCATCCTGCGGCTGGCCCGGTCGGCTCCAGGGCCGGAACTCCCGGGCACCGACCGGGACGACATGTTGAGGTTCGAGTTCGTCTCCCTGGCCTAGGTTACCCGTCCTTGGCGGGCAGCCGCCCCGCTGAACGGCCCCCCGCTGGCCTCTTGCCCCTTGCCGCCTGGCAGCCACCGCAGGAAAGCCTTTGACGACCTGGTCCGCAAATATCCCCCTGGCCTTCCGGGATGACGGCCAGGGAGCGCGTCGGTATAGCCCTGGCCGTTTACGGTCGGTGTGACGTGAGGGCCGGGTTTCTTGAGGAGAGCGACCTGATGGCCAGACCTACCCCAGCCTGGCGGCCAAGGCCCAAAAGGACGGGGCAGAGGAGGAAGCCCACGTGAGCCCGTCTTTTTCCTGGCCCAGTGGCCGCCCCACGAAGGCCCAGCCCAGGAAACGATGACGGGGTGTCCAGCCCGGACGGATGGCGTTTTGAGTCGGAAGGACTTTTGCGGACTATGGCCCAGATGGCCTGTTCCCCATAGCCTACTCGCATTTTCGTGAAGGAGATTAATCGTTTCTTCTGTTATTCAAAGACTCGCCATAATCGTTGGTTAATTTGACAAGCATGAACTGATGGCTGTCAATGGCCTGGTCCAGCATGAATTGAAAAAATGAATTTGGATTTGTGTACGTGTTTTTTATGCTTTGATGATAGGCAGAACGTTTTTCCGGCGGTATGTCAATCGGCAAATAGTTGTTCTGAAGCATTATGGTATTCATGGCCAAACGGGCCACCCGGCCATTTCCGTCCATGAAAGGATGGATGAAAACAATGTCCTTATGGTACCGCAGGGCCAGCAGGATTGGATTGTATTCCTTTTCCCTCGCCTCCTCCAGATTCCTGAACATCATTTTCATGGCCCCAGGCACCCTGTCGGGGCTGATGAATTCCTTGCCGGCGATCTGGACCCGACCCGTCCGATACCGTCCAGGAATAGCGTCGTTTTCCAGTCCTCCGGCCAACAGTTCATGGAATTTCAGCACATCCCGCTCTTCCAGGTAAAGACCCGTTTGCAATTCCATCATGTATCGGAAGCATTGGTCATGGGCCCTGACGGCGCCGGTTTCCAGAGCTGACTTGAAGTCTGCTGTCTGGTTATTGAAAATTAAATTAAAAGTTTCTTCTTCCGTGTAGGTAAATCCTTCAATGTAATTCGAGGAATAAGTTAATCTAACATGGTAATAATTTTCTAAATATTTAATTAGTTCATCATTTAAAAATAATTTATATTTTGATAGCTTTAGTTTTAATTCGTGTATTTTTTTTAACTTATCTATAAACATTATTTTACCTTTAAATAATTATTTATATAATCATTTATAGGTTGACAATTATTATTTATTCCCCAAGAATAAGAAATTTTAGATAAATATTCAACTATTTTATTATAAATAGACTCAGCATTATTTATATTAAATTTTTCAGCTATTTCTTTATTAAAATTAAAATCACTTAAAATTTTATGAAAGTAAGGTATGATAAAAAATTTTGCTAACTTATCTATTTCTTCGTTAGTATAATTTTTTTGTTCATGATTAATAGATTCATGAAATATATTCATACAAGTTAAAAATGATTTATTAAATTTGTTAAATTTATTGCTTATTTCTTGCTTATCCATTCCTGACAAAAAATCATCAATACAGTCACGAGGTAAGCCTAACATATCATATAAAGATTCATAATTTTTGTTATCGTTCATATTTTTATCCTGTTTTAATATATACTAAAATTAAATATTTATGACAAAAATTGTCGAAAAACTATGCTATTCGCCGTAACCTTGGGCCTTTGAACGGCCGACTTCCATTGGCTTGAATCTGGCCTTGGCCGCATGCGGCGACAGGCAACGTGGCGATTATAGCATCACCAAGCCAAAATGACGACCAAATGCCAATCATGCGGCATGACGGAAGACGAGTCGCCGGGCCTGCAAAAGACGCCATCCAAAATGACGATGGGAATGCGAAATCCAGTTTTTCGAGTTTTGCAGAATCAATATCTTGGTGGTAGATACAGAGCCTGGCCATTTTGAGGTTTTCCAGGGGAGCGGGGCATGATCGGGCAGAATGGTGGAAGCGGACATCCCCCAGGGCCTGTGGCCGTTCGGGGCACGCCCTCCCCTGCCAAGGTCAGCGTCCGCCGCCAGGACTCGCGGTCAGGCCTGGATAGCCTGGAACCGGCGTTGGACGGCCTGGCGGCCGTCATTTTGGCCAGGGAACCGTCCTGGCCCAGGGATGGGGCGTCTCCCGGCAACCCCATCCTTAGGCCCTGGCAGCCATTGCCGGGGGGATTTTGCCGCCATTGCCCAGAGGCCATCTCCCGTGTCCAGCCCGAGGGGCCCGAAGAGGCCAAGCGCCCCATTAGGGCCAGGGTCTCCGACGTGGCCATGGCAAGCCGCCTTCCCAACGCCGCCAAGGCGGAATCCCGGCCACGTGGGTCCCCGCTTCATTGTCGCAGGGCTTCCTGGCCGCCAGAGTCAGGTTGCGGCTGGTCGGGCCCTTTGGCCGTGTCGTCCAGGGGCACCGAGGCGGCGGCCTGTGATTGCGGAAGGGATATGCTTTTCCATGGATAAGGATATATTGAAAATAGTATTTATGTTTATATATTGTTTGTTTTATTGAATTATTCTTATTATATAATATTTTGTATTGTGCCAACCTGACGAAGGAGCTTGAGAAAACCATAACGATCATCTGTGTTTTCTAATGCGCTCTTGATTGCTGGCTTGATTCCTAGGGCAAAAACATGTATTTTTTTGGGGACGGCCGGAAAGGCAGGGCCAAAATAGCCAGCCAACCCTTGACCGGCCGTAATCCAAGGCCTTGATGCGGAAAAAACGTCGGCCTTGACATGACTGGGCCGGTTGGGCCATCATAGGGGGCTTGAAAAGTTAAGTTTTTCGGGCCCTGGCCGCGGGCCCGGCCGGGTGGCTAGGCCGTCTTTTTTACGTCTTCGCGGCCAGGGCCCTCCAAGTCCGGAACCATACACCCATCCCGCGGCCGATGGCCTATTTTGGTTTAACGATGAGCATGATCAAGGAACCCCCTCTGGTTAAGTATTTCCTGGCCGCCTTCGGCCCCGATCCCTGGTTTCTGGACCAGGCCGTGGAAAGGCTGGGGCGGGAGTACCTGGAGGGCTATCTGGGGCCGGTGGACTTCCAGAGCCCGGACTACGATGTCTCGGAGACCGACTATTACTGCCAGGAGATGGGGCCTGGCCTGGTCAAGCGCTACCTGTCCTTCTCCAACCTCCTGTTTCCTGAACATCTCGTCTATCTGAAGCTCCTGGCCATGGACATCGAGATGGCCACCTCCAGGTCAAGAGGGCGGACCGTCAATCTGGATCCAGGCTACCTGTTTTCCGGGGGCCTGGTCCTGTCGACCGGGAAGTTTTCCGGCCACAGGCTTTACCTGGGCCGAGGCCTGTGGGGCGAGTTGACCCTGCACTTCCACCGGGGGGCCTTCGAGCCGCAGCCATGGACCTACCAGGACTACAGGAAGCCGGAGGTCATCGGCCTTTTGGCCTCCATGCGCCAGTCCTATCTGAGGTCTCTGGCCGGCGGCCAGTGAACCGCCTGGCCGCCATGATTCGCTCCGGCGGCCATCCGGCCGGCCTGAGGACGAATGGACAGACTTTGGCCCAGCGGCCCTGCTGGCCCGGCCAGGAACCCAACCCAACCCCCCGTCGACGGGCGGGCTTCCCAGGTTACCGAATATGATTAAGAGCATGACCGGCTTCGGCTCGGCCTCGGGCGAGATTGGCGGGTACAACTGCCGCCTCGAGATAAAGACCCTCAACAACCGCTTCAAGGAGTTCGTGCTCCGTTCGCCGCACCTACTGTGCCAACTTGAGGAGTCCCTCAAGAAGCAGGTCAACGCCCATGTCCACCGTGGCCGGGTCGAGATGTGGATAACCATCGAGGAGGGCTCCAGGGGCAAGGGCGGGCTGTCGCTGAACATGGAGTCCGCCCGCGAGGCCTTCGGTCTCCTGACGGCCCTAAGGGAAGAGCTGGGCCTGGGCGGCGAGATTACCCTTGACCACCTCCTGGGGTTCAACGTCCTGAAGACGGAAAAGGTGTCCGAGGTCGCGCCAGCCGACAACGCGGAGCTCATCGAGGGTCTCCTGGCCATGAACGGTAAGGCCGTGGCCCAGCTGGTGGCCATGCGGGAGAACGAGGGGGCCCAGCTTTGCCGGGATCTGTCCGCGAGGCTGGAGGCCATGGGCCAGTGGCTGGAGGAACTCAGGAAGCTGGCCGCGTCCATCCCCCTGGCCGCCACCAAACGCTATCAGGCCCGTCTGGAGGAGCTGGCCGACTCGCTGCTGGATCCCGGCCGGCTCTGCCAGGAGGCGGCCATCATGGCCGAAAAGATGGACATCACCGAGGAGATGACCAGGCTGGGCAGCCACATACAGGGCTTCAGGCAGCTGTTGGAGGAAAGCGGTGAGCCCGTCGGCCGGCGCCTGGAGTTCCTGCTCCAGGAAATGGGGCGGGAGGTCAACACCATTGGCTCCAAATGCCAGGCCAAGAACGTCATCGACCTTGTTCTGAACCTGAAGTCCGAGCTGGAAAAGATACGCGAACAGACCATGAACATCGAGTAGAAGATGCCGAACGTGCTAATCAACGTGGGCTACAACAACCTGATGAGCGCCGAGCGGGTCGTGGCCATCATTAACCCAAACTCGGTACCGGCCAAGAGGATCAGGGACGAGGCCAGGGAGGCCGGCCTCCTGGTCGACGTCAGCTCCGGCCATCGGATCCGCTCGATGATCATCTCCTCCTCGAAGCACGTCATCGTCTCGGCCATAGAGGTCAGGACCCTGGCCGTCCGCTTCAACGAGGCCTCCCTGGCCTTCCATCGCGGAGTGGGCCGGCCAGTCATCGACGAGCTGGAGGAGCCTGGCGCCGGACCGGAGCTCGTGCCCGACGACGGCCCCCTGGAAGGCGGTGAGAGCTAGTGCCCCCGTCCCGCCCCAAGGCGCCTGGAGCCAGGGCGACCCGAGGGAGGCCCTTTCCGCAACAGTCCCCCGCCGCCCAGGCTGGCCGCGAGGCCATCCTGGGGCACAACCAGGTCAAGGCGGCCCTCATGGCCAGGCCAGGCGACTGTCTGGACCTGATGGTCTCCTCCGCCCGCCGGCCTTCCCCGTCCCTGGCCGAACTGCTGGCCCTGGCCGCGGCCGCCGGGCTGGAGCCGCTGGTCGTGCCCCCGGAGCGGCTTGACCGGCTGGGTCAGCGCCACCAGGGCCTGGCCCTTCTGGCCCGGCCCAAGAGGGAACCACAGCTGGCCGAGTTCCTGGCCTCCCGCCCCAGCCCCGCCCCGGCCCTGATCCTGGTCCTGGGCAACGTCGAGGATCCCCACAATTTCGGGGCCCTCATGCGCTCGGCCGCCGCCTTCGGGGCACAGGGCCTGGTCGTGCCAAGGGACCGCAGCGCCCCCCTTTCCCCGGCGGCCCGATCGGCGGCCGCAGGGGGCGCCGAGATCCTGCCCCTGGTAAGGGTAGTGAACCTGAAAAGGGCCCTGGGGGAAATGAAGAAGGCCGGCTTCTGGGTGGTGGCCGCCGAGGCCGGACAGGGCCAGGGGGCGGGGGGCTTCGACTACCCGCCCCGCTCGGTCCTCCTCCTGGGCTCCGAGGGCAAGGGCCTGGGTCCGGCCCTGTCCTCCGAGGCCGACCTCTGGGTCCACGTGGACCTGGAGCCCGGCCCGGTCGATTCCCTGAACGTCTCCAACGCCGGGGCCATCCTCATGCATGGCTACCGGATGGCCCTGGCCGGCCGGCGTTAAGTCCCTTTTTTCGTTCCCGCCCCGTGATGTTCCGTAAATAGCCCCTTCTGGGCGCACCTGAGGCGTTATCTGTTGGCCTTACAGATCTGGATGGGCCGCCGGTGGGCTTTTGGCCGACCTGTGGGTTGGCCTGGAATCCGGTCATGTTTCGCGCCTGATTTCCCGTCGCGATCCTGGACATGGGCCGGGACAGCGCCATGTCCCCTGTCCTCGGAAATAAGCTCAGGGACACGCCCTGGGCATGGCCGAAATCCCATTGTCTGGGCATCCCCTGGTCATCCTCCTGCTGGAAGTTGGCCAATCCGTATTGTTGGGCTCAGCCGGAGACACAGAACCGGCAGTTGCCAGGATCTTGTCCAAGAAGCCCGCCAGGGGGACACGACAGTGTCCGGTGGCGGTGGAAATGGCCTGGTCAGGCACTGCCTTTCCCGCGCGGGTTGGCCAGGGCTGGCGTCAAGCCCAGCAAAATGGTGTGTGCCGGGAGACGGGTGGCTGCCCTGGAATTGAAAGGGGCGCCTTATGGGCTGGTTGTTCTGGCCTTTCCTGGAGGCAACCACTCTTATGTCCTTGTCAGCCCCGCTCGGCCTTTTTCCGCTGCCGCGCCAACTCAGGCCAACGGCACGAGGTGGGTCCGCGTCGATTCCATCCGGGGAGTCATGCTGGGAGCGGGAAAATGCGAGGACGCTGACGGCGATGGATGGCCCCGGCACCGGCCTGCTGCCAGCAGGCCATTTTAGCTTGGCATATTTGAGGTCACATAGGGGCAGAGGGAGTCGGTGATGGGCGATAATCCCAGCCGGCTCAAGGGGCAGGACGGGCGGAAAACGTGTCGTGGAGGATGCCTGTATCTTGTCTTTTCTAAAAGTGGCGGGTAAATACGGCTTTATTTTGCGGGCGCAAGTGGTGGCTTCGCACGTGTCAGATCAAAAAATAGGGAATAGTTTTCGTTTCAGCCTGAATTAAGCTATAAATTACCGTATATTGCTGGAGTTCTGATTTGTATTTGCATTATAGAGCATATAAGATAATAATTAGAAATTGTATTCTATAAAAAATACTGGCTAATTATTGCCAACGACAATAATTAGTGTAATTTAGGTCTCAGTCAGCCCTGTAGGGAAAATGATGCAATCGATGCGTTGAATAACAGGATGCCGCCTGTCGGCGCGCCGCCCGCCCATCCAGAGCCGAGATGCCTTTCGGCTTACCGATGCCGCCCTTGGGCTCAAAGCGAATGATCCTCCACTTCCCGCAAAAACCAGCAGCCGTTCCAGTGGAAGACATAATGGTAGAGAAGCGAGTCGGAGCTATCCTTCGTCAACGCTATTCGGCAGTCCGATCCGCAGAACCCAGTTAGGGTATAGACCAGGCTTTCCCGCTGGCGCTGGTGCCTGTTTGGAAAAATGGCCACTTTTCCCGTATTTTCTTCTGACGGCATGTAATATCTGACCTTTTCCACTATTTCATCAGTATACGAATCATTAGGTGAATATTTTGTATATTTAAGTGGATAAAGCGTTGCGAAACGTTGGAAATCCAGATCTTCCGAGAAAAGAGCAAAGAACAGGTCAAAATTGCCAACATGGCAGGCCGCGGCATAATTGTCTGGTTTGGTCTTTTCATCAATCTTTGTTTGCGCAGGGTCGACTATTTCCAATCGTGACCAGCCATGTCTCAGCCAGGATTCCCCAGACTCCTGGACCTCAGCAGCATTCGCCATAAGCAGGGCCGGTTGAGTGGCCATAGACATGGGCAAGAAAAGAAATAATGCGGTGGCAATGACCTGCCTGGCCAAGCGGCTGGACATGTGCGCCTCCGGGACATCCGCCATTGGCGGCTGTGAAATCGGCCCTCAAGCCATCCTGGTATATGCTGATGCTGAAGTGATCAAAACAATGCCCAGACGAAAAATCTGTGGGTCAACCAAAGGACTCGAGTAGCTCGTCAATTGCCAAGTGACTTAAAACGAGTAAAAACTGTTTTTTTAAGAAATTTTGATTCGTCGGTTCCGTTTGGCCGTCACAGAGGAGTAGCCAGACCCACTGGAGCGCCGGCCGAGCATCGTGGACCTGAGAGGCCGGCCTATGGGCCCGAAGGCCACCAGTTCCCGCTCCAGGAATGCCGTTTTCAGGCGTCCCGCGGCGGCACAGGCTGGCGGCCCTTGGCTAGCCTTGCCGCCTCGGTTGGTGGAAAAGCCCAGGCGGGCATGGGCGCAGGGGCTAGTTTTTCTGCCCATTGGCGGCCATGGATCGCCAGCCCTTGGCCAGGACCAGCGAGCCCAGCAGGAGCATCGCCAGGCCCGCCGCGGAGGCCAGGCCCACGCCCTTACGGGGCCAGTAGGCCGCGGCCACCATCAGGCTCAGGACGCCCATCTCCATGAAGACCAGGTCGAGCAGCAGGATGACGGCTTTCAAGGGCTACCCCGGGAAAAGACCGTCCCTCCGGGCTCAGCAGCGGGGGACGGTCTCGAATATTCTGCCCCTGTCCTGGGCCCGGTGGGTGGATTTACCGGGCCTAGCGGCGGGCCCCCAGGATCCTGACGATGAACAGGAAGAGGTTGATGAAGTCCAGGTACAGTTCCAGGGCCCCGAGGATGACCACCTTGCCTTCCTCCTCCTGGCTGGCGAATCCGCCGGCGTGGATGACCCTGAGTTTCTGGTGGTCGTAGGCGGTCAGGGCGGAGAAGACGATGACGCCGATCCAGCAGAAGACGTAGTCGAGCATGGGGCTTTTGAACGCAATGTTTATGACCATGAGCGCCACCAGGCCGAACACGTTCATGAGAAGGAAGCCGCCCAGGCGCTGCAGGGAACGCTTGGTCAGAAGGCCATAGGCGGCCGTGCCCGCATAGATGGCGGAGGCGGACAGGAATGCCTTGAAGATGACGTTGCTGGGGTAGACGACGAGAAAAAGCGAGACCGTTATCCCCATGGAGGCAGCGTAGAGCAGGAACAGGCCCCTGACGGCGGCCACCGGCAGCCGCCGGGCCAGCACCCCGATGGCCAAGACCAGGCCAAACTGGGCCAAGAGAGTGAGGACCAGAAGGCCACCGCTGGAAGCGACGACGTTCCTGAACGAGCTGTTGAAAATCCCCAGGGCGACGGCCGCCGTAACCAGGAGGCCCCCGCACATCCACATGTAGACACGCTGGAAGAAAAGGGCCTCGGAGGTCTCGGCCTGGACGGCCTGCGGGGCGTACCCCTGGATCTGGGGCGGGTTGGTGAAGTCTTGCATCTCTTACTCTCCGCTAAACGGTGGGGGGTGGCGTCAGGGGTTTTACGAGGACAGGATGCCCTGGCCCGGTGGACCACTGGGGCATCGGTCCAAAAGCCCCAATTGGCGTCTTGGGCCTAATGGGATCTCGGCAGCCTCACACGCCTAAAGGCGTGGGATACGGCGGATCCAGAAACGCTGCCGCTTCCGGTCTCCTCGTTGGGTTCCTGCCTCATAGAACGGACCTGGTCCGGTACTCCAGGGCAGATGCGGCTAACCCGGCCACCAAGACGAGTTTAGTGCACGATATCGGTAAATGTCAACCATTCTTTTTGAAGTTAGGGAGTATTGAGCCCTATATCTCCTCGGCCTGAAGGACGAGGTTTGTCTGCTTTGGGTGAAGTCTCTGGTGGAATAACCAGGGGCCAGGTGGCGGGTTTTTCCCGGAGGTTGCGAGTGCCTCGTTTATCTTGATTTGAATGGGCGTGGATACCTCGAGCCAATCAGGATCAAGCCAGAGTTAGCTTGTGGAATGGAGCAGTGGTGAACGGCATTTATTGATAAGGTACAAGGGCCGTGGCCCCTATTTCATGCCCTCGATGAGTTGCAATCCACCTGCATCATGGGCAATGTCAACGAACTAAGGCTATCTCGGCACCCTGTCTTGGTTCAAGGGAAAATCAATGTCAACAACTTAAGGGTGCCTTGCCATCAGATAAGGAAAAATGGCATCCGTCCATGGACCGTTAACTGAGTAGCAAGACGTCTTATTTTTTGTACAGAGTGTCGAAATTGGCCTAAGTTGTTGACATTGGACAGAATGGATAAAGATCATGTAGAAGTCAAAAAGGTAAAAATTCATAAATTTTTATGAGTACTATTGATCAATATTGCCTATTTTGTAGTTAACAAATGAAAATTATTATCTGTAAGATATTTATGATTTTGTCAGTTATTCTTGCCAGGATATGGTTGGTAAAATAATCGGTAAACAATCCAAGTAGATATGGATATGTATCCGAGGCAAAAGAGAAAAAATATGATCAATTTTTTTGTTTTTTCGCATATTTTAATATTTATAGTTGCAAAATTCACGATAATCTGATAATATTTGGCCTACGTTCCCCATCAGAGCCCAGAGGGGGCTAGGGGGAGGATATCACAATTGTTCTGCTGCCTGGTGCCTCCTGGAAGGACAAAAAACCGGCCACCAGGCGACCTGGGAGGAACGATGGCCAAACTTGGCAACAGAGGGCTCAGGGTCCTCAGAACCATACACCTAGTCGCGGCGGGCCTGTGGATAGGCGGGGCCGTGGCCTTAAACCTCATGATCGCCGGCCTGTCTACGGCGGAAAGCGATGGGCAGCTTTACGGCTTCAACCTGGCCTGCAAGTTCCTCGACGATGCTGTCTTGATCCCTGGGGCCATGGGCTGCCTGGTGACAGGGATCCTCATCAGCAGCCTCACCAACTGGGGCTTCTGGAAGCACCGCTGGGTAATCGTCAAGTATGTCCTGACCATATTCTGCATTCTTTTCGGAACATTCTACCTTGGCCCCACCGTGAACGACCAGCCGGAGATCTCCTACCGCGAGGGCCTCATGGCCCTGTCCAACCCCGAGTACATCGACAACTACTACTCCAGCCTCAAGGGCGGGGCGGTCCAGATTCTCCTGCTGCTCCTCATGTTCTTGATCTCGGTCTTCAAGCCACTCAAAGGTCGGGGCCGGGGCTTCGTCCCCGAGCACGGGCCAAAGGCCTCCTAGAATTCACTGTTGGCGAAGGCACCGCGGCCGGTGCCAAAAGGCTAAAGATGGCGGCCCTTCCCCGGGCCGCTATTTTTTTACCAAGAGGCATGAGCCCTCGAGGAAGACAAGGGCGTCTGTCATGGCGGCCAGCTGGCCTATCTCGCGGTCGAACCACTCGGCCCTCCCGAGGGGAACCAGGGGCCCATCCCCGGTGATTTGGTTGGGTCTCCCGTCCCCGGTCATGTACTCGGCGATTTTCAGGAGGAGGGAGAAGGGTGGCACGTCCAGTCCGGCTGAGAAGTACTTGGCCAGGGGCTCGAAGGACGTGTCCACGTCCTCGAGGACGTAGATGCTACCGGGGGCCAGGCCGGGATAGAGGGCAAAAAGGGCCCTGAGCTGGTCAGGCCACCAGTGGGAGGCATCGTCGATGACTATTTTGGGCTTCAGCGGGGCCAGGCTTTCAAGGAAGTCGGTCTTTGACAGATCGCCGATGACGATCCTGGCCCGCCCTGCGTCGAATTCCATGGACTGGGGCTCTATGTCCACGCCCACGATGTCGGCCTTGGCGAAGTACTCTGACCAGGTCCTGAGGCTGGCACCCTTGTAGACGCCAAGCTCCAGGAGGGTGAACTCCGAGTCCCGGAAGGGCCTGAGGAAGAACTCGTACTTCCTGAGGTAATCGTGGCGGCCCTGCCCGGAGGACTTGTCGGTCCCGTGCCTGAGGCCGATGGAGTCTAGGACGTCCGATCCCAGCAGCATGTGGTCTCCTTTTAGGACGAGAGGCTGGAATTGTGCGGGTTGAGGGCCTCCCTGAGGCCCTCGCCCAGGAGGTTGTAGCTCAAAACGGTCACCAGGATGGCCAGGCCCGGGTAGAGGGACAGCCAGTAGGCCCTCTCCAGGTAGTTCTTGCCCTCCGCCAGGACGGAGCCCCAGGTGGGAGTCGGTGGCTGGACGCCAAGGCCCAGGAAGGACAGCGAGCTCTCCGTGAGGATGGCCCCGGCGATGCCCAGAGTAGCGGTCACCAGTACCGGGCCCATGGAGTTGGGGAGTAGGTGGCGCCAGATGATCCTGAAGTCCGAGGCACCCAGGACCTTGGCCGCCAGGGCGAAGTCGCGGCCCTTGAGGGACATGAGCTCGGCCCTCACCAGCCTGGCCACCCCCATCCAGCTGGTAAGCCCGATGACCGCCATCACGTTCCAGATGGAGGGCTCCAGGATGGCGATGACAGCCAGGATGAGGAACATGGAAGGGAAGCAGAGCATGAGGTCGCAGAAGCGCATGATGAGGGCGTCGACCAGGCCCCCGTGGTAGCCGGCCAGTGCCCCAAGCATCAGGCCTATTATGGTCGACAGGCCCACGGCCACGAAGCCGACCTTGAGGCTGATCCTGGAGCCCCAGATCATCCGGCTCAGGACGTCCCGGCCAAGGGAATCGGTGCCCAGGGGGTGCCCAGGGGTCAGGGGCGGCCTGAAGCGGGAGGTGACGCTTATGGCGTCCGGGTCGTGCGGGGAGATGGCCGGGGCCAGCCAGGAGACCGCGAAGAGGGCCAGGACGATGAGCCCGCCGGCCAGGGCGAGCCTGTTTCTGGCGATGGCCTTGATGGTCGCGCGCCAAAGCATAGTCTTTTCCTTGCCGGGACAGAATCCCGCTAACGGGCCAGGGGGGCCTGGAAGGCCTGGTCCCTGACCCGGGGATCGGCCAGCGCGTAGCACAGGTCGGCCAGGAGGTTGCCCAGGAGCGTCAGAACCGCGCCGATGACCAGCCCCCCCATGACCAGGGGGTAGTCCCTGCCCATGACGGCCACGTAGAAGAGCTGGCCAAGGCCGGGGATGGCGTAGATTGACTCCATGATGACGGATCCGCCCACCAGGCCAGGCACGGAAAGCCCCAGGATTGTGATGACCGGTATAAGGGCGTTCCGGAGGGCATGCTTCCAGATGACCACCCTCTCAGGTAGGCCCTTGGCCCTGGCCGTGGTCAGAAAATCCTGCCTGATTATCTCCAGCATGTTGCTCCGAAGGTACCTGGAAAGGCCGGCCAGGCCGCCCAGCGAGGATATTATGACCGGCATGGCCAGGTGCCTGGCCAGGTCGGCGGCCTTCCCCAGGGCGTCCATCCGGCCGTAGTCAAGGGAGGTCAGTCCCGAGGTCGGGAGCCAGCCCAGCCTGACGCCGAAGAACCACATGCCCAGGAGGGCCAGCCAGAACGAGGGCGCGGCGAAAAAGATGAACACGAGGACGGTGCTGGCCCGGTCAAAGAGCCCCCCGGCCCGGACGGCCGCCCACAGGCCAAGGGGCAGGCTTATCATTATGATCAGGCCCATCGAGAGCACGTTTAGGGCCAGGGTGACCGGCAGCCTCTCGGCTATCTTGTCCCTGACAGGCCGTCGGTCAGGGGACATGGAGCGCCCTAGGTCCAACGTGGCCAGGCTTTTTAGCCAATTGAGGTACTGGACGGCGATGGGCTTGTCCAGGCCGTAGATTTCCCTGAGACGCCGTTTGGCCGCCTGGTTGGCCTGGGGGTTCAGGTCGGTGACCAGGTCGGTCGGCTCGCCAGGGGCCAGGTGCATGACCATGAAGCTGACCATGGTGATGCCTATGAGCGCGGGTATCATCATAATTAGGCGCTTTAACGTGTATTTAAGCATTTCGATGACGTACCCTCGGAAAATTTCGGGCCAGGCCGCTTGACAGCCGGGAAACGATGTTTACTTTTTTACCTGAAGGGGCGGAACCCCGGGGAGACGAAGGTTCCCGGGGACAGATTACGAAAGCCCCTCGGAAATCATGTTCCTTCAAGGAGGTCCGTTCATGTCGATTTTCAGATGGCGCGGGGCAGGCCTGCCAGGCCCCCTATGGGAATTGGAACGCATGCGCAACTACATGGAGAGCGTCTACAGCACCCTGGCCAACGGCGTCAACAATTTCAGGAGAAATTATACAGGAGTTTTCCCCTTGGTCAACCTGGCCGAGGACGACGACAGCCTGTTCCTCACGGCCGAGCTGCCGGGGATAGATCCCCAATCCCTGGACTTATCAATCAAAAGCGATACTTTGACTCTTAAGGGATCCAAAAAGGTCGAGGGCGGGGAACAGGAAGTCAACTTCCACCGCCGCGAGCGCGACGCCGGCTCGTTCAGGAGAAGCCTGACGCTCCCGTCAAAGATTCAGGCGGAGGCTGTCAAGGCCGGCTTCAAGAACGGCATTCTGACCGTGACCATGCCCAAGGCAGCCGAGGCCAGGGCCCACCAGATAGCCATAGCGACATGATAAATTGAGTGATAATAGTTTTTGAAAATAGATTTTTAGGAGGAACGACTTATGACTGACGTTTCCAGTCAAGAGATTAACGCCAGGGAAAAGCAGCCATTGGACACCGGCGGTATAGAGAGCACCAGCGGCGAGCCCCGTTTTAGCCCCGTGGTGGACATATGGGAAACAGAGGAGGGCTTGACCGTCGTGGCCGACATGCCGGGCGTCCCGGCTGAGGGCCTAAGCGTGGATCTCAAGGACAGCGTCCTGACGATTTTGGGGCGGGTGGAGGAGGAACCGAAAAACAGGAAGAGCCTGACGCGCGAGTACCAGACCGGCGACTACTTCAGGCAATTCACCCTCTCGGAGCTAATCGACCAGGAGCGGATCACGGCCTCCATCAAGGATGGCGTCCTGACGGTCATCCTGCCCAAGCAGGCCCCGGCCCAGCCCAGGAAGATAACCGTCGTGGCCGAATAGGCACCGGTGACTGGTAGGGGGGAGGGACCAGCTGGGCCCTCCCCCCTCCGTCTTTATCACCATCTTCTGGCCGTTCGGACCAATGGCCCAGGACCAGCTGCGGGGGAACCCGCCGGAAGTGGACAAAGCTGAGATAATCTGGAATTGCGTCGATCGCAGGTTACCGATGGGCTTTCTTTCTATTCAGCATCCATAGTCAATTTTTAAATGTGATACGTTTTAATTATTTATTGATGCATAAAAACTGTATAACGCCAATGTTTAGTCAATTCAGTTAATTTAATGCGTCATGGATGCTAAGGCACTAAAAATATAAAAATAGTAAAATAAAAATTATCATATAAAGCTAAATGCTACTGTTATTACTAGTTGTTTATTTCGATAATTTGATAAAAACTTTTGATAGTATTGTTTTTATTTATATAAAAATTATATGAAATATGATGGCTATCAATCGATGTATGGATAAGCAAATTCTTGGTTTATAGTATTATAAGCTCAACAATCCACCATCAGTGTCGGATATATTCCGCTTCCAGTGGTTTTCCAATCTATGTTCCTCCATCAGGTACTGTTCAGCCAGGGGGGCGAAAAGAGCGTCATCGGGAATGGCCGTGGACATTCGCTCCTCCAAAACACGGAACGGGCATAAAAACTCGGAAGCGAAAGCGCGTTGATATTTCTGGTGCCACGTCAAACCGCAAGTCGCCGGCAACCAATTTGAAGGCTGTCCAAGGTTAATCAGGCGCTCACCCAAAATTCTGGCCAGATAAAACCTGCGCCCGGTCTGATGTTTCTGATGAAAATAGAGTTTTAGGCGCTCCGGTCTCGATTCGTCAGGCACCCCCAGCGACATTTTTCCCATTGAAATATCACCTTCAGCCAAAACCTTGGGCTGAAGGCAAAACAATGAAGCCAATTGATCATTCTTGATGGGGGAATTACCGTAGTTCAAATGTTGACGAAAATGTCTAGCCACGGCATGGCCTGTTTCCCAAGGTTTGTCTTTGTTGATGGTTATTTCTTCGGATGGAAAACTGCCATAGTCAAAAATGGCTGGCAGTCCGTTGGCATTCCCGCCGATAATTCCGCCAACTGCGGCGAGGGGGTCCTCAACGGTTTCAACCGAACAGGCTGCCGCGATTTCAAGAATCGGCTGGAAGCCAGCCGTTTCAGTTTTGTCGGCTAGATTGCCTATAACCCCATCCGGCCCCTCATCAGGATTGTAACCCAAAGAAGCCTCGATTATCCGATATAGACTGGCATCCGGGTCGCATCTCTCTTTTTGGACTTCCTGCCACAAATTTTGAAGCTCGGTCTGCTTATGGCCCATGAGCTCAAGACGATCTATCGTCTTGGCGAGGAAATCATTTAGGCCGCTTTCAAAAATCCCGCGATCCACGCTGGCTTTTCCGCTTTTGATATATTGGGCATTCGAGGGTGAGCGCATCGTGGAAGGATGTAAAAAGACAAGAACCCGTTCGCCATCTGGTACGAACCGTAATGGCGGCCAGATGAAACCATTGCCGGAAGAAGTCAGTTCGTGAGCGCTTCGCCAACTGAATGACAAATCCCCGTACTTCCACTTTGAGGGGCAGGGTTCATAGATAATCCGCCACCAATAAAAGGCGATCCATAAAGCCATAGGGTAGGCCGAGACAACTGCCGAATCCCGCATGTACTTTGAATATGAGTCATAATTCTCGCTGGCGGTCCAGCCATTTATCTCTATTTTGAGTTCAGCGTAGGTATCCCCGACCTCGGCCGGTCGCTCATCCAGAACTGTCCAATCTGAGTGGATGTGAAAATACTCCCTGTTCATCTGAGCCACCGTCTCAATATTTCATGATACAAAGTGGTATTGTCATCTGGAATAGGATAGCCATGATAACCTGTCTGGCCATCTCCTCTATCATACGCGGCTTCTACCGGCACCCCGGACTGAGTTACTGCCCAGATATGGTGGGGCCAGGGATTATTGTCAGTATCGTATAAAGAGTCAGCGCTGACCAGTCCATGACAGATTCCTTTGCGCAGCAAATCTTGTCCTTCGCTCTGTGATGAGATAAGTGGTATCCCATCAGCGTCGCATAGGCTTTTGTCTCTTTTTGTTGTTATATCTAGCCAAGCCAAAAGCTTCTGGATTAAGTTTATGGTAATAAACTCCAATATACCTGGCTTTTTTGGCTAAAAACTGAAAATAACTTTGTCTAGCTTCAAATTGATCCATAGGTAAAACTACTCGAGGGTGTGTTTTGATAATCGTGACTTGACGAGAGAAATTTCGTTTCCTTATGGTCAAAGCCAGTCCCCTTATTTTTTGACTTGTACTTGGTATAGTACTGATATGTTATATTTTTCTAGATTCTGTATCAACCTTTGGGTTTGCCGGAATTTGCTGGTCACGGCTGCCGAATTGAGCGGAACGGAAATTTGATTTTTCTTCCATGATATAGGCCGTTGGCGTATGCCAAGGCAATTTTCAGACGAGTTTTTGGGTCGATTACAGATTTTGGGCAGCTTCCCGATCTTCGCTTTTTTCTCGAAGCAGGTTGGAACTAGCGTCTTTTTCTTCTTGGAATGTTGGATAAAGCTGGCTCAAATTTTTCGGTATCAACGTTGGCCTGGTCAGACTAATATCGAGGTACCTACACCAGTCAAATCAAGAAAAACACTGTACTTGACTGCTCGTTTGGCTTCTACGGTGGTGACTGGTCAGTAAGTGACGTCATCTCCGTTGGTTTTCTTATTTTCAACGCTCCAGAAGAATCGGGCCCTGCATTGCCTTAGGCACTGACACATTATTATCCTCGCTGGGCTTTCAACCAATGCAATGCAAAAGTAAGAGCCTCAGTTTCTCAGCTCACAGGGTAAGTCTGCGTTGGATGGTTATGAATTGGTGCGGTGCCAACGTGTTTGGTTTGTATACATAGATGATGACGTTGTTTAGTTGCTCTTTTATTTATTTTTCATTAATGATAATATAAGTTCAGATACTACTGAACTTATATGGAACAATAACTCAACCCTGTCTAGCCGTCAGGCCTTTTCTTTGGTCCAGCTCCCACGTCGTCCAGGTTTTTTACGGCCCAGCGGATCTGGCGGCACATGCCCATCAGGAGGTCGCACTCGCCCTTGGTCAAAAGGGTACGGTTAAAGATCTTCTTTATGTTCATCAGCCAGTGTCCCGGGTTGTCGGCCGGCAGGAAGCCGATCCCGGTCAGGGTGTCCTCCAGGTCGTCGTACATCAAGTTGATTGACCTTTGCGCCGCGCCCTGCACGGCCGGAGGCGGCGGGGGCTCGCCCCCGGCGGCCAGCAGGAGCTCGTAGCCCAGGATCAGGACCGCCTGGGCCAGGTTCAGGGAGCTGGCGGCGCTGGCCGAGGTGGGGATGCGGACGACCTTCTGGCAGAGCCTCAGATCGTCCGTCGACAGGCCCATCCTCTCGGGCCCGAACAGGAGGGCGGTGGGGCTGGGTTCAAGGAGGACGGGGGCCAGCTGGCGCGGGCTCAGTAGCGGTCCCCGGCGGGAGCCGGCCCTGGCCGTGGTGCCCACCACCAGCCGGTAGGGGGCCAGGGCCTCCCTGAGGCTGGTCTCGACGGACATGGAGGCGAGGATCCCGGCGGCGTGGATGGTGGCCGTGGCCTCCATGAGCTCCCGGTTGAGGGTCCTGGGGTTGACGACAACCAGCCGGCCCAGGCCTGTGTTGGAGATGGCCCTGGCCGCGGCCCCGATGTTTTCCGGCTTCTGGGGCTCGTTCAAAATGACGTCGATGTGGGTTCTCGGGATGGTCCTGGGCCGTCGGTCAAGCTTGTGGTCGGGCCGGAAGCGGCTCGTCTTCCCCCGGGGCCCGCCTGTCTTCTCGTCGTGGCAGTCCAAGGCTGGGGCCTCCTCAGCGCGACTTTACGAAGGTCCAGGTCTCCTCGAACAGGCGGCCGTCGTTGCCCAGGTCCTTGTAGTACTGCATGTTGGCCCGAAGATCCTGGGGCGGGTAGATGCCGGGGTTGTCGCGGTCCTCCGTCGGGATGAGGGACATGGCCTTGGCGTTGGGTGTGCCGTACTTGGAGTAGGTGGCCAGCCGGGCCGCTATCTCTGGCTCCAGGATGTAGTTGAGGAACTCGTGGGCCACCTCCACGTTGGCCGCCCCCGTTGGGATGGCGAAGACGTCCATCCAGATCTCGCAGCCCTCCTTGGGGATTACGTACTTGACCTCGGGGTCCTCCAGGGATGCCTTGACCGACTCGCCGCTGTAGACCTGGGCTATGGAGGCCACGCCGCCCATGACGTTTGAAAGGCCGTCGACCCCTCCGTTGAAGCTCATGAAGGTGGGCTGGTTTTTGGCCTGTATGAGAAGATCTCCGGCCTCCTTGACCTGGGCGGGGTCAATTGTGTTGGATGAGTAGCCCAGGTACATGAGGGCTGCCCCAAGGGCGTCTCGGGCGGTGTCGAAGATTATGAAGTTGCCCTTGTCCAGGGAGGGCTTGAACAACAGATCCCAGCTGTTCTCGTATGTCTGGCCTGGCTTGGCCCTGATGGCCATGCCGGAGGTCCCCCACTGGTAGGGGACGTTGAACTTGTTTCCTGGATCCTCCTCTATTTCGGTGAAGGAGGGATCCAGGTTCCCCAGGTTGGGCAAAAGCTCTTTCCTGATGGGCTGGATGAGGCCCAGGTTGATGAGGGAGGGCAGGAAGTAGGTCGTGGGGACGATGATGTCGTAGGCTCCCTGCCGGCCGGTCTGGAGGGCCGAGATCATTTCCTCGTTGGACTCGTACAGATCAAGCTTGACCCTCACGTTGTGGGTCTTCTCGAAGTCGGATATGACTTCCGGGTCTATATATTCGGACCAGATGAAGATGGTCAGCTTCTTGCCGGCGTCGGCCTGGCCCGGCGCCGGGGCGGCCGACGTCGGCTTCGCGCCGCCCTGGGTCTCCTCCCCCTCCTTCCTGTCATCGCCCCCGCAGGCAGCTAAGGCAAAGGCGAGCATGGCCATGACGAGAAGGGCCTTGGCAGCGTTTTTCAGGTTCATAATAACACCCCTATGTTCTTGAGAGCTGGGAAAACGCCCCGGCCGGAAGGCTTGCCATGCCTGGAGGCATGGGGTAGAATCATGGCCAGGCCGGGGGATCCCTTGGCTTGCCTTGTGGTGCTTTTGGGGAACAAAAGAGCCACAAGCCTGGCCTATTGCGACCTTGGGAATCAGACAAAACAAAAAAACGGGCCGAAGGCGGTCCCCAAAGGATCTTGGGATATACCCCCTGAAAAGCCTTGCGGATAATATAATATCGACCAAAAGCAAATAGCAAGCCTTTCTTTCGCCGGGCCCATTTTTTTTGGTACCACAATCAGGAGCCGGGGCTTATGCCAGGTTTTACGCCATGTTAGGGCCGACCATCCCAGGCCTGGTATGCGGTGGAGGTGTTCTAGCGGCCAACGCCCCAGACACCAAATTGATGGCCAGGGCCGTCGCCCTTCTTTGGGCCATCCTTTTGGGGGCGCTGGCCCCGCTGGCGGGGCACCTGTCCGCCGGCGAGACCTACCTGGGGCAGGTCCAGAGGGTGGTCGATGGGGACACCGTCCAGCTCCTGACCTCCGACTACGAGCAGATAAGGGTGCGCCTCTACGGGATAGACGCCCCTGAGCGGTCCCAGGACGGCGGCCCCCAGTCGCAGGCGGCCTTGAGGGGCCTGATCGAGGGGCGGCAGGTGACCGTGGAGGTGCTGGACGTCGACCGCTACGGCCGTCTGGTGGGCCTCATTTTCCTCGACGGCCTGTCGGTGAACCTGGAAATGGTCGAGAGGGGCCAGGCCTGGGTCTACGACAGCTATTGCAAGGACAAGGAGGCCTGCCAGGGCCTTTCGGCCGCCCAGGGACGCGCCAGGGAGGCCAGGCTGGGCCTGTGGGCTGACGCCTCGCCAGTCCCGCCATGGGATTACCGCCGCCGGGCCAGGTCCGGAGGTTCCCCGGGCGGCCTGGATGTGCATTCCGGGTCCGGCGGGTCCTCGGGCCAGGCGGCCGGACGGCCCGCCATCGGGGCGGCCTCGCGATTCGCCTCCACGGCCCTCAGGGGCAACCGAAAGTCCAAGGTCTTCCACAACCCCGGCTGCAGGCACTACGACTGCCCAAACTGCGTGGAATCGTTCAAAAGCCGCGAGGAGGCCTTGTCGAGGGGCTACAGGGCCTGCAGGATTTGCGGGGGCTAGACGGCGGCCCTGGCGGTCGTTTTCGGTCCCCAAGGCCCTTGCCGGCCCACTATGGCCCCGGCCGAGGGCGATGCGGCCAAAAGATCCCCCGGCCCTGTGGCCGAGGACGGACACCCGAGGACAGACCATGCAGCCAAGGATGCTTAAGTTCGGTTTGAAGCCGGAGGAGATTGTCGAGCTTCTGGAGAAGGAAAAGGTGGGCCACCTGGGCACCATCGGCCCGGACGGCCCCTACGTCGTCCCCATCAACTACGTCTTCCTCAACCAGAAGATATACCTGCACGGCCGCAAGGCCGGCGGGCAAAAGCTAGACAACATGAGGGCCGACCAAAGGATATGCTTCGAGGTCCATGGGCGGGAGGACTACCGTTCCGGTGACTCGCCCTGCAAGACCTCCACAATCTATAGAAGCGTCATCGGCCTGGGCCAGGCCAGGATCCTCGAGGACGGCGACCCGGCGATCCAGGAGGCCCTCCTGGGATTTGCCCGGAAGTTCGCCCCCCACATAAAGGATCCCGCCATCCCCGCTGACAAGATGGCTCTGACGGCCGTCATCGAGCTTTCAATCGACCGCTGGACCGGCAAGTATGCGAACTAGCCCCCATGGCGGGACCTATTCCTCGGAGGCCAGGACCTTCCCGAACCGGGCCCGGGGCCACCACTGTGGCCGGGCCATAGCGGTCCTCGTTGAGAGTGCTGGCCAAGGTCATGGGGCCCCAGGTCCTGCTCCAGCGCCCGGGCCCCTAGGCCTTGGCCAGTCGCAGGCAATAGCCCACCGGGTGGATGGCCCACCGGGCATCGCTGGAGACGAGGGCCGCCGGGGTGACTGGACCAGCTGTGCCGATGGAGACGAAGCCCGGGCACCTGCGTAGGCTTTCCAAATATCTCGGCAGGAGAAGGTGCTGGTCCTCCCAGTACCAGGCCACGTCGGGCCTCAGAAAGGCCTTGCTGCGGCCTGGGCAGGCGTCTGGCCTCCAGGTCTCCCTCCCTCCCAGTTGGCCCCTGGCCCCGCTGGCCAGACACGTCGCGGAGAAAAGCCGGCCTCTCAGGAGCCGGGTCTCCATGCTCCCGGCCTTCTCGTGGAGGTCGTCGATGTTCTGGGTGATCAGGAGGAGTTCCCGGCGTGAGGCCTCCGGCCTGGCCAGGGCCAGGTGGGCAGGGTTGGGCCTGGCGCGGCCCGACGTAGCTCCCGGCGCAAGGGGCCGTGGAATGCGTATGCCTTCCCCCTGATCCGTCGCCGCTGGCAGGGTTGAGACCGGCCGACAAGCCCAAGAAAGCGCAACTCGTAACCCGGTCACCAAGACGAAGTGGAGAAAGCCGGAAGCTCACACCAAAATTGTGAGTATTTTCATCATTGACTCATGATGGCATTCCTTTTTTTTCAACGTAAAAATGTCATTGGAAATATTTTTACGTTAAAAAAATGTAGCTGATAACATTTTTTTCAACGATAAAATGACGTACCGCACATTTATCCGTTGAAAAAACTTACATCATTTTTTTCCCCGCACTATAATGTCTTTGGAGATCGACGTTGAAAAATGCCTTGTTCCGACGTTTTTTGATGGCACTGCAGAGCCCCCCTGCTCATTATATTTGATTTTCAGGGGTTTCAGCAGCATCTTTTTATCAGAGCGTGCTTTTTGTACGGTTGTTTTCCCGATCGGGGGTTTGATAGTCATGGAACGCTTGGCCATGGAATCGCTAAAGACCTGGAAGGCCAGCCAGACTCGTAAGCCTTTGATTATTCGAGGGGCGAGGCAGGTCGGAAAAACTTGGCTGGCCAAAAATTTTGGTGCGATGGCCTATGATAACTTTGTATATATTAATTTTGATCATAATAAACACATGCAAGAATTGTTTAGTAGAAATTTTAATATTGATAGAATAATATTAGGTCTTGAAATTTATTGTAATAACAAAATAAATATGGAAAATACTCTAATAATATTTGATGAAGTTCAAGAAGTTCCTTTAGCATTAACATCTTTAAAATATTTTTATGAAAATGCACCTGAATATCATATAATTTGTGCTGGATCGATGTTAGGAATAGGTCTTCACCCTGGTACATCATTTCCTGTAGGAAAAATTGATTTTTTGTATCTTTATCCTTTAACATTTATAGAGTTTTTACTGGCTTTAGGAGAATATAAGTTAGTTAAACTATTAAATAGTAATGATTATGACTTGATATCTATTTTTAAATATGATTTAATTGATTTATTAAAATTTTACTATTATGTAGGAGGAATGCCTGAAGCAGTTTATGAATTTTCAAAGGATAAAGATTTTCTTTTGGTCAGAAATATACAAGAACAAATATTAGACGGGTATGTAAATGATTTTTCCAAACATGCGCCTGGGGATACTCCGCTTAAAATGCGATGGCTCTGGAGCGGCCTGCCGGGCCAGTTGGCCAGGGAGAAGAAAAAATTCATTTTTGGCCACATCAAGGAAGGGGCCAGGGCCAAGGATTTTGAATCCGCCCTCATGTGGCTCGTGGACTGCGGCTTGGTCCATAAGGTAAGCCGGGCGACATCACCCAAATTGCCTCTGATGGCCTATGAGGACGCCAAGGCCTTCAAGCTATTCCTGCTGGATGTCGGTTTACTCTCGGTTTTGGTCGGGTTGGATCAGAGAGTTCTTCTGGAGGAGAACAGGTTGTTTTCCGAGTATAGCGGTGCTTTGACCGAACAATATGTTTTTCAGCAGCTAATAACTATAAAAAAACATAAAATATTTTACTGGAGCAATGACAGAAATTCAGCCGAGATTGATTTTATATTGGATAACGGGATGGATATTATCCCCATGGAAGTCAAGGCCAAGGTTAATTTGAAATCAAAAAGCCTGAAGGTTTTTAGGGAAAAGTATAGGCCCAACCTCAGCCTGAGGGCCTCCATGGCCGATTATGTCGAGCAGGATGGGCTGATCAATCTGCCGCTGTATGCTTTGAACGGATACTTTACTAGATTTTATAATCTATAGACATGTCTAGTGCTGTCTAATAATAATAACTTTTTATAAGAATTTTACATTTATTTATGCTGATTAGATAATTTCAATTTATCTAGACACAATGATCAATGGAGTAAGCCCTATTTCAAGATGATTATGGCAATGACTAATTTGGATTGCGGTCTACCCAGGTTGGCTGTTTTAGTATTTTAGCCTCGATCTTGAAATTAATTCCTTCTTGTGAACAGTGTGATATTAATATTATTTTGCTATCTTTAATATATATATGATATAAAAATCTGGACAATTTTTTGTTTGGTCGGCAGGAAAATGCCGCATGGAGTTCACCCTGCCACCAAATGACCGAGCCCTAAACGTCCCGAACGCCTTTTCCAGCCGCGCATTCCCTCCGAGCCCCAGAAATACCTTGTCCATGGAAATTGAATCGTCCCAAATGTTCTATTTTTTTCGGCGTTGACCCTATAGAGAGGAACCACCCTAGACGGACCGTCATTGGCGTTTCTCAAATCGGGCATGCCCCAGCTGGTCGCCCAAGACAATACGTCAGCTTTTTTTGACAGTTTTCGACGGGCATGTGTTTTTGTCGTCATTTTGACGCCTTGCCAATGAAGGTCAAGTTTTGGCCGTTTTGGGGACACGCCACTGGCCAGTCAATATTTTACGTTGCCATTTGGGACCTGCCTGAGCTATACTGGTGTCAAGCCAAATGCTCGAAATATGCGGCGGCAGGGGGTCGCCTTGGCAGTCAAAGAGAGGCAGGTTTCGGCCCTGGTCGCTATCTTGGTGGCCAACTGGCATTTCTCGGAAAGAGGCATCGTGGCGAATCATGGCATCCGTTGACCTTAACTTGGTGGACGAAATCCTTAGGACCAGGCCACCTGAGCCCAGGCATCTTCTGGCCCTGCTCCAGGAGATCCAGGCACGGTTCCGGTACCTCCCCAAGGAGGCCATGCTGGCCGTCGCCGGGTACCTGGATGTCCCGCTGGCCAGGGTGTTCTCGGTGGCCGGTTTCTACAAGGCCCTGTCATTGACTCCCAAGGGCGAGCGCCTGGTCACCGTCTGCCAGGGCACTGCCTGCCACCTGAGGGGGGCCTCGGGCCTGGTCGGTGCGCTGGAGAAGCGTCTGGGGATAGGGCTGGGCCAGACCTCGGCCGACGGGCGCTACGGCCTGGAGTCAGTCAACTGTCTGGGTGCCTGCGCCCTGGCCCCCGTGGCCACCGTGGATGGGACCGTCCACGGCCACCTGTCGCCCTCGAAGGCCCTGGAGCTGGTCTAGCCTTTTTCCTCTAGGCCGCCAGGGAGCGGCCGGCCCAGCCGCGGGGCCTCGTTTTTTCCGTGTTTCCTGGAGATCCCATGCGCTTATCGGACCCTATCGAGCTTGAGGCCCTGCGGGCAGTCCTGGCCCAGGGGCCGGCCCCAGTTCGCCGCCTGTGGGTCTGCGGCGGCCCTGGCTGCCTGGCCGCCGGGGCCGGTAGGGTCCAGGAGGCCCTCCAGGCCGCGGCCGGGGAGATGGGCCTCGCGGCCTCGGTGGAGTACAGGACCGACCTGACCGGCTGCCTCGGCCTGTGCGAGCGGGGTCCCCTGGTGGGCGTGGAGCCGGAGGGCTTCCTTTACGGGAGGGTGGGGCCCGGTGACGCCATGGAGCTGGTGGCCGAGACCCTTCTGGCCGGACGGCTTGTGGGGCGCCTGGCGGCCGACCCGGACCTGCCTGCGGGCTCTGACCAGCCCTTCTACAGGCCGCAGACCCGCCTTGTCATGCGCCGGTTCGGCCGCGTCAGGCCGGACAGCCTGGAGGATTACCTGGCCAGCGGCGGCTATGCGGCCCTGGGCCTGGCCCTGGCCGGCCTGTCACCGGGAGAGGTCTCCCGGCGGGTCGAGGAATCGGGCCTCAGGGGCCGGGGCGGCGGCGGTTTTCCGGCCGGCCGCAAGTGGGCCTCCTGCCGGGAGGCCAAGGGCCCGGCCAAGTACGTGGTGGCCAACGGCGACGAGGGCGATCCAGGGGCCTTCATGAACCGCAGCCTCATGGAGGGCGACCCCTTCTCCATTATCGAGGGCCTGACCCTGGGGGCCTACGCCATCGGGGCAGGGAAGGGCTTCATCTACGTCCGCCACGAGTACCCCCTGTCGGTGGAGAGGCTTGGCCTGGCCATAGGCGAGGCCGTCTCCCGGGGCCTCCTGGGGCCGGATATTCTTGGGAGCGGCTTTTCTCTCGACCTGGAGACAGTCGAGGGCGGCGGGGCCTTCGTCTGCGGGGAGTCGACCTCCCTGATGGCCTCCATAGAGGGCCGGGAGGGCCAGCCCCGGGTCAAGTACGTCCGCTCGACCGAGAAGGGCCTCTGGGACTGCCCGACGCTCCTCCAGAACGTCGAGACCTGGGCCAACGTGCCCCCCATAGTGGAGCGCGGGCCCGACTGGTTCAGGTCCCTCGGCTCCGACCGGAACCCCGGGACCAAGGTCTTTTCCCTGGTGGGCCAGGTCAGGCGCTCCGGCCTGGTCGAGATGCCCCTGGGATCGCCGATCAGGGCCATAGTGAAGGACGTGGGCGGGGGGGCCAGGCCAGGCCGGCGGCTCAAGGCCGTCCAGACAGGCGGGCCATCGGGCGGCTGCCTGCCCGACGGGGCACTGGATCTGCCCCTCGACTTCGACAGCCTGACGGCGGCCGGGGCCATCATGGGCTCCGGGGGGCTCATCGTCATGGACGACCTCAGCTGCATGGTCGACGTGGCCCGCTACTTCACCGGCTTTTTGATGGGCGAGAGCTGCGGGAAGTGCGCCCCCTGCCGGGAAGGCCTCGTGCTGATCCACAGGATCCTCGATGGCCTGTGCCGGGGCCATGGCCGGAGGGGCGACGCCGCGGAGCTCTCCCGTCTGGCCGACATGCTCTCCAGGACCGCCCTGTGCGGCCTGGGCCAGAGCGCGGCCAACCCGCTGCTGTCGACCCTGCGCCATTTCGGGGAAGAGTACCGGGAGCACGAGGAGGAGGGCTTCTGCCGTTCCGGCCGCTGCCAGGGCCTCTTCCAGCCCCTTATTGACCCGGAGGCCTGCACCGGCTGCGGGGCCAGCCAGAAGGTCTGCCCCGCCGGGGCCGTCAGGGGCGCGGGGAAGAAGCCACGCGAGGTAGATGCGGCCGGCTGCGTCTCGTGCGGGGCCTGCCTCCAGGCCTGCCGCTTCGGGGCGGCCAAGGCCGTGCCCAGGCCCGGCAGGGGCTAGGCGCGGCCTTCCTGTACGGGTCTGGCCGCGAGGCCCTCCGGCTGGAAGCACTTTGAGGCATGCTAATGGGCAAAGACACCAAAAAGGTCTCGGGGACCATAGACGGACGGGAGACCAGCGTCCCCCGCGGCTCCATCCTTCTTCGGGCCGCCCTGGACCTGGGCATCGGCGTTCCCACCCTCTGCCACCACCCGGGGCTCCCGCCAGACGGCAACTGCCGTCTGTGCTCCGCAGAGACCGGGGGCCGGCTGGTGGCCTCTTGCCTCTATCCCCTGAGGGACGACGGCTTCGTCGTCCAGACCAGAAGCCCCCTTGTCGTCGAGGCCCGTAGGTTCGTTCTCGGCCTTCTCCTGAGCCGGGCCCCCGCCGACGGCTATCTCCTGGGGCTGGCCGGGGAGTATGGGGCCAAGGCCGATCCCAGGCTGGCCGACGGGGCCGACGGCTGCGTGAGGTGCGGACGCTGCCTGAGGGCCTGCCGGGCGGCCGGCTCCGAGGCCATCGCCCTGGTGGGCCGCGGCTGGGGGCGGAAGGTCGCGGGGCCCTTTTACGAGCCGCCCATCGACTGCGTGGGCTGCCTGGCCTGCGCCCAGGCCTGCCCAACCGGCGCCATCGCCTTCAGCGAGGAGCCGCGCTCCATCTGGGGCCGGGACTTTGGGCTGGCCAGGTGCGGGTCCTGCGGGGCCATCCTGGGCACCCCTGGGGAACTGGCCCGTTCCGGCGTCGAGGTCACCCTGTGCCCCTCCTGCCGCCGGCGCGAGTATTCCAGGGCCGTGGCCTCCTTGCCCCCGGCCCAGTCCTGACCGGGCCCGGGCCAGAGGGCCAGGGCCCGCCGGCGGGAAACGGGACAGCCCGATTGCCCGCCAAGCCAACGGCCGCCCCACGAGGGGGCGAGCCCCACCCGCTGGAGGGAGGCGATCACATGAACGAATTCAAGAAGCCCGCCGCCGAGTGCTCGATGTGGGCAGGCGAGACCGGGCGCCTAATAGACAAGGCCAGGAGCGAGGGCATCGGTCTGGCCTGGGACCGGCTGGCCAGCCAGACGCCCCAGTGCAACTTCTGCGAGATGGGCCTCTCCTGCGCCAAGTGCGTCATGGGCCCCTGCCGGATCATACCCGGGCTCGACCGCGACAAGGGCGTCTGCGGGGCCGACGCCGACCTGACGGTGGCCCGCAACTTCGGGCGATTCGTGGCCGGCGGCTCGGCCGCCCACTCTGACCATGGCCGGGACCTGGTGGAGGTCCTCCACGAGATTGGCTCCGGTCGGGACACGGCCTACCAGATCCGCGACGAGGCCAAGCTCAGGAGGCTGGCCGACGAGTTCGGCCTCAAGAGCGACGGCGACCCCATAAAGTTGGCCAGGGCCGTGGCCGAGCGCCTGGGCCAGGACTACTCGACCTTCGGGCCCGGCCTGGCCTTCCTGGGCCGCCTCCCCAAGGCCCGCAGGGAGCTCTGGGACAAGCTCTCAATAACCCCCAGAGGCATCGACCGAGAGCCGGTCGAGATGCTCCACCGCACCCACATGGGCGTTGACTGCGATCCCGTGTCCCTGGCCCTCCACGCCGCCCGGACCGCCCTCTCCGACGGCTGGGGCGGCTCCATGGCCGGGACGGAGATCTCGGACGTCATATTCGGCACCCCGGCCCCGGGCAAGACCAGGGTCAACCTGGGTGTCCTCAAGACCGACATGGTCAACATCCTGGTCCATGGCCACAGCCCGGTGGTCTCGGAAATGATCCTTGCCGCGGCGGCCGACCCGGCCATACTGGCCGAGGCCAGGAAGGCCGGGGCCAGCGGCATCAACATTGCCGGGCTCTGCTGCACCGGCAACGAGCTCCTGATGCGCCGCGGGGTGCCCCTGGCCGGGAACCACATGATGACCGAGCTGGCCATAGTCACCGGGGCGGTGGAGGCCATCGTGGCCGACTACCAGTGCATCATGCCTAGCCTGGTCAACATCTCCCAGTGCTACCACACCAAGTTCGTGACCACCTCCGACAAGGGCCACTTCCCAGGGGCCGAGGCTTTCCACTTCACCCCACAGAACGCGAGGGAACTGGCCGGCCAGGTGGTGCTGATCGCCGTGGAGGCCTTCAGAAGGCGCGATCCCAATAGGATCCTCATCCCGGTCGAGCCGGTGGAGGTCATGAGCGGCTTCTCGAACGAGGCCATCCTCGGGGCCCTCGGCGGCACACCCGATCCCCTGATCGAGGCCATCAAGGCCGGGACGGTCCGCGGGGCCGTGGGCATCGTGGGCTGCAACAACCCCAAGCTCAAGCAGGACCACCACCACGTGGCCCTGGCCAAGGAACTCATAGCCAGGGACATCCTGGTCCTGGTAACCGGCTGCGCCACATCGGCCATGGGCAAGGCCGGGCTCCTGGTCCCCGAGGGGGCCTCCATGGCCGGGGAGAAGCTGGCCGGCCTGTGCCGGACCCTGGGCGTGCCCCCGGTCCTGCACGTCGGCAGCTGCGTCGACAACTCCCGCATCATCCACCTGTGCGCCGTCCTGGCCAACGCCCTTGGCGTGGACGTCCCGGCTCTGCCGGTGGCGGCCTCGGCCCCGGAATGGTACTCGGAGAAGGCGGCGGCCATCGGCCTCTACGCCGTGGCCACCGGCATCACCACCCATCTTGGCCTGCCGCCGATGATCCTGGGAAGCCCGGCCCTAACCGGCCTGGCCCTCTCCGGGCTAAACGACGTGGTCGGGGCGGCGTTCATCGTCGAGCCCGACCCGGCTAAGGCGGCCAGAATCCTGGACGACCTTATCTCTTCCAAGCGCCAGGCCCTGGGCCTGTCGGCCTGACAGGAGGCGCCATGACCCGGAAAACCATCCAAGTGACGCCAGGGCGCTGCATCGGGTGCCTGAACTGCGAGCTGGCCTGCGCCAGCCGCGACTGGGGCCAGTACTTCCCTGTCGGCTCCAAGATCGGCCTGGTCTTCTTCAGTGAGGGCGGCCAGGTGCCGGTGACCTGCTTCCAGTGCGACGAGGCCCCCTGCCTCAAGGTCTGCCGGACCGGGGCCTTGGCCCGGAACGAGGCCACCGGGGTCATCGCGGTGGAGCCGGAGAGGTGCGTCGGCTGCCGGACCTGCGTCTCCGTCTGCCCCTTCGGGAACATCGCATACTCCAGGGCCGGCCGGCGGGCCGAGAAGTGTGACCAGTGCCAGGGCGCGCCCAGGTGCGCGGCCGCCTGCCCCTCTGGTGCCCTTCGGTACGTGGAGGACGAGGAGGAAGCGAAGGCCCGTCGCCGGGCCTTCGCCGAGAGCCTCCGGCAGGCCGTCACGGTGGCCTAGCCCCAAACCCTGGCACCAAAAGGCCCGAAACAGCGAGACCCACGCCCGGCGGACGTGGGTCTCGCTGTTTCGGGCCGCGTCCTGGCCCACTGTCACGACATTTGATTCAAAAAACCGGGTGGCGTGACAAAAAAACAAGCCGGGCCCTTATCACCAGAGAGTGACATTGCTATAATTTTGACCATGGAAATAATCAGTAAAGTTCTCTGAATAACGGTGTTCCCGTTATTCCGTCCCTTGCCAGCCTCCAGTTTATTCGGTACAATGCCAGTCTGTGTATATATGGCGTATATTATAGCTATTTTACTAACCTTTCGAGGCCGAACAAAGTGAGCAGAAAATTTCAGCGTGTATCACATTACAAGCCTCGTCACCGCGACATGCTGCCTTTTGAGGCGTTCATCTCCCAACAAGGTGAATATCTTGAACTTGGCCGGCAAGCCTGCTATACAGGCAACCCGGTTCATTAAAAGTCCGCCGGCGATTTTGCCTTGCATCCCTCAAGTAAACCGAGACCTGACAAAACTCTGTGCGATAACGTCAATATTTTTCGACGAAATCAAGCCAATAGGCTTTTAAAAGAGGCTTTTAAGCGGGGGCTAGTTAGCAGGGCCAAAGCGCAGAATAGCGATGCCTGGCCCAAATATGTCTGGGCGGTGACGAAGGAAGGCCATCCGGTGGAAGGTGTCTACGATGGCCAAGGCTATCATGGCTATCCGCTTCCTGACGCCAGAACTCCATTATATGAAGAAATAATAAAAAGGTGGAGTTATGTTAACCAAGGGGAATGAATTTGAGCTGATCATGGATTGGCTTGATTTGGGCGACTTGTCACCTGAAGAGGCAGCTACCTCAGGCCTGCTAAAAATCCGCTTAAATGACATGTACGCCAGCCGGCATTTGGATTTTTCGTCTAAGACTTTGGTTGATTACGCCAAGGTTTCAGCCTACCCCATGGCCTTGTGGGCCGCCTATAACTGGTGGCGGCTTAACTATGAGCCCCTGATAGGCCGCCAGTCTTATTATTGGAAAAGCGCCCATGACCTGCCGGCGGCAGGATGCGGCTATGTTTGGCCCCCCCTGCGGATTGTATCAGGCGGCGAGACAGTCTCGCTTATAGTAATGCCTCCGGACAATATGAAAACCATGGCCGACATTCAGTATGACTCAAGGGCTTGGAGTATGGCCGTGCCACAGAGTCAGTTTGAAAGCGTTTTGAGCGGTTTTATCAATATGATCGTTTCCCGGCTTGATGATACGGGGAATCGGGAAACGGAGCTTCATTCTCTATGGCGGGACGTCTGTTGCGAGAGACTTAACGAAGGCAATACTTTTTACCGGATTCTGGAGGCCTGCCTAGGCCACAATCCAGATGAAGGCCCTGAGCGTTTTATCAATAAGATGGCAGACTATGCGGCTACAGCGGGACGCCAGGCAATTATTGAAATTGCCGTTGGAACAGGAGAAGCCGCCTACACTGAAAACGCAAACTTTTTGGACGATATACGTGACCTTCAGGGTTTGCTGTGCCGATTCAACTATGGCTCCTTTGAGCATGACGTCAAGACAGACCAACGATTCTGCAAGCCATGGGTTGCCGGCCATGAAATGGCCAGAGCCCTGCGACGGCAGCTTGATTTGGACGGAGAACCGATCGGTGACCATAATATAGCTGAAATACTTGAGTTGCCGATAGACGCCATCTCTTCTGGCAATGTGGCGGAGCCGTTGAGACGAATGAAAATGTCTCTTGGCTTACCCAGCGAGGATGGTCGGGTCCGTCTATTTCTCCATCAGCCTCACAGGACCGCCAGAAGATTTTATCTCTCACGTCTCGTCGGCGAGCATCTTTTGAATGCAGATTCTTTGGGCAACTGGCTACCGGCCACTTTTGGTGCGACCTGGCGACAGAAATATCAGCGGGCCTTCGCCTCCGAATTTCTCTGCCCCATTGAAGTTCTCAAGGAACGCCTTGGACCGGATGGGAATTTTGATGAGTATGAAATGGAAACAATCGCCGAAAATTACGGCATGGGCGTTTTTGCGGTCAAAAACCATTGGGACTATAACAGCCCCAAGACACCGGAACTTTTTGAAGAGAAGTATTCTTTTGACTGAGGCAGGCCAGCGTCCTGGGCGAGGAAGTTTAGGCCTTGCCGGTGGAGGCCCAGGAATGGTTCCCTGGAGGTCCCGAAGGCCTTTACGCCATGGACTCCGGCATAGCCGCCCACCTTGGCCTGTCGGCGATGGGACTGGGAAGCCCGATCCCCTCCTGGCTTGACGGCCTGGTCTGGGCGGCGTTCATCGCCGATCCCGCCCAGGCTATGGCGGCCAATATCCTGTACGGCCTGATCTATTCCAGGCATCAGGCCCGGAAAACCGCACAGGTGGCACCAGGGCACCGCATCTGGTGACTGAACTGCGCCAGCCGCGAACTGGGGCCAGCGAATCCCGGCTGGCTCGAGAAGCGGCCGGGCACCCTTTAGGGAAGGCGGCCAGGTGCTGGTTGCCTGCTCCCAGTGCGACGAGGCCCCATGTCCAAAGGGTTGCGGGGCCGGGGCCCTGGCGCGGGACGAGGCCACCGCGGTCATCGCCGTGGAGCCAGGGAGGCGCGTCGGCCGCCGGACCTTCGTCCCAGTTTGCCCTTGAACACCATCGCCTGCTCCAGTGCTGGCTGCCGGGCCTAGAACTGCTGCCAGTGCCGGGTGCCCCCATGCCAGCGGGCAACCGCCGCCAGGTGCCCTTAGGGACGTAGTGGACGAGGGTGGAGGCCAAAGCCAGGCACCGGGCCTCCGCCGAAAGTCTCACTGGGGCCAAGTGACTTGGGCTTTCCAGGGTGGCTGCCAGAACATCTCACCGGGACAAGCGGTGGCCCAACCAGACAAGCCTTGGGCATCTCCACCCGTCAATCCAAGAGACAATGCGCTGGTGCCAGACATGGCAACCAAATTGTTCTGGCTGCGGAACCAGCGTCCTGCGGGCGTGGGCCAAGCGAATTGCTGGCCATGTCCTGGCCTGCGGCCATAGGATCTGATTTCTGCTTGGCTATACATATCCTGCCATGGAATCATCATATAATCAGATTATGCTCTCATGGTCAAGGCTATGGCGTAAAGGGGCCATTGGACCGGGCAGGTGAAATGGCGGCTTTGGTCATTTGGCCAAAGCCGCCATTCCCTTTGGTCATCGGGCAGGCCCCCTGGCAGTCAGGGGGCCACTGGCCAGGTCATGGCGCAAGCGGGTGGCCAGGCCATGGCCGCCAGGCACTGCCAGTCCGGAGGCTAGTCACTTACGAAGACGCCGAAGCCAAACCCACCCCCGCCTACCCCGACGCTAAAGCTCACGCCGTTGCTGTCGCTTACGCCAAGTCTGAAGCTGGGGCCGGTGTCCGGGTGGTAGAGCACCGGCTCGGGCGCGCTGGCCACGGGGACGTAGACGACCTCGCGCTCAACCACTTCCCTGACGGGACGGCGGGGAGGCCTGCGGTGGGCCCGGTTGTCGGGACGGGGACGGCGGTGGTCGAGGTCGCGGCGGGCCCGTTGGTCAGGGCCCGGTGCCCGGTGGTCCATCTTGTGCCCGCCGGGGCGATGGCCTGTACCGGTGGCCGGTCGCCCGCTCTTCACGTCGTGGCCCTGGTTCACGCGAGGCCGCTGGGCGTGGCCGACGTTGGCCCGGCCGTGGCGTCCTGGATTGTCGGCCAGGGCCAGGCCAGGGATGGCCAGGGCCATCATCGAAGCCAATAATACCGAAATCGCTATTCTACTCATTTTGGTTTCCTCCGCCAGCCATTTGGTTTCCTCCGCCAGCCATGAGGCGACTTCCAGGGCCAGTCAGCCACAGTCTGCCCGGCTTCGTTTGGTTTGGCCATATATCCCGCCGACGTTTGGCGAAACAATGAGGCTCCCGGCATTTTCCCATAAATGTGCCAACTGCCTGCAGGACGGGCAGGGAGAAATCCAAGGGATTCCTTTTGGCCGGTCTGAACGGTACCATTGCAATGACCATACCAACCGGGCGAGGAAGCCAGTTTTCTATGGGAGGGAGCGAGTCAGGTGAGGACGCGGATGAGGGGCTGGATGGGCCAAAGTCAGCCGTGGCCGTGGCTTTGCGGAGTTTTGGCCGTGCCCCTGTCACATGGGCAAGGGGGAAATTGGGTTAGTCTCCCAGGGGCTGTGCCCCCATGGCCGGGTAACTGGCTGGAACGCTCCTGGGGGTGGCGCGTTCAGGATCTATCCAGTGCCTGGCCTGGGGGCATGGGAATTCATGTCTGTGGAAAGGGTGGACGGCGCCCCAAGGCCACCCATGCCGCCTGGATGGCCTTGGGGCGCCGTCTTGGTCATCTGGCCAGGATTTAGCGTCTCAAAAGCACCGAAAATAAGGTCAGACTGCTGGCCGGTCGTGGCCGGTGGCTGGGCTGGTCAGGCCGTCCCAGCCAAATGGAGCGTGACCCTAACGGGCTAGGCCGTTGGCCGGCCGGGCTCCATTTTCGTCCCCCGTGGAAGTGGGTCTGGCCGTTAGGCACCTGGGCGACGGGGGGATTTGCATCGTCCCGGCCAGGCATCGCATGGGCCTTCTAGGACCGCATGGGCGGGCTCATGGTGGCCCAGGGCTGGATGAGGCCGTTGTGGTCCAGCCAGTCGGCAACGTTCCTGCCCAGGAGCGCGCCCCCTGATCCGGGGATGGCCAGGGCCTGGCCCAGGAAGGCCTTGGGGACCAGCTGGGCTATGGCATCGAGGCTGTCGCCCAGGCGGCCGCCGCCGTGGCTGCAGAAGGGCACGACCTTGTGGAACGAGAAGTCGTACCCCTCGAGAAAGGAGGCCACGGGCATCGGGATGGACGACCACCAGTTGGGGTAGCCCAGGATGAAGGTCCCATATTCGCCGAAGTGGGGCACGTGGCCGGCCAGTTCCGGCCTGGCCTGGGCCCCCAGGTCGAGCCTGGCCTCCTTCACGGCCGAGTCGTAGTCGGTGGAATAGGGCTCGACGGGGACAATCTCAAAGAGGTCGGCGCCGGTCTGGCGCCCGATTTCGCGGGCGATAGTCCTGGTGTTGCCGCCCCAGGAAAAAAAAGCGATGAGGATCCTCTCCTGGACGGGGCCAGGGAAGGTTTGGCGGGTTTGGTTGTTTCGCTCTGTCAGCATGGTTACCTCCGTTGAGTCAGGTTAGAGGTATTTTCGTTTGTTGGCAAGACAATAGGTTGAAATGTTTGGCGATTTCCCGCTCTGAGACGCTAAAATTGCTGGGCCAGGTTGGAGACGGCAATCTAGACGGGCCAGGGGCCCTGGGCCGAAAAAGGGGGGAATTTGGCTCCTCCTCCATCAGTCGACGAGGCCCAGGCCCTTGAGCCAGTCCGTCACGGCCTGGACGGGGACGGTCTCGCCCAGGCGGAGTCCATCCAGGACAGTCGCGCCTGGCTCTAGTGCCCTGATCCTGGCCACGGCCTTGTCTATTTTGCCGCTCCCGCTGGTGCAGAAGGGCACGATCTGTTTTCCGGAGAGGTCGTTTTGGTCCAGGAAGGAGTAGAAGAGCATGGGCATGTCGCCCCACCAGACCGGAAAGCCCAGATAGACGACGCCGTAGCCCTCCAGGCCGTCGGGGCTGGCCTTGATGGCCGGGCGGGCGTCCTGGCGCTGCTCCTCGTGGACCTTGTCGCTGAACTCCTCCCGGTCCGTTGGGTAGACCTCGGCATAGTCCAGGAAGAAGATGTCGGCCCCGGTCTGTCTTTGGATCTCCTCGGCCAGGGCCTTGGTGTGGCCAGATTTGGAGTGGTACACGATAAGGGCCTTGGCCCCGGCCTGGACTGGGCCATCGGCGGCGAGGGCCAGGCCGGCGGAAATAGGCAGGGCCAGGATCAAGGCCATGATATATGGGAAAAGTCTTTTCATCTCGGTTTGGGCTCCTTCCGTCTTCGGACCGGCGTGAGGGCGTAAAATGCCTGGAACGGTTATAGGCGATAATAGCCGTTCTGGGTATTACAGTTATTTTTGTTAAGATCTTTATTGATACTATTTACAGTTTGGTTTTTAAATAATATCAATGAAAAATGTGATTTGCCGTGGCATTCTCTCGAAGGCTTTTTGTCCGGGGCCAGGGCAAAAAGTAAGTTAACTAATTTCCCCTGGCAGACATTCCAAGCTTTTTGACTACGCTGGCTAAACACTTTATTGATATTATTTAATATAATAATTTTTATATAGTATCAATAAAGTATTTAAATAGTTAATTTAATATTGCTTAAAAAGTGAACTTGATGGCCGTCAAGATATCGTCTCGTCACCTCCTTTCTAGGTGCCCGCCTTGTTCGCTGCTCCAGGGCCCAAACCTAGGGCCGGATTGTCGGTCCAGCGACTCAAGGGCCAGGCGATGGCCGGTCCCTATGGAAGCCCAAGGGTCATGGCGGTAGTTGTCCTGATCCCCGGCTTAAGTCAATGCCATAATCCCGCCATATTCTGTCTGCCCATTATACTTCCTTTGACCAGCCGCAAGTCAAGAGGTTTTTTGGGTCCTGCGGCCATACCTGTCCTGGCGGGAAGCCAGCCCCTGGGGAGCATGTCAGATCCGGAAAGGGGCCCGGGGACCAGGGGGAGGCGATCCTCAGATGACCCAGTCCCAGAACCCCTCCTGGAGGCTCTCCGGGTCGGGTTCCATTCCCCGCTCGCTCATGAGCTTCAGCTCGGTGTTCTTGACGCTCACCTTGGTCTTTTCGGGGATGCTTTTGGTGATGAAGGCGTTGGAGCCGATGACCACGCCCTCGCCGACAACGGTGGAGCCTCCAAGTATGGATGCGCCCGAGTATATGGTCACGTGATCCTCGATGGTCGGGTGGCGCCTTACCCCGCCGAGGAGGTGGCCGCCGCGGGTGGACAGGGCCCCCAGGGTCACGCCCTGGTATATCTTGACGTGGTTGCCGATGACTGTTGTCTCGCCGATGACGATGCCGGTGCCGTGGTCTATGAAGAAGTGGTGGCCGATGGTGGCCCCGGGGTGGATGTCGATGCCGGTAAGGCCGTGGGCGCACTCGGTCATCATGCGGGGGATGAGGGGAACTCCCAGGAGGTAGAGCTCGTGGGCGAGGCGGTTGACCATGGTGGCGAAGAGGCCGGGGTAGGAGAGGATGATCTCGTCGTGGTTGAAGGCCGCCGGGTCGCCGTCGTAGGCGGCCTCCACGTCCGTCGCTAGGAGATCCCGGATGGCCGGCAGACGCTCCAGGAAGGCGCGGGTCACTGCCTGGGGCCCGGCAAGGTGGGTCAGGTCGTGTCCGTCCTGGCCGAAGGCCCGCCGGATTTGCTTTTCGAGACCATGCTGGACGCCTTCCAGTAGCTCGCCCAGGTGGTAGACCAGGGAGTCGCGCCTCAGTGGCTTGGTGCCGAAAAAGCCGGGGAAGACGAGCTCCCTGAGCCTGTGGATGATGTCGATGATTATTTCCTTGTTGATTTTGTCGCCGGCCTCCACCTTGATGAGGGCCGAGTGTTCCTGGTAGCTGTCCAGCATGGCCTGGACCAGCGGTCCGATGCCCTTGGGTTCTGTGGTCTTGGACATGGAGGCTCCCATTTTGTCCGGCAAGGCCGCGGAGAGGTTTTTTTGGGGGTCCGCCCCACTCCCTGGAGGTTGGGTAAACGGGACGGGCGGCTTGTTCAGGCCAGGAGGACGATGGCCCCTGCCGGCAGGTTGATCTGCCCTGGGGTGCTGCGAAGGGCAGGGAGTGGCGGACCATCCCCCAAGGCCGAAATGCCGGACCGATGGCTGGGCGCAGTGGCGTCCGGCCCGGACGGCTGTGCCACTGGCCACAGCGGCCCGGTGAGGAGGCGCAGTCCAGCGTCCCTGCCAGGCCCACTGACCCGGCGATGTTGGGCGTCCCGGCCTCGATCCTGGCCGGGTGGCGAAGGAAGAGGGTCCGGTCGGCAAACATGTCGCCGCCGCCATACTGCCATGGCCTGGCCTCCTCAGTGGCCTCCCTTGTCCCGTAGACCACGCCGCCCCCGTGTGGCCTTAGTTGTGTGGCCAGAGAAGACCAGAAAGCCTGCCTCTCATGGTCTTGACGTCAAGGGGGCGGGAGATCGACCGGGCGGCCAGGGTGGCCATGCCGATCACCTTCTCCAGGGGGTTGGGTACGTGGGCCATGGCGGCCACCCTGGTCCTGGTGCCCAGGGCCTGGCTAACCCGCCGGGAGCGAGACCGCGCGCATCGTCGAGGGGCGAGACCCTTATGAGGGTCCAGGTCTCCTCGGCCACCAGCTGCCAGCTGCCAGGTGACGATGTCCACATGGCGCTCGAGCCAGGTCAGGAGTATCTCGTCGCCCCAGGGACCAGCCAGGGCTTGGCGAAGACCTGTGCCGCCAGGTCCGGGCCCTCGGTCGTCCCCATGGCGAGGATGGCGCTACCATGACCAGAGGCCCAGTTGAAGGCGGCTACCTTGCGTCTCGCCTCCTCGTAGGCCTCGGTTGCCCTGGGGGCCGTGTAGTGGGCTCCGCGGTGGACCCCTGGAGTCCTCCCCAAGGTAAAAGACGGCCCTTGGCTTTTGGGTTGTGGCGGCGTTGTCGAGTCAGACGGGTGGCTTGCCGTTGGCCACGGACGTCCCCAGGATGGGGAAGTCATCCCTGATGGCCGAGACCGGGACCGGCCCAACGAGCGCCGGCGGGACAGGAGCGGGCGGGATGCCTCGCCTGTGTGGCCAGCAAGTGCCGTCGGCCATGAAAGGATCTGGCCGGGGCTGGTCCCCCTGGGAGCGCCAGGGCGACGACGTTCTTCGGAAGGCCGTAGCCGTTGCGGTTGGGGCAGTATGGCTCTCCCTGGGATTCCCGATGGCAGGCCCATCTGCTCGGCCGTCTGAGCATGCGGGGAGGGGAGGACGTCGGCAACCTTGGAGCCCAGGACATACTCGCGGGGGGGCGCCTGGTTGGGCTCGAAGCCTTGAGGAATCTCGGTCCGGCCAGGGGGGTGTCCCCATCCTCGACGACCCTTCCAATGGTTCAGGTGCCTGGCCATGGCCTCCTCTGTGGAGACCATCTCCTTTATCCTGGCACCCAGTGGTGGCGAATTCTTGTCCAGCTCCAATGAGGAGGTCTGGCCAACCAGGTCCAGGATGTCCATTTGGGGAGCCTCCAGAAAAAGAAGGCGGAGTGTCCCAGGGAAAGGACGCTCCGCCTTCAGAGAACTGATTAGCGTTGTCGCAAGCCGGGCCAAAAACTAGCCCGTCCTGGCAAGATTATATTGGGCCGTGGATCGGTTGTCAATGCCTGGAATTATGTCTGCTCTTGGCCCTGGACCTCCCCGCCGCCAACTAAAACTTGCCTATTCGAACCAGGGTGGGTAATCTAGGAAAGATGACCTGGGCGTGCCACGGGAAACCGGTCGGCTCAAAGCCCGCTAAGGGGCTGGGAAAGCCAGCCCAGGTACCTGGCAAATGGACCATTGGCCCGCCGGCTGGCCCAGGCCATTGGCAGGTAAGGGCAGCCGGGCCAAAAGCGCAAGAAAAATGACCGGTCCCGTCGGACGGCTCAAGGGAAAACTGGCCAGCGGCCTTGACTTATTCCGGCATAAGTAATAGACTGACCAGAATCATCTGGCATTGAACAAAATCTCCATTGATTATCAGAAGTTGTTTTGAAAAAAAGTAATGATCATTTTCATCCACGGTGTCATTGATATTTGCGTATTGGCATATTAATAAGTCTATGATCATGTGAGTTATGAGTTTAGAATAAAATGATATAGTTTCGTGGTCTTGATGAAAATTAGTGCTGTTTTTGTTGCGAGAGATAACCAATTATCCTCCGCAATCTGATTAGGATATTGGGCATTAATTTGATCCCATGATCAAATATTCCGTTAATTATAGGATTATGAGTCTTGAAATTTGAGGTTCTTCTTCATGTCGCCTGGTACTTTTTGCAAACTTTCATTTTTTTGTTGCAAAGGTGGGGGTGTTTGATGGTATTATGTTCAGTCGGCTGCCAGAAGGGCCTCTCTGCTTTTCGTCGTCCCCGTGAGAAGGCCTTGGTCACGGGGCCGATCGGCCTGGCTGGGCCAGGACTGGGCCAGGGCGTTTGATTACGTCGCCAGGGGCCCACCGGCAACCATGGCGAATTCCCGACAACCTTGACCCGCCGGGGGGCGGCGGCCTGGCCCGCCCTCCCTTTGGCGGGAACAGTTTTCCCTTAAGGTATCCAGCGCATGGATTACATCGACGAGACCCAAGCCGCCGCCGAATGGAAGACCACCAGGGGACAGGTGGCTCAGTGGTGCTCAAAGGGGCTGGTGGCCCAGGCGGAGTTCGCCGAAGGAGCCTGGAAGATCCCCGCAGAGGCGGCCAAGCCCCAGGACGACGCCCAAAGCCCCAGGACCCAGCCCGTGGCCAAGCCCTTCCTGAAGTGGGCCGGGGGCAAGACCCAGATCCTGGACCAGATTCGGGCCAGGTACCCGGACGGCCTGGGGACCAGCCTGAACCGCTACGCAGAGCCATTCGTCGGCAGCGGCGCCGTCCTCTTCGACGTCCTTAGCCGCTACGAACTCTCCGAGGTCTACATAGGCGACGTCAACCGCGAGCTCATAAACTGCTACACCCTCATAAGGGATCGGGTTGACGAGGTGGTCAGCCATCTCCAGGCCATGGAGAGGGTGTACCTGCCGGGCGGGGAGCAATTTAGGAAGGATTTCTACGAAAAAGCCAGGAAAAAGTTCAATTGCTTAAAAAGCATGCCGAGCGATGGCACCGAGTTGGCCGCCCTTTTTATCTATCTCAACCATACTTGCTTTAACGGTCTATATAGGGTTAACTCCTATGGTAACTTTAACGTGCCCATGGGTAGCTACAAAAACCCAACCATCTGCGACGACCGCAACCTGCGGGCGGTCAGCCAGGCCCTGGCCGGGGTGACCATATCCTGCGTAGAGTACGGCCAGTCGAGAAGCTTCATCAACCCCAACACCTTCGTCTACATCGATCCGCCCTACCGTCCCCTGTCCTCCACCTCCCGGTTCACCTCCTACGCCCAGTGCGTCTTCGGTGACCACCAGCAGGCCGAGCTGGCCAGGTTCGTGGATGCCATCGTCGATGACGGGGCCTACGTCCTGGTCAGCAACTCCGATCCCAAGAATACCGACCCCTCCGACGACTTCTTCGACGATCTGTACGTCAACCACGCCATCGAGCGGATCAAGGCCGTAAGGGTCATAAATTCCGTGGCCTCGGGGCGGGGCGCCATAACCGAGCTCCTCATCGTCGGGAATCGGAAGGCCTCCAGCTAGCCCCCTGCGCCAATGGGCGACCGGAAGTGGGACCCCAGGATTCGGTCCGGGAGTCGGCGGCGGCCTGGTCCCCTTGGCCATGCCCTGTCGGCCATGGCGAGGCCAGAGGCCAGTCCCCGGCTTTCGGGCGTCCTTGGCCGGCCGCTGGCCAGGCCAGGGTGGGCTCCCGTCTGGCGGCCCTCGTCCGTCCAGGTGGATGCTCCCGCCCACGACGGGCATCCCCTCGCCAGGGCACCCATACGGTCGCCCATGGGACGCTGTGTCCGCCTTGGCCCACGGCCTGGAGCACCCCAGGGCAGGCCACCACCCGGGGCTGCCTGCCGGGACGCTTTTGCCCCTGGCGTTCCCCTCTGGCCCCGCCAGTGTCCCGGCGGTCGGCCTGGCCTACGCCCCTTGGGGGCCGTCGTCCCTGAAGAGGCCGGTCAGTCCGGCCGTCCCTGGGTCGTGGCCGAACACTTCCCGCCAGACGCGTCCGCTTTCCATGCATAGGTATATCCTGGTCCCCGGCAAGACCACCTCCCGCAGCAGGCCCAGGACTGTCCGGTACATGAGCCGCCTCCTTGGCCTGGGGTACCGCATCTTGCCGTCCCCGCCCAGGACGAACTCTGCCTCGAAGAGGCCGCTGGGCCGGGTGGCCCGCATTATGGCCTTTAGTGCCGGCAGGAACCTGAAGCAGCCCATTGAGACGAAGGCCAGGGCCATTGGATCGAGGATCCTGGCGATCAGGTCCACGGTCCTGGCGTAGCCCTTCTCCCAGCCGGGGAACCATACGAGTGGATCGAAGTGGAGGCCTATGGGGTAGCCCCTGGACCAGGCCAGGGCGGCCGCCTCGAGGCGGGCCTCTAGCCGGGCGGCCCGGGGCTCCTCCCTGGCGCAGATCTCCGGGGCGTTCACGGAAAAGGAGATGACCGTACGGCCGCCGTGGTCCAGGCCCAGAAGGTGCCTGACGCTGTCGGTCTTGGTCTTCAGTTCCAGGGTGAAGGGCGGCCTTTGGCTGAAAAGCTCGACCAGCCTTCGCGATATTCCCGTCCGATGGTCCAGAAGGAGGCTGTCGGTGAACTCGCCAGTGCAGTAGCGGTGGGACCTTGGCCCGCTGCCCCAGTCCCTTCCCCCAAGAAGCTCCCCGTCCAGGTGCCTGGAAAGCTCGTCGAGGCCCTCGTCGAGGCTGTTGCCGAAAAAAATGACCGCCTCGGTCCCCAGATAGGCCGAAAGGATGCAGTAGGAGCAGCCAATGTCGCAGCCCTGGCCGATGTGGAAGATGTTGAGGCCGCAGCAGTTGTAGCGAGGCGTGGCCGGGCAGGGCCTCAGAAAGCTTCCCCGGTGGCGGGTCACCAAAAGATCCCCAGGCCCAAGGCCGGGGTAGTCGGCCGGGGCCACGGGCGGGCTGGGGATACCCTGGTCTCCCAGGTCAAGCCCCAGGAATTCCTCCTCGACCAAAAACCTGCCGAAACGGCCGTCCATGTCCCCGCCTCCCTTCTCCGGCCCCGGGCAGTGGGCCTGGCCACCTGGCGGGGTCAGTCCTCCAGGAGCCACAGGGCGTCCAGCGCCTGGCCCTCAGAGAGTTCCAGGGCCTTTTGGGCCAGCCTACCCAGGGAGTCCTTGTCGGAGAAGGTCAGCCCGATGGTCGTCGTCACGTCCTCGAAGTCCGGGTCCAGCTCGATTTTTAGGCCCTCGGGTAGGGCCAGGTCCCTCAGGGCCTCCCGGCGTCTCCTGGCCAGGTCCGATAGGAAGGGAAAGCGGAGGCCGTGGATCGCTTCCCGTGCCGACTTTTCCGCCCTGGGCCCCGAGATGGCCGCCAGGGCGGGGCCGGCCAGGAGGCCGGCCAGGAAGCCGGGCCCCCCGGAGCGCCTCAGGTCATCGAGCCACTCCAGCCACTGGCGGCGGTTTTGGCGGCTGGGCCCGGTCCTGGCGACAAGGTCCAGGGCCAGGGCCCGCTCTTCCGGCGTCCAGGCGGCCAGGAGGGCGGCGTTCTCGGGGTCAAGCCTTCCCTGGGCCATGAGGTCCAGGGTCTGGCCCTGGACCTCCATGGCCTTCTCCAGGGCCACCAGCCTGGTGGTCCCTGGCCTGAACCCCAGAAGCCCGGCCAGCGTTGGCCAGGCCGGGGGCTCGGAGGCCTTCCTGGCCCAGTCCCAGGCCAGGCACAGCTCGGCCTGGTTCAGGCCCCGCCCCAGGTTGTCGGTCAAGGCCAGCGCGGCCAAAAAGGAGGAACAGGCTAGGGTTTGGCCTGGTCCTGGACGGGGGGCCAGGCATGGGGCCTTCCTGAAGCCCAGCCTGGCCAGGGCGGCCAGGCGGCGGCCGCCGGATATGACCAGGGGCCGGCCATCGCCGTCAAGGGCCAGCCAGAGTGGCCTGAGGAGCCCCAGTTCCCCGATAGACTTGACCAGGTCCTCCAGGGGGCGGCCATGGGAGAGCGGGGCGGCAGCGAGGCCGGCCAGGGGGATCTCCAGGATCTGGCCCTGCCAACCGTCCTGGCCGCCGGTGTCCACGGGATAGGGGCTGAGGGGCATACTAGAGGCCGGCCACGGCCTCAATCTCGATTTTGGCCCCCTTTGGTAGGGCGGCCACCTGGACCGTGCTCCTGGCCGGGAACGGCTCGGGGAGGAAGGTCGCGTAGACCTCGTTGACGGCCCCGAAATCGGCCAGATCGGTCATGAAGATGCCGACCCTCAGGACCTTCCCCATCGAGCTCCCGGCCGCCTCCAGGATGGCCTTGACGTTTTCAAGCGACTGCCGGGCCTGGTCGGCCGCCCTGTCCGGCATCTGGCCGGTTTTGGGATCGATGGGCAGCTGTCCCGAGACGTAGACCGCATCGCCGCGGACGATGGCCTGGGAATAGGGGCCGATGGCGGCCGGGGCCTTTTCGGTGGAGACTGGCTTCTTCATGGACAGGATCCTTTCGTGCGGAAAAATATCCGGCTGGATGGCGTTCGGACAAGCCTCGCGGCCAATTCTGTGGTCGATTGTCGAAAAATGCCTCCAGGCTGGAGTGCCAGGCCTCGGAGGCAGATGCCGCCTTGGCCAGGGCCGCTGCGATCTGCCGGAAGAGATGAATGGTGGCCAAATGTCTCTGGAGATTGCCGGCATGATCCCGTCTTTTGGTTCTTGGTGCCACAACATCCCCTAGTTAACACTGGCCCATGGTTTGCCCTGGGCATCGGTTTGGCGTCGCAGGGCGTGGCTATCAACGAAATATCAAGACTCGCAAGCTTAGGCATTATGCGGGAAGAGGACTCAATCGACCCGTCCGTAGCGGCGTTGGCGTCCGTGAAAATCGGAAAGTGCGGCCAGAAAGTCATTTTCCCCAAAATCTGGCCACAGCGTGTCGGTGAAGTATAGCTCGGAGTAGGCCAGTTGCCACAGGAGGAAATTGGATATCCTCCGATCGCCTCCCGTTCGGATCAATAGATCCGGGTCCGGCAATTCGCTGGTCCAGAGATGGGATGAGACGGAGTCCTCGTCGATCGCGGCCGGATCGATCCGGCCGCGTTGGGACTCCATGGCCAGTGAGCGGGCGGCGGCCGCCAGCTCGGCCCGGCTTCCGTAGGAGAGGGCCAGGGTGAGGGTAAGATCGGTGTTGTCCCCAGTGAGCCTTTCGGCCTGGGCCAGGGCCTCCCTGGCAAAGCTGGGCAGCCGCCCGATGTCGCCCATGGCCCGGAGCCTAACTCCGGAGGAGAGGAGCTCCATGGTCTCGGAGTCGATGTAGCGGACCAGGAGATCGAAGAGGTTGTCGATCTCCTCCCGCGAGCGGCCCCAGTTCTCGGTGGAGAAGGTATAGAGGGTCAGGAAGCGGACGCCCAGGCGGTGGGCGGCCTTGAGGACGGCCCTGACTGGCTCGGCCCCGGCCTTGTGCCCCTCGGAGCGGCCAAGGCCCCTGGCCTTTGCCCAGCGGCCGTTGCCGTCCATGATGATGGCCACGTGCTTCGGGCCTTTGGGCAGTTCGGTCGGGTCGGGGGCCTGGCCGGCCGGCATGGGATCTAGTGTGTCGGTCATTAAAGGAAGTTACCTGGGACCATGGTTGGGCCGCCTTGCGGAAGGCCATGGCCAAAAAGGGTCGGAAAAATGGTGGATGACGGCGGCCTCAGACCAGGCCCAGTCTCTGGAATATTTCCCTGGTCCAGCGGCTGAAGCGGTGGGGGCTGAAGACTGCCTCAAGCTCTGAGGGCGAGAGGCGATCCATGATGGCCGCATCGGCCTCGACCAGCTCCCTGAAGTCGCCTTGGCCTGAGGCGGCGGCCATGGCCCTGGACTGTACCAGGGCGTAGGCCTCAACCCTGGAAAGGCCGTGGCGGCAGAGCGCCAGGAGCAGCTCCTGGGAATTGTAGAGCCCGCCGGTCAGGGCCAGGTTGTCGAGCATTTTTTGGGGCTTTACCACCAGGCCGGCCACGAGCCCCGTGAGGCGATGCAGCATGAAGTCGAGCAGGACGGTCGCGTCGGGGGCGACAAGCCTTTCCACAGAGGAGTGGCTTATGTCGCGCTCGTGCCACAGGACCACGTCCTCAAGGGCCGCCAGTGACAGGGCCCTGACCACCCTGGCCAGGCCAGTCAGGTTTTCCGAGAGGACGGGGTTTTTCTTGTGGGGCATGGCCGAGGAGCCTTTCTGGCCTCGCCCGAAGGCCTCCTCGACCTCGGCCACCTCCGTCCTGGCCAGGAGCCTGATCTCCACTGCCAGCCGCTCCGCCGAGGTGGCCAGAAGGGCCAGGACCTGGAAATAGTGGGCGTGGACGTCCCTGGATATGACCTGGCTGCTGACCGGGGTCGGCCTGAGGCCTAGCTTGGAGAGGGCCAGCTCCTCCATCCGCGGGGACAGGGAGGCGGCGCTGTAGTTCCCGACCGGGCCGGAGAGCTGGCCGACGGAGATGCCCTCGACGGCCTCGTCGAAGCGTCTTAGGTTTCTTTCGAACTCGGCCTGGAACGAGGCCAGCTTGAGGCCGAAGGTGGTCGGCTCGGCGTGGATGCCGTGGCTGCGCCCGATGATGGGGGTGTCAATGAACTCGACCGCCCTTGACCCCAGGACCTCCAGGAGGTCGACCAGCCCCTGCCTGATAAGCGACGAGGCCCTGACCAGCCTAAGGGCCAGGGCGGTGTCCAGGATGTCCGAGGAAGTCAGGCCATAGTGGAAGTAGCGGGCCGCCGGGCCCACGCGTTCCTCGACGCTGGTCACGAAGGCGATCACGTCGTGTTTGACCTCGGCCTCGATCTCGGCGATGCGCCCGGCGTCGAAGGCAGCCTTCCCGAGTATCTCAGCCGCCTCGCCCTGTGGGATGAGGCCCATCTCGGCCTGGGTCCTCACGGCGGCCAGCTCCACCTCCAGCCAGGACTCGTACTGGCTTTCCAGGCTCCAGATGAAGGACATGGCCGGGCGTTGGTATCGATCGATCATATTGGATTGCGGCTCCCTTTCCTGGTAAATAAGGACGTCTAATTATCCGAGGCCAGGTGCCAGTCTGCACCTGACCAGCAAGGCTTCCCGCCGCCACGGGCTCAAGGCCCATCGCCGTTGGTACCGGCCAGGCGGCCGATGAGGCTCACGGGCCAGGCCTCTATGATGTCCACCATGGCCAGCCGTCCCACAAGCCATGCCGGGCCGTCGAAGTTGACCAGCGACATGTCCCTGGCCCGGCCCGAAAGCTGCCCTGGCCGCCGGCCAAGCCCAAACACCAGCACCTCCAGGGTCCTGCCGACCATGGACTGGTGCTTGGCCATGGTTATGGCCTTCTGGGTGGCCTGGAGGAAGGAAAGCCGCCTGGCCTTTTCCTCCTCCGGTATCTTGCCGGGCAACAGGTTGGCCTTGGTCATGGGTCGATCGCTGTACTTGAAGGAGAAGATGGAGTCAAAGCCGACGGTTTCCAGCATGGCGACCGTCTCCAGGAACTCCTCCTCGGTTTCCCCTGGAAAACCAACGATGATGTCCGTCGAAAGCGCGAGGCCCGGGCAGGACTTCCTGAGACAGGCGACGAGCTCCAGGTAGCGTGTCTTGGAGTATCGCCGGCCCATGGCCTCGAGGATGCGGTCTGAGCCAGCCTGGAGGGGCAGATGGAGATGCTCGCAGAGGTTTGGCAGCTTCCCGAACAGTCCCACCAGAGAGGGAGGAAAGTCCTTGGGGTGGGAGGTGGTGAACCTCAGGCGCCAGAGGCCGGGAATCCTGGAGACCTCCTCCAGCAGAGAGACGAAATCCTCTCCCCCGCGGTGGCCGGGGCGGCCGTATGAGTTGACGTTCTGCCCCAATAGTGTCAGCTCGACGCCACCCCGCCCCACCAGATCCCGGGCCTCCTCCAGGATCTCTTCCCGCGGGCGGCTGATCTCAGGTCCCCTCAGGTAGGGGACCACGCAGTAGGCGCAGTAGTTGTCGCAGCCGCTCATGATGGTCAGGAAGGAACTAATGGGGGCGGGGCCTTTTTGGTCGGGGACCCTGGAAGGCCCTACCTGGCCAGCGGCGGCCATAGGGACCAGTGGAGGCCCGCCGTCCCGGCCATGGGCCTCAGGGGACGGACCGGCCAACACGACCGGGGGCATGTCGGCTGAGAGGGTCTCCATTATCTCCGGGATCTCGCCCAGCCTGGCCGGGCCGGCGACCAGGTTCAGCCAAGGGACCTCCTCGATCAGCCTTCGTCCCTCCTGCTCGGCCACGCAGCCGCCTACGCCAAGGAGGAGGTCCGGGTTCTTGAGCTTTAGGGCCCTTAGGCGTTTGAGGTGCCCAATCACCCTCCTGGCGGCCTTTTCCCTGATGGAGCAGGTGTTGACGAAAATGAAGTCGGCCTGGTCCTGGCTCTCGGCCATGGCCCAGCCCTTTTGGCGCATCAGGGAGCCCAGGCGTCCAGAGTCGTAGACGTTCATTTGGCAGCCGTAAGTGGCTATGTAGAGGCTCTTGGACGGCATGTATTGTTTTAGTTTTTTTATGGCGAGTATTGAACGGATCGATAAAAATATAATGTGTTGACATTATCGTGATATTATTCTGTTGATAATATTGCTATTCAGGCATAATATTTCTTGCCAACCAGGATGGCCTTGCCCAGGGGCCGTCGGGCCGCCCTGACGATGAGGCCGGCCAAAAGGACGGCAAAGGCCAGGCGGCCGACCAAGAGGCCCCACAGGCTCCCTCCCAGGGAAGCCAGGATTATGGTGTCCTCCAGGAGGGAGTGGCAAAGGGCCATAAGGGTGATGGAACTGTAGATGTCGGCCCTGGGGATGTTCCCGCTCCTGCTTTCGGCGATGATCAGCCCACCACCGTAGGCCAGGCCCAGGACCATGCCGATGATGGTGATCATGGTCGCTTTTCGGCCGACGCCGGAAACTCGCATCAGGGGGGCCAAAAGGAAGGTGATAAGACCGATGAGCCCGATCCGGCGCATCAGGGCCATCAGGAGGACCAGGACCCAGACGATGAGGAAGATGGCCGCGAGAGACTTGACGTTGACGATGGCCCAGGTCCCCCAGGGCGGGACGGGATCGGCGGCGAAAGTGATGACGCACTGGGCCTCCGAGAGACCCCAGCCAAACGCCAGGCAGATCTTGTTGGCCAGAAAGCCAAACAGGATGGCCGCGAGCAGCCTCAGGACAGTCACCCTCAGGGGCGAGACCCCGGCCCCGCGGCAGACGCCACATTCCACTGGCAGATTGTGGGCTATGAGAATAATCGTGCCCAGGATGGTGGCCTGGGACACCGACAGGGGGCCGGCCACAGGCATGACGTTCAGGAAGACTATGACCCCGGTGTAGTTGTTGGTGAGCATGGCCGAGACCCAGACCAGGGCCATTTCCTTTGGAAGGCCAATCAAGCCCATTATCGGCTCAAAGGGCATGGAGATATAGCCCACGAGGCCAAACCACATCAACAATCTGACGAGAATCAGGGCCGGCACGGTCAACTTGGCAAGTATAATCCAGGCCTCAAGGGATTGCCTCAGGGTCCCGGCCAGGAATTTCCTCATGACCAGGCTTCTTTGCGGTCAGGCCCCGCCGCTAATTTCAGGACGCTTGGCCTTAAGGGCAATGATATTTGCCTAAAGCTAAAATTTTTAGGAAAATATGTTATGTTGAAACAAATATATAACATGATATATTTCTGTTAAGTGACGGATTGGTTGAAACAAAATTTATTGCATATATATAAGATAGGAAAATATTAAATAAAACTCCAACATCGAATTTTTCGAGTCAAACAGAATGGGCAGGTAATTTTGATAATGTAAAAATACTTTTTACTGTCTACTAAAATAAAATAATTTTAATAGATGTCAAGCCTGGTTATTTTAAGGCTTTATAGGTGTTTTTGTTTGTCCATCAGATTTGCCCAGCCTTATTTTTTGCCTTTTCCGGTCCCGGCCATGGGACTGCTGGCTGCCCAGGGCGGATTAGATTCTACACGCGGTTTGAGCCAAAGTCCATAGTCTGCCCCACAACGGGGAAAGAGGTTTTGGCGGTGTCTATCCGAGCTGGGACAGAGCCTGGGAGAGGCATGTCCGGCCTGGGTTGTCCGGGGTCTTTGGACTCAGGTTTCATATTTCCATAATACTGGCGAACGAAATGGTTTGACAATTTTGTCGGTGATCGGTCCGAAGAAATGGCAGCATGGCATGGTAAATATTTAATGTATTGGTGATATTGAAAAAATAAGCTGGTAAAAGATAATATAATAGCCTATAAATTAATTTTTGACTGATAGGAGACCGCAAAGATCTGGAAGCACGACCGTCGGGTCAGCGAGGATGTTGGCCAGGTATCCTGTCACCGCAGGGGACGGCCGCCTGGCAGAGGCCGCAGGCGTAGGCCCCGACAAGATCGGCGTGGGCCTCGCCGATCCTGGGGGTGGTCGAGTCCAGGAAAGAGCTACACAGGCCCTTGTCATGGCCCTTGGGGCTAAGGGCTCCGGCCGGGCAGCGCCCTACGCATTTCCCGCAGGAACCCTTGGAGAAGAAAAGACAGTACTCGTAGGCTTCCCTGTAGGGCCGGGCATTTGGCTCAAAGCGGTAATTGACTATGATCGAGCCGAGGCGGTGGGCCTTCCCGGCCTTGGTGATGAGGCCGTCGCACAGGCCGAAGGTGCCCAGACCGGCGGCGAAGGCCGCATGGCGGTGGGACCAGTTGGAGGCGATCTGGAGGCGGGAATGGGGGAAGGTCGAGAAACCGGCCAGGCTATCAGGGATTACGGCCTGGCAGCCATCCGACTCGAGATGTCTGGCCAGATGTCCGCAAAGTTCCCCGACGACCTGGTCATGGAAAAAGCGGCTCCTTATCCAGCGTTCTGCCGGAAAACCCACGGCCGCCTTCTGGTCGGCGAAGGTGGCCGCCGTCTGCGGGCAGACCACCACGACCACGGACAGATCGCCTCTCCCGGCCCTTGTCGCTGGATGGGCCACCCTGAAGGCCTCCAGGGGAGTCCAGTGCCTTTCCCCGGCGACTTCCTTGATGGCGTCCCAATAGGGATCGTCGCCGGCGGCTATGCCAATGAAGGGGGTACGGAAGGCCTTCTCGGGATGGATGGGGGAGCGGTTCGTGTTGGCCGGTCCGTCCATGAACAGGCCGGCCGCTTTTTCCAGACGCCGCAGCTTGTCCGCGGCCGAATCCTGGCCAAGTGTAGCGAGGGGCATGGAGTTTTCCATCATGGCGGCACGGTTTTTTTGAGATAATTGCCGTCCAGGCTACCTGGAATGATACAATGTCCTTGGTCGGCCTTCAAGGCCAGTGGGGCCAGTGTCGTTTGCCGGGGGCATTTCCCGCATGCGGCCGAAAACTGGCCGATTATCTCAGGTAGACTGGAAACCGTCTCCAATCACGAGCTGTCCTGGGACCCGAGCCGAAGACAAAAAGGCGAGATGACTGGAGAAAGACTATGAGGCGGGCGGAAGAGGAAAAAGTTATGTTCGTCAGATGAACGAAAGACTCATCATCATTACTATACTATTAACGCAGGTTTCAGAGGGCAGAAGCAAAGTAGGGGAATAGTGGAGGATCTCCGGTATAGGACTAAGCGAGGCTGTGAACGATTGTCGTAAAATGGCTGAATCTCTAATGTGGGTTATGGGGAAAAAGCGAAATTCGAGCCGCTGCTAGCATTACCTGCATCTTGACTTTGGGCACTCGCTTTTGTATATTACAGAAACTTTTTGTCCGGCCTCCCCTTATTCTCTGTTCATGGGCCGGCAAGCCCGGCAGCCTTTTCAATGCGATTCGGCCTCACAGATTACTGGCGATGTAGCTCAGTTGGTTAGAGCATGCGGCTCATATCCGCAGTGTCCGGGGTTCAAGTCCCTGCATCGCCACCACCAGAAAATCCAGACAAGTCCTATATTGGCCGAAAGCCCGCTAAAAACAAGGCTTTCGGCCTTTTCCTTTGTCCAGCACGGTCCAGCCGAGTCCCTTGACAGCCAGCATAATTGACGGTATCTTGATTTTTCTTGAAGGCGGTACCGTCATGAGCCTGGCCGACATTTCCATCAAGAACCTGAAGCCTCCAGAGAAACCAAAAAAATTATCCGATTCCAACGGCTTGTATCTCTATGCGATGCCAGCCGGTTTAAAATCGTGGAGATTTGACTATCGGTTTCAACGTAAAAGGCTGACCCTCACTTTCGGGACTTAGCCGATGGTATCCCTCAAGGGGGCACGGGATCTGCTGATCGATGCCAAGCGTGACCTCAAGGCAGGCATAAATCCGGCCCTCAAGAAAAGTGTCTGAAGGAAACCGGGCAGGCCGAAACGATCAATTCGTTCGAGACCGTGGCCAGGGAATGGTTCGAGGTCAAGAAGACCGGCAAGAACGAAAGCCATACCTGCCGGATTTGGGGCAGGGTCGAAAAGGGGTGGTGTCCATGTTTCGTTTACAAAATCTTGTTCGCTGGACAACTCGACCAGTGTGCGTGATCAAAGTTCAGATATAGTCCATGGATGATCCGTTAAATTACATGCCATAGCAGGTGT
>JAISEK010000197.1 GCA_031264145.1 Deltaproteobacteria bacterium
GGCGGCCTTGGCCGGGGCCTTGGGGGCGGCGGCCTGGGCCGGGGCCTTGGGGGCGGCGGCCTTGGCCGGGGCCTTGGGGGCTGGCTTGGAGGCTTTATCGGCCTTGGCCATTTCAGGGGCCTTGGGAGAAGTGGTAATTGTGTCAGCCACTTGACACCTCCTGAGAGAATAAATTGGGGTGATTATATCATATCACCAGGAAACGGCAATAATTTTTTTCTATGTCAAATAAAATTTTTTCTATCTTGAGATCTCGGCATAGAGATCCATGATTTCTTCATGAGCTGATCTTAGTCATCGCAAAAACAGGCCGTCTGGTTGTATTTTTTCTTGTAACCTGATGAAAATCTTTAACTCAAAAGACTTGTGGCAAGTGATAACTGGCATTGGCCAACCAATATCCCTCCTATTATAGGTTAATCCTTAAAAAGCCATGGGGGCCATAGTAATATGCCGCTTTGCAAAGGTGAAATCCATTTTAATCGTACCTTTTAAGCTCCCTATTCTTACTTGAACTGGAATAATTGACCTCTCCTATCAATAAAATATAAATGTCCTCGACGCTACAGCCTTTCATGGGTCCCAACGCTAGATAGAGGCCAAAGAAGGCTAAAATCAAAACCCTATCTTGCTGCCCATGAGTTCTTTTTCCTGTCTTTTCGTATCTGGGCCAAACCCTTGGGCCCAAGCCGGGAGGAAAAAAGAATCTAAGGCTTGTCCTGACCTTCTTTGGGATGTTAATAAAGCCAAAGGCAAGCTCTCCAAACAGTAAGGAATGGCCATAGGCCTATGGTGTCAGAAAACTTACTTGTTGATTGGCTGAAATAATATTTATGTACTGTTAAATCTTAAATTATCGTCATTGTCTCTGTCAGTATCGCTCTACCATCATCCTAAGCCAAGCCTTTAGGCCATTTTTGGGCATCACTCCTTAAATTGTCAAGGAAAGTGCCCAACAATGGCTGGTCCGGGCCATAGCCAGGCACACTGTCAGAGCTGTGGGCATTTTCGCGGACCTTCCTGAAAAAGAGCCATCATTATAAGGCCAAAATGGCGTCGTTTTGGCAAAGACCAGTGAAACCGGCCTCGGCCCCTGGGTACCGGCCAGGCAGGTCTGGGCCTTCACGTCCCCGTCCATGGGACCGGCGCACCCCCAACTTGGGCCATATGTCGCCAAGTCTGGGAATTGGCGGCCAAAAGCGGGCTCAATTTTCTTCTTGATGATTAATGCTGTTTATGCTACATTAATAGAGATAAAAATTTTCAGTTTATCGCAAGCTTAAAATGAAAATATGTTGACAACTAATATAATATATGGTTTAATATATAATTAATATAAAATCTATGCTATATTTATTTAATAAATATGTTAACCTATGGCAATAATCAAAATCGTCACCCCAGGGAAGCGGGCCAAGCCATCTGGGCCAGCCCCTGTTCCGCCCCCTAACGGCCAATCGCCCGCCAAAGGGACCGGGGCCTTCAGCCCGAGGCCAGGGAGCGAAAACGTCCGGCCCGGTCCCCCGGGCCGGACGGCACTCCCGGAGCCGCCAAAGGAGAGAGCGATCTTCCTCCCAGACTTTCATAAAGGCCATCCCTGCCCCGGGACCGGGGCGAGGCCTGGATCGGCCCGCCGCTCCGGGGCCTCGGCCGGCCACCGGGCGGCCGTGGCCGCCTGGTGGCCCCTTTTGGCCCTAATCCTGGCGGCGTCCGGCTGCGGCACCATCATCCCGGACATCCCGGACATGGTGGTCACCCAACAGCGGGTGGAGGAGGCCGACCGCCTGCTGGCCAGCGACCCCCAGGGGCCCATCCCCAGCCCAGAGCTGCCGGCCGCCCTGGTCGCCCAGGCCGTGGACGACGGGCCGGACCGGGACGGGACGGCGAAGATATCCTACACGGTGGAGGTGACCGCCCCGGACGATCCCCCTGGCCTTGGGGAGGCCTTTGACGGCGTTGCCGACCTCAGGACCATGATGGACGTTCCCCTGGAGTCGCGCCTGACCCTGAGGAGGCGGCTCCGCTCGTCCCTGCAGCAGGGCCAGGCGCTCCTCAATTCCTGGGGCTACTATGACGGGGTGGCCGACGGCCGGCTGGACGACGGCCCGGCGCCAGGCTCCTTCGTGGCCAGGATCTCCCTGTCCCCTGGCGTCCCGTACAGCCTCGAGCCCGGGACCCTGGTCATCTCCGACGCCGTGCCCCTTGACCCGGCCTCCCCTGGGGCCGGCCCAGGCCTGGAGGACATAGCCGGGGAGCTGGCCAGGGCCAGGGGCCAGGCGGCCATCTGCCCAGCCCTGCCAGGGGCCGCCCCCTGCCCCGCCGGCGATCTGGCGGAGGTTGGGATAAGGCCGGGGGCCAGGGCCAGGGCCGAGGACGTCCTTGCCGCGGTCAATCGTCTGGAACAGGTCTGGAGGTCCGGCGGCTACCCCAGGGCGGAGGTCACGGCCACCAAATACTCCATAGACCAGAACCTCAAGACCCTCAAGGCCGAGATAGTCCTGACCCCCGGCCAGTACATAAAAATGGGCCGGCTGGAGACCTGGGGCGACGAGACGGTCAAGCCCAGGTACTTGCGCCTGATGGTCAACTGGCGGGAAGGCCAGAGCTGGAACCAGGACCTGGCCGAACGTTACCGGGAAACCCTCCTGGACACGGGCCTGTTCAAGTCCGTGGAGATCGGCCCAGGCCAGGAACCCGACCAGGACGGCAACCATCCGGTGGTCGCGGCCCTCGAGCCAGCCCCCAGGCGGACGGTAAGCGGCTCGCTGAACTACGATTCCGACTGGGGCCCGGGCGTCTCCCTCTCGTGGGAGCATCGGAACGTCACCGGCTGGGCCGACCGCCTGAGGATCGAGCTGCCTGTCTGGAGGGACCTGGCCCAGCTGGGACTCAGCTACCAGAGGCCGTTCGTCTTCAACAGCCCCAACCATTCACTCCTGGCCGAGGCCTTCCTGCTCAAGGAGAGGACGGACAACTACGCCCTCTCCTCGGCCTCGGTGGCCGTTGGCCTGGAGCGGGCCATCAACCGCCAGCTGAGGGGCCGCCTGCAGGCCAGCGCCGAGACCGGCACCCTCGACGAGTTTCTGGAGGGCCAGAGCGACTACCTGCTGCTGGGCCTGCCGCTGACCCTCAACTGGAACAACTCAGACAGCTACCTCGACCCCACCAGGGGCCTTCGGGCCTCGCTCCTGATGAGCCCATACGTGGGGCACTACCGGAACGACTTCAAGGTCCTGAAATACCGCCTGGAGGCCAGCTACTACCACCCACTCATGGGGCCCGACAGGCTGGTCGCCGCCGTCAGGGGGGCCGTGGGGGCCATAGGCGGCACCGGCCCCGAGAACCTCCCCTCCTCGCTGCGCTTCTTCGGGGGGGGGGGCCAGTCGGTGCGTGGCTACGAGTACCAGTCCATCGGCCCCAAGAACGCCAGGGGCCGGCCGGCCGGCGGGGCCACGATGTCCGAGGCCTCGGCCGAGCTCAGGTTCCGCTGGTCCGAGACCATGGGCGTGACCGCCTTCGTCGACGGGGGCATGGTCTACGAGAGCTCCGACCTCTCACAGGTAGGCCAGGACCTCCTCTGGGGCGGGGGCCTGGGCTTCCGCTACTACAGCCCCGTTGGCCCCTTCCGCCTGGACCTGGCCACGCCGCTGACGCCCAGGGACGAGGACTCGCGCCTCCAAATCTACCTTAGCCTGGGGCAGAGCTTCTGACGCCCCGCAGCCGCCCGTGCCCAGTTGACGCCCTCCTGCCCCTGGTGAGCCCGAGATGACCGCGAAAGACGAAAAGAGGATTTCCCTCGAGAAAGCCGGACGGCCCAAGGCCAAGAGGCGCCGGGTCCTGAAAATCATGGCCCTGGCCGCCCTGGCCGCGATGGCGGTCATCCTGGGAGGCGTCCTCTGGCTCAGGAGCGACGCCGGTCTTGACTTCCTGGCCCGAAGGGCCCTGGCGGCCATGGGCGCCAAGGGCCTCTCCGCCAGCTGGGACAGCCTCTCGGGCCCCATCCCGGAAAGGCTCGCCCTGAGGGGCCTGGTCCTGAGCGACAGGATGGGCCGGTTCGCCTACCTCGAGAGCCTGGAGCTCAGGCTGGCCGCGAGGTCCCTCCTGGCGGGCCTGGTGGACGTCGAGCTCCTCAGCGCCCAGGGCCTCAGGCTCGAGCGGCGGCCCGAACTGCCCCCCGGGCCGGAAAAGGACGGCCGCCCCACGGGCCTCCCGCCCATCGACGTGAGGGCCCGCTTCGACGTGGCCGGCACCATGGCCAACCAGGTCCTGGCCCCCGAGTCCGGTGACGGCGCCGCCGGGAGCCTGGGCCTCAAGGGCAGCCTGGGACTGGTCGACGGGTCCCTGGCCGTGGACCTCTCGGCCTTCTTTCTGGACCCGGACGGTCGGGGACTGGAACTCTCCGCCAACCTGGGCCAGGGGCAGGACGGGGCACCCGACCGGCTGGGCCTGGACCTGTCGGCCAGGGATGGGCCGGGAGGGCCGCTGAGCCATCTCCTGGACCGCCCAGACTGGCCATCATGGAAGCTTTCCCTGGCCGGCCAGGGCCCGCTGGACGGCTGGCGGGGCCAGGCCTCCCTGGAACTGGACCTGGCCGCCAAGGGACCTCCGGGCGAGGGCCCAGGCCAAAATGACGGCGAGCCGGCCATGACGCCCATCGCCACGGCCAGCCTGTGGCTGGCCGGACGGACGGGGACCATAAGGAAGGACCTGGAGGAGGGCCTCGAGGTGGCCCTCAAGGCCGAGGCCGGCCCCCTGGCCCTCCCAGCCGGTATCGTCGGGAGGCTGGGCCCGGGCCTGGCCCTGGAGGCCAGGGCCAGGCTGAAAGGCCAGTCCGCCATGGGCGATCTGGCCCTGGTCGCCCCCAAGGCCCGGCTCGGGCTGTCGGCGATCGACCTGGACATGGAGCGGGACGGCTTCGTCCTGAAGGCGCGGGGGCAGGCCAGCCTGGACCAGTCCCTCCTGGCCAAGGGCGACTGGCCCGAGACTGACATGACCGACACGCCGCCCGCGCCCGGGCAGGCAGCGGCCGAGACCGTCCTGGCCGCCGCCGGCGACCAGCCTCCCGGGCCAACCCCGGCCGGGCGCCTGGAAATAGACTGCGACCTGGCCATGTCCTCCAGGGGCGGCCTCGTCGAGCTGTCCGGGCTGAGCCTGGGCGGCCAGGGCCTGAGCCTCTCGGCCGACGGCCGGGCCGGGCCCCTGGGCTCAGCCCAGGCCAGCCTACGGCTCGAGCTGGCCCCGGACTCGGCCTGGTGGCCGCCGGTCCTGGCCCTTGTCGGCCAGGATGCCGGGAAGACCGGCCCCCTCAGCCTGGAGGCCTCCATCTCCAGGGACGCCCAGGGCCTTCTGGACCTTGAGGCCGACCTGGATATCGGGGAACTGGCCTCCCTGGCCCCGCCCTGGGGCGGCCAGGCCAAGGCCAGGGTCAAGGCCCGCGGCCCGCTCGGGGATCTGGCGGTGGATCTGGAAATCGATGGCCCGCTGGTGAGGGGGCCGACCGAGGACTTCCCCGACCTGGCGGCCAGCTTCCGCGGCCAGGTCCTGGGACTCCCGGCCCTCAGGGGCCTCAAGGGCAGCCTTGGCCTCTCCACCGGCCCCTTCAGCTCCGGCCCGCTCAGCCTGGCCGCCGGCCTGGCGCTCGATTTGGCGCCGGCGGCGCCAGGGCCAGGGGAGGACCCCGCCGGCGCGGCCATGGACCTGGCCCTGACCGACCTGGACCTCTCGGCCGGGCGGGAGAAGGAGTTCCTGGATCTGCGCAGCCCGGCCCTCAGCGTCTCGCTCAGGCCTGGCGAGGTCCCTGCGCTGGGTGGCTCGCTCAAGCTCACGGTCGGCGACTGGAAGACCATAGTGGCCTTGACCGGCCTGGACCTGAGGGGGGCCCCGGCCAGCCTGGAGGCCAACCTCGACCCGGTCGGCGGGTCGCGAAACTCGGCCCGGGTCCGGCTTGACCTACCCGAGCTGGCCCTGGGCCAGGATCTGGCCCTCAGGGGCCTCAGGCTGGACCTCGCGGCCAACGATTACCTGACCGCCCCCGACCTCGACCTGACCCTGGAGCTGGGCGCCAGCCGCCTGGGCCCGGTGGAACTGGCCAAAGGCCGGGTCGTGGCCCAGGGCCACGGACAAAGCGCCAGCCTGTCCGCCGATCTGACGGCCGCCGGGGGCTCGGAGTTCCTCGGCCTGGCCGCGACGGGCGACATGGAGGCCAGGAAGGCCTCCATATCCAGCCTCAGGATTGCCTCGCTGCCCCAGCTGCCGGGCGGCCTCAGGCTCGCCGGCCCCGTGGCCCTTGACTTCAGGGACGGCCTCCACGTGGGCCAGGCCTCCCTGGTCCTGGGGGGCGGCGGGACAGTGGAGTTCTCCGGCAGCCTCTCGCCCCTGGCCTTCAAGGCCAGGCTCTCGGACGTCTCCCTGGCCAACCTGGCCGGGGTCATGGAAGGCCCCCCGCAGGGCAAGGCCTCCCTGTCCCTGGACTACGCCAGCGGCGGCCAGGGCTCCTTCGACCTCAAGGCCCAGCTCGCCACCCCGGCGTCCCTGGAGAGCCTGCCCAGGAGCCTGGACGTCACGGCCACCGGCAAAATCGCCCCCTCCTCCATGGACGGCCGGATCTCCGTGGCCGCGAGGCGTTTCAGGGAGGTGAGCCTCGACTTCCGGCTGCCCCTGGTCCCGGCGGGCCAGTTCTTCAGGCCCAACCCGGACGGACCGCTCTCCGCCTCCCTGGTCTGGAAGGGCCCGGTGGCCCCCCTGTGGGGCCTCATAGGCCTGGCCGACCGCTCGCTCACCGGGGAGCTGGACCTCTCCGCCGGCCTCGAGGGGACCCTCAGGAACCCCAGGCCCAAGGTGAGGCTCTACGTGGCCAACGGCACCTACCAGGATCTGGTCATGGGCCTCCTTTTGTCCGACTTCAACCTCGAGGTCCACGAGCAGGGCGACGGCAACCTGAGGCTCCTGGCCGAGGCCGGCGACGGCCTGGGCGGCAAGCTGGCCCTGGAGGGGACGGTCAGGCCCCTGGCCCTGCCCCCCTCCATATCCGTCCGGGGACAGATGAGGCGCCTGGCCCCCCTGCGGAGGGACGACGCCTCGGCCATCATCACGGGCCTGGCCTCCCTGGATGGCCCCTTCACGGCCCTCCGCATAGGCGCCAGGGCCGTGGTCGAGCAGGCCGAGATCAACCTGGACATGGCCAAGGGCCGGGGCAGCGTCACCACCCTGGATCTTGAGGAGAGGCTCACCAGGGTCAGCCACGGCCCGACGCTTGACCTGGACATCGATCTCCCCAGGCAGGTCTTCATCAGGGGCAAGGGCCTGGACAGCGAGTGGGGCGGACACGTCAGCGTGTCGAACCCCGGCGGCCGGATCATGCTCAACGGGTCACTCAGGCCCATCAGGGGCACGTTCGACCTTCTCTCGAAGCAGTTCACGTTCACCGGCGGGGACATCCAGTTCCTCAACAATCCCCGCATAAACCCGTCCATCAACGTCGAGCTGACCCGCCAGACCGGGACGCTGATGGCCCAGGTCAAGGTCACGGGCACGGTCAGCAGGCCGGTCCTGGCCTTCTCCAGCCAGCCGCCCTTCCCCTCGGACGAGGTGCTCTCCCAGGTCCTCTTCGGCAAGAAGGTCTCCCAGCTCTCCCGGGTCGAGGCGCTGCAGCTGGCCAACAGCCTCCGGGTCATGGCCGGCCTGGGCGGCGACCTGGGCCTGACCGTCCTGGGCACCATGCGGGACGCCCTGGGCCTGAGCGTCCTGAGGGTCGGCGACGGCGGCGGCTCCAGCGACAACCGCATCCTGGGAGGCAGCAGCTTCCGGGACGACCTCAGCCGGGACGACGACGCCCAGGGCGAGGACAGCACCACCATCGAGGCCGGCCGCTACATCGGCGACAACATATACGTGGGCCTGGAGCAGAACCTCTCCGACAACAGCACCGGCGTGAGGGTCGAGGTCGAGCTGGCCCCCAACGTCTCGCTCCAGAGCCTGACCACCTCCACCTCGAACCGGGTCGGCCTGGGCTGGAAACGGGACTACTGAGGCCACCCGGGGGGCCTTTCCTACACGACCCCCGCCACCCGGCGCAGCGGCCTCGGCCATGGCCGCCGCCCCCAGGCGGCCAGGGAGGCGGCCATGGCCGAGGGACAGACCGGGCGGGGCCGGGACGATGTCCATCCCCGCTGGCGCCCCCGGGACGGCTGGCGGGCCCCCGCTAGGCCTTCCCCGCCTGTCCCCCGCCGCCGGCCGCCCTGGGCCTGCCCACGAGGTGCGTGGAGTAGAGCCGCTCGACCGGGCCGGCGCCGCTCCTGGAGAACCTGAGGGGCCTCTTGGGGCCCTTGCCCCACTTGCGGTACTCGGTCAGAGATGGCTTGAGGCCCTCCGCCCTCCCGTAGGCGGCAATCTCCCTCAGGATGACGGTCAGCTTGGACAGGTTGAGGCCCAGGACCCGCTCGAGGCAGTCCACCCTCCCGAACCGCCAGTCGTCGTGGCCGGCCTTGGACAAGACGCCCATGGCCATGAAGACGTCGACGGGGGCGACGTGGCCCCTGGAGGCGGCCAGCCCCCTGGCCGCGGACCGCGCCTTGGCCTTCAGTTCCTCGCGGTTCACCGATGACTCCCCCTATCCCGCCTTTCAGCTGGCGGCCATGCCCTGGCGGCTCGAGCTGCCATGCCAGGGGGGCCTGGCCAAGAGGTCGGGGCCAACCCATGGGGCCAGGATGGGCACAGGCCGGCCTGGGGCCGGCCACGCCTGACGCCCGTGGCTGGGGGCTGGTGTCCCAGGGAAATGGCCGGAAAGCCCCATGTCACCATGCCCCCCAGAATCAGCAATCCCCTCACCATGTCGGCCAAAATCAGGTTCAGCTCCACCATCTCGTCCCTCGATATCTCGTAGGATTGGGGCACCGGGCATATCCCGCCCGCAAGGACGGCCAACCGGACGGAGGGACCCGTGGGGCCTGATCCTGAACCCCGGCCAACCTGCGGGGTATAGGCCCAGCCGATGGGGCGCCTCCGCCCTCCATCCAGGAAATGTGGCGGCAGCGGACACCGGCTCGCCAGGGAAGCTCCTCCCGGGATAGGCTTGCCCGGCAACGGGCACCAGCCAGAATCTGGCCAGGCCATGGCGGTCACTGGACTCCCGCAAGGCAATGGGCCGGCCAACTCCGGAACCAGTGTCGCCCGCCCTCCCAAGACCGTCTTCTCGCCTGGCCCCCAGGGCGACAAAAGGCATGGGGCCGGGGCCGGCTGGAGCGACGCCGATCTGGCCGCCAGCGGGCGAAGCCTCATGGGCCACGGCAAACACACCCCCAAGTCCCACACCGTCTTACGTTTGTCCCGGGCGGCAAGGGGACGAGCGGCCCTCGTTTAGGTATGGCGCCGTCCCAAGGGCCTCCAAATGGGCCAGTCTCCACCCGCCGGCTCCGCCACCAGAGGCCGGCGCCCGACGGCAGTCCTCGTCGGTCCCCCACAGGGACCCGCTGGCTTTCCGCAACAGTTTCCCTGCCCACTGGATTTTGGGAATATCAGCCTCTATTCTTGAGCGTGCTGTCTTTGGAGCGTTTCCAAGGCCGCGGGGGGCCGCATCCAGGTCGCCCTGGGACATGTCCCCCTGGAGGGGCCAATTAAACCCAGCGGTAACAAAGGCTACGGAGATGGGGACGCATCTGCGCCAAGATGGGCCCAGGCCGGCGAGTCCTCCCCCCGCGCCCGGCCCGGGGGGAGCCGGAAAGGGGGAAACCGCCATGATCGTCTTCATCGGATGCGACGTCTTCAGGGAGGAGCTGGAATGGGTCCTGGCCCGCCACCCTGAGGTGGAGGCCCGGGGCCGCTGGCTCAGGGCTGGCCTCCACAATGACCTTGGCCTTCTGGAAAGGGCCCTGGGCCAGGCCCTGGACGAGGAAAATGGGAGCCAGGGCCCAAGGCTCCTCATGGGCAGCGGCTGCCTCCCGCACCTGCCGGAGATAGCCAGGGAGCGGGGCCTCCGTCTCCCTGGGGCCAAGAACTGCCTGGATGCCCTCCTGGGCCTGGAAAGGCTCAGGGAACTGGAGCGGGGCCGGACGATGGTCATCACCCCGTCCTGGCTCAGGAAGACCTGGCTGGCCGAGGACGGCATCAGGGCCCTCCTGGGCTGGGACGAGGTCGACTTCAGGCAGAACTTCGGCCGCTACGACCGCATCCTGGTCCTGGACCCTGGCCTGGAGCCCATGACCGACCTCGAGCTCCTGGAGGCCTTCGAGCTCATAGGCGTTCCCCTGGAGGTCGAGCCCCTGGATCTGGGGCATTTCGAGAAGTTCGCGACCGACGTCCTGTCCTGAGGCCCCCTGGCCCCCGCCCAGGGCCCTAAAACCAGGAAGTCATGAGTTTGTAGGCCTTGAAGTAGAATTGCCGGCCCAGGTGCAGGGATATGACGTAGCCGCAGACGGCGATGACCGCCAACATGGCCATCTGCTTGAGGTAAGGCAAAAATTGAGGCGTCGTTTTATATTTATGAACATATCTGACTATATAAAACAAATTTATGGCCAAAAACAATCCGCACATGAAGACCGGAATATCAAAGTCATAGGTAAATATGAAGGCCAGGAGCAGGGCGGCCGGCGGCAGCAAGACATACTTGTACCTGTTGATGGTCCCATTGACGCAGTAGAGAGCCGGAGCTATGAGGTACAGATACATATATTTATACATATCGCAATGCGCATTTTTACACGTAAACATAAACAATAAAATCAGATAAATACTAGATAATATATTACATAGTATGATATTGCCTGAAAAATCTCTTATGAAATAGAACATAAAAATTGTCGAGAAAATAATAGCGAAATATGCTGATAAATTATCTACAGTTATATATCTCTCAAACAATACAACGATAAACTTTTTTATTTTTTCAATCGCTGGCGCTCTATAACCGCTGATACCAACTTGCTCCCGTGAATAAATCTTGTTATCATCTATTGATTTTGCGTCATTAATCATCGATAAGCCAAAAAACAATAAATTGTCTATTCTAAAACCATCATGGGGCGACATATCAAAACCACCGAAGCCGTCCTCCAGAATGCCGGCGGACCCACGACAAGGGCCCAGGTCCTCCCGGCCGCCAAGGCCCAAAAGAAGAAGGGCCAGCAAAACCAGCGCAAACGAGATGGCCGCCCCGCCCAGGGTTCCTGGCCGGACGGCCAGGAACCCTGGGCCGCCCTGTCCCATCGATCCCATATCGCCTCCAAACAGAAGCCAGGCCTTCCCCGGCGCCGCCTGGCCCTGTGGGCCAAGGGCGGGAAAGCCCCGGGCTCCTTCTCGCGTTTGAGGGGCCATGGAAGCCCCTTGGGTGGTTATCTCCTTCCTTTTTAGCAATATTCCGGCCAGATATCAAGATTTGTCCCAAAATGGCGCGGCCCCAGGCCCCTCGCCGCCCAGGGCCGGCCAGGACAGGCCCACGTCCCCAGGGGCTTCTTTTCCCTCTACCTCCCCAGGTGCAGCCCAGTCCGGCCTGGAAACCCCGGCCGGGACCGCCTTTTGGTCCCCGGCGGGCGGCCACCCAGGCCCTCTCCGGCCCTGGCCGTCTGGGTCGGCCCAGCGCCTCTTGCCGGGTCCCCCGACCCTGCCCTGTCCCGGCTCGCCCGGGGGACGGCCCCCAATAGCCAGCCGCCTGGGACCGCCCCCAGGGCGGGCCTCGCCGGCGCCCCAGGCCATTGGCCGGCTGGATGTGGTCCTGGACCGGAAAGATTGACTCTTGAATTTGTCAATAAATGATTTAAAAATAAATTGACAGTTGTAAACTTATTTTTTGACAAATGAATATCTCTAAACTTGTCAATAAATTAATTTATTGCCATTAAATAATTTTTGCTATGTTATTCAGTCTACTTACGGGCATAAAAAATCTTAAAATACTCTTGACTTTTTCACGGCCTTCCTTTATCCTTCACTTGTAATTGAGATTCCTTAACAGTTTGCCAGCCACTTCCCAGACCGATATCTAGATTTCCCTCCCGGCGGCCGGCCTTCTCCGGGTCCGTCCCAGACCTCCGGGCCTGGCCGACGTCCGCGCCTTGCGCCCAGGCCTGGCAGGCCGGCCCTGGCCATGGGCCAACAAAACCAACCTTCACGGGGATCACATGTCCAGCGGCGAGACAATCTCTTACGTCTACAGGATGATCGGCCCGGCGGGCGTGGCCTTGGCCATTCTGGCCGTGATGGGCGTGGTCATCATTCTGAAGAACTGGATTTTCCTGTTCCTGACCGCCCGCGACTTCAAGAGGGCGGCCGCCACCATGGCCCTGTCGCCTGGTTCCCTGGACGCCCTCCTGTGCCGCTACGCCAGAAACCCGGTCATGGGCATCATCGGCGACGTCCTGAGGACGCACGGCCGCCATTCCGATGACCTCAAGGCCGAGGTTGCCTACCTGTTCCACCTGCATTTCTCCAGGACCCAGAGGGACCTGTCGATTCTGAGGATAATCGCCCTCATCTCGCCCATGCTGGGCCTGCTGGGGACCCTGCTGGGACTCTCGGGGGTCTTCAGGACCCTGGCCGTCTCCAGCTCCCTGAACACCTCGGCCATCCTGGCAGCCGGCATCTGGGAGGCCATCCTCACCACCATCATGGGGCTGACCCTGGCCATCCCGTCCCTGATCGCCTGCTACCTGTTCAGGCTCAAGCTCAAGGGCTTCCACCTGGCCGCCATAGAGTACGGGTACCGCTTCCTGGACTCAATGTCCGGTCCTGGCCTGGACGAGAGGCCGGGCAGCCTGGGCGGCCAAAACCGCGGTGACGGCCATCGCGACCGGGCGGCCAACGCATGAACCTAGATTCCCCCCTGGCCGATCCCTGGTCGGACGACGATTCCCTGGACATGACCTCGCTCATCGACGTGGTCTTCCTCCTGCTGGCCTTCTTCATCCTGGCCGCCAGCTTCGCCGTCCCGGCCATGGACGTCCGTCTCTCGGAGGCCAGGAACGCCACGGCCGCCAAGCCGGACGACCGCTCCCTCACCATCACGGTCGACGGCGAGGGCAGGATATTCTGCGGCCAGGAGCCCGTGGGCCCGCGGGAACTCAGGGACGTTCTGGCCAGCCACCCGGCCGAGGCCCCGATCTACTTCAACGTGGACAGGGACGCCCCCTTCGGGGCCTTCCTGGGCGTCCTGGACGAGGCCAAGGGCCTCAGGCGCGAGCGCTTCATGATCAACGCCAGGACCAGGCCCGATGGCCCCGCCGCCCTGGAGGACGGCCCGGCCGGGACAGCGGGGTGGCCCCCCGGCCCGGAACCACCAGGCGCCCCTGACGGGCCCCCCACGGCCACCTGACACCCTTCCCCGCGGCGCGCCAGCCGCCCGCGAGGCGGCAAGACGCCAAGGGAAGCCATTCTCGGCAGCGACCAGGAAACCCTTTCGACCCAGGGCCCGACCAAGACGTGCGCAGCATCACCCAATACGGCCATCCGGAAACGGGCGGCCTGTCCAGGCCCCGCGACCGATACAGGGAGGCCGAGAGGATCGGCAACCTCCTGGGCCTCGGGCTCACGCTGGCCATTGTCGGCTGGCTGTTCGCCCATCCGCCCGTCTTTGGCCCCGATCGGGACCCGGCCTTTGAGGACGCCCCCATGTCCGTGGTACTCTGGGAGGAACCGCCGGAACCGGTCGCGCCCCCTCCGGAGCCCCCGGCTGGGCCAGCGCCGGAGGAGACGGCCGAGCCAGTCCCGGAGCCCGAGCCAGTCCCTGAACCCGAGCCAATCCCGGAACCCGTGCCGGAACCGGTACCGGAGCCCGTACCAGAGCCGGTGGCCAAAAAGGAGCCGCCCAAGCCCAGGACCAAACCCAAACCAGCGGCCAGGGCCGAGACCCCGCCAGCGGCCGCCACGCCCCTGGCCGGGGCCCCGGCCCTAGAGGCCCCCGCCAGGGGCGACCGGGACGAGAGCCGCCGGTTCGTGGCCGACTTCCTGAGGCTGGTCGAAAGAAGCAAGTTCTACCCAAATGAGGCCAGAAGGGAAAACATAACCGGCACGGTCAAGGTCAGGGTCGGCTTCTCAGCCGGCGGGGAGATAACCGCCGTGAGCCTGGTCCCGGGCGACTATGCGCCGGTTTTGGGACAGGCGGCCCTCTCGACCATGGACAAGGTCAGATCCCGCTGGCGGGGCAAGGCCGGTGGCCCCGACTCCCTGGTCGTCCCCATAGCCTTCCGGCTTAGGTAGCGGCGAGGCCCCCGCACCGGGCCACCATGGCCGTATCGTCCCCCTGGCGACGTGGGGACAGGGGGCCCATGCGAGAAAAGATGATGTCCGGTCCTCCTTTAGCGGCAGGCCAGGCCAGACTGGCGGTCAAGCTGGAGCGTTGTCAATGGTTATGACGGAAAAGGCCCAGCCGGCCCCCCCGGACGCCGGGCCAAAGGATAGATTCATGGCCGCGGCCATGGGGCAGACGCCGCCGACGCCGGCCAGGATTGGCCCGGAACGTTTCCTGGCCAAGGCCGGGACCGACCCGGGCCAGGCCTTCGGGAGCAAGTTCACCGTCCATGCCGGGACCGTCGGCCGGACCCAAGACGGCCCGGAGGCCCAAAGGGCCCACGAGGGCCTCCTGGCGTCCTGGCAGCCCGGACCGCTGGCCATATACCTCCATTTGCCGTTCTGCCGGAACCGCTGCCTCTACTGCGGCTTTGCCGGCCAAAACCCGGAGGAGGGCCTGGTCGACGCCTACGTCGCGGCCATGGTGGCCGAAATCGGCCACCTGGGCTCCATACTGCCGCCCAGGCCCGGCCCCGTGAGGACGATCTACTTCGGCGGGGGCACGCCGACCATCCTGGAGCCAGGCCAGCTGGCCCGCCTGACCGGGGCCCTCCAGAAGACATTCGATCTGGCCAACGATCTCGAGATGACCCTGGAGGGCCGGGTCTCGGACCTGACCCCCGAGAAGATCCCGGGCTTTCTCGGGGCCGGCTTCAACCGCTTCTCTCTGGGGGTCCAGAGCTTCTCGACCCAGATCAGGAGATCGCTGGGCCGCCACAGCGACGGCCCACGGGCGGCGTCCCTGCTGGCCGGCCTGACCAGGCTGCAAAAGGCGGCCGTGATCATAGATCTCATCTACGGCCTCCCGGGGCAGGACGTGCCCCTCTTCCTCAGGGACCTGGAGACCGCCTGCCAAGTCGGCGTCGACGGGCTGGACACCTACCAGCTGAACACCTTTCCCGGTGGCGGCCTGGACAAGGCCGTCCAGGACGGCCGGCTGCCGGCCCCGGCCCCCCTGGCCGAGCAGGCCGCCTTCTACCTCGAGGCGGCCGGGTATCTGGCCGGCCGCAAGTGGCGACGCCTCTCCCTGAGCCACTACGCCAGGGACACCAGGGAACGCAACGTCTACAACCCCTGGGCCAAGAGCCGCAGGGACTGCCTGGCCGTGGGCGCCGGGGCCGGCGGCTTCATCTCCGGCCACGCCTCCTACCGTCTCCCCGACGTCCAGGCCTACCTGGACGGGGCCCAAAAGGGCCTGTTCGCCCCTGACTACCTGACCCTGCCCACCGGCGACGAGTCGCTCTCCTCGCTCATCGTCGGCCAGATGGAGCTGGGCTTTCTGGACCTAAGGGCCCTCTCGGAACAGGAAGGGGCCGATCCCGGCCCCATCGCCTTCCTGGCCAGAAACTGGCGGGAGGCCGGGCTGGTCGAACTCAAGGGCGACTTCCTGGAGCTGACCGAGGCTGGCCGTTTCTGGGGGGTCAACCTGACCCAGGCCCTGGTGGTCACCGCCTCGGAATCCAGGGAAGGCCGGGCCCCAAAGACTGGCGCGGCCTGACGCTTCACCCTTCCGGCCCGCTCAATCCGCATAGTGGCCCAGGAATGGAAAGACCCGCAAAGTCTCCGGGTCCCTCTTTCTTTCGCGAGTTCCCGCAAAGCCGGCCCAAGCCTATCCCGGGACCCAAACCAATTGAGGAGCACCCTGCGAAAATGACAATCTCTCTCTCTCTCTCTCTCTCTCTCTCTCTCTCTCTCTGGGGCCTGGATGCCAGTCTAGTCCACGGAGGCCATTGTCCCGCGGGCAGCTTAGGGTCCGCGAATACAAAAAGGTCTAATGTCAAACCACGGACGGTTTGGCATTAGACCTTTTTGTATTGGTCGTTCCGGCCAATGCCCAGGAATGAAGACGAGAATCCACTGGGCCAGGGCCCAGGGTGCGATAAAGGTACTCCTTATCCACAATCACTTGCCATGCCAGCATGCCCAACGAGAAACACAATGGCTGATTGGCTTGCAAACGCATCCTCACTCCAGCACAGATTAAATCATCGGCTATCAAGGTCTGGCCCATGCCGTTTCCGTGACAATGACGTACGTCTACAAAAGTAGATGAACGTTAAAATTTAAAACCCAAAAAGCTCCCCATAGGTTATTAGGGCGCATCGGGATGATCACTCCCGATGGCGTCCAGGCTGGTTTTTCGTCCCAAAACCAGCCCCGGCCAGGGAACCAATGACCCTTGAAAAAGGGCGGGCCCATGTTGCGCCCAAAATCAAGGCCCGGCCAGGTCATCCTTAAATAAGGCCGGCCGACATGGAATTCAAGAATATTTGGGCTGTCCACCAAGCCAGGAGCGGGCAGGCCAAGGGGGTCCGGGAAACCCCGCCCGACAAAGGCCCGTTGATGGGCCGACACACAAATACTCCCAAGGAGAAACCGAGATGAAAAAGACACCCATGAAAGCCATCCTGCTCCCACTGATGGCCCTTCTCGCCTGGCATGGGGCCTCGCCAGGGCAGGCCGGGGCCCAGGAGATAGAGACCCGCGAGGTCACCGTCACCTCGACCAGGGCGGAGAGGGATCTGTTCGAGATTCCCATGACCGTCGGGGTCAAGACGGCCGAGGACCTCAAATGGCAGCCCCAGACCAACGTGGCCGACTTTCTGGCCGACATCCCAGGGGTTTCCATCATGGACGGGAGCATGCCCGGGGGAAAAAGGATAATGATCAGGGGCGAGAGCCCCATGAGGAGCCTAATCCTCATCGACGGGGTCAAGGTCTCGGAGCAGAAGAGCATGAGCGGACCGGCCATTCTGGTCGACACCAGCCAAATCGAGCGCATCGAGCTCATCAAGGGCCCGGCCTCGGTCCTCTACGGCTCGGAGGCCATAGCCGGCGTCATCAACATCATCACCAAGAAGGGCGGCGACAAGCCGGTCGGCTTCAGCCAGAATTTCATCGCCGACTCCTCGACCCACAGCGTCGAGACCCAGACAGCCATCTTCGGCTCCCACAACGGCTTCAACTACCGCTTCTCGGGAAGCGCCCTGAACGCCGGTAATCGCCGGACGCCTGGCGGGGACATGGACAAGTCTGACTACAAGAACAATTACCTGACAGGCAGGGTGGGCTATGACTGGGACAATGGCTCCTTTTACGTCCGGGCTGACAAATACCATAGCGTCATCCATATCCCCACGGCGACCGAAGGCGGCTTCGGGCACTCATTTGACCCGATGGCTGCATATTATGAAAATACTACTAATGTTTTTCTTGATTTGCCAAAATGGGATCGTCAATCAGTCTCAGCCGGCTTTGAATTTAGAAATATTTTAGTAAATTTAACAAAATTAAAGCTTGATCTATACTATCAAAATATGAAAAAACACTTTAAGAACACAGTACAAATGCATAATACTATTGTTAGCTCTATTCCTGCCCCTATGTATCCAATTTTACAGGATATGATCATAAATATTGAAACAATCAATGATCAAAATAGTTATGGCGGAATTTTGCAAAGTGACTGGAAAATTGGCGATCATTACTTAATCGTAGGCCTTGATTACAATCAAGACATCTTGAACGCGGATGACATCAGGCCAGGGACTCGAAGCATCATGTCAACAGCCAACGGCTCGCCTCCTCAAATGAATTTCAACACACTCTCAGCCTACAGTGCCTTCCATTACAAGGCCGAACAGGGCACGCTGGGGTTGTTCGCCCAGGACGAATGGGCATTGCCGGGCAATTTCACGGCCACCTTGGGCCTCAGGAACACCTGGGTCAAGTCAAGCCTGACGGCCAACGATAACCCAGACTTGCCGGCTTCCGACAACAAGAGCGATACGAAACTGGTGGGAAACGTGGGGCTGGTCTACACCGGCCTCGACAACATCTCCCTTAGGGCCTCCTGGGCGCAAGGCTACAAGTTTCCACCCCTGAACGACCTCTATCTGGGAACAATCCATGGCTCAACCAACCGCACTTATCCAAACCCGGATCTGAAGCCGGAGACCTCCAATAACTTCGAGATTGGCATGCGCTATGATAATGGGGCCTTGAACCTGGATTTGGCCGCCTTCTACTCAAAGAGCAAAAACTACATAACCACCAGACCTATGCCTATCGGCAACCAATTCGTCAACAGCGATCGGGCCCGTGCCTACGGTTTCGAGCTGGGTGCCAGCTATGAATTGTATTCCCTCGGCCTGACCCCTTACGCCACGGTGGCTTACATCGACCGGCAAACCACGGACACGATCGGGCTCAACACCATCTATCCCAGAGAGACAAGGACCGTGGCCTTTTCAACCTCCGATACTGGGACGGCGCCCTGGACAGGCAGGCTGGGCTTCAGATACGACAAGGATCTTGACAACAGCTTTATCTTTCACTCAAACGTTTACATGGAGTGGGCGGCCAGCGCCAGGCAGACATATTGGGAACACGACTTGGTCCTTGATAACGGCAGTGGAAACCGTTTTTCGTTCGACCATGGCTTCGTGACCGACAAGCTGCCCGGCTGGAACACCTACAATGTTGACTTGGGCCTGGAATGGGGGGAGAATCACAAGTGGAACGCATCCCTCTCCCTCCGGAACATCTTCGACCAGGCCTACACCAGGGCCAAGAATACCCTCGAGGACCCTGGATTCCACGTCGTGGCGGGGGTCGGCTTTGAGTTCTAAGACCTTAGGCTGGGGTTCGGCCCTGAGCGGACAGGGCCTCTTCGAGACCCGCGAGCTGGTGGCCATCGGCCTGTTCTCCGCGGCCGCCAAGGCCAGCTCTCTGATGCTGGCCCTGGTCGGCGGGGGCATGAACCCCTTGACCCTGATCCTCAAGAGCGCCGTCCAGTCGGCGCTCCTGGTGGTCCTCCTGGCCAAGGTGCCCAAGACCGGGACCCTGACCCTGTCTAACCTCATAGGCCTGCTGCTGTCGTTCCTGCTCATGGGCCAGCACGTCATATCCCTGCCCGTGATCCTGGCGGGGACCATGGCGGTGGAACTCGTGGCCTGGCTCTGCGGGGGCCTGGCCAGGAGGCCCTGGCTGGCCATCCCCATGCTGGCGGCCAGCGAGCTGGCCATACGGCTCATAAACGTGGCCGTCTCCTTCCTCGGTGTGCGGGAGCAGCCGGGCCTCATGGCCATGGTCATCGCCGTGTCGGCCTTCAGCTACCTGGGCATTCTCCTGGGGCTCGTGGGGGGCGTGAGGATGACGCGGGAGCTGAGACATGCGGGCCTTATCCAGAATTGACCAGCACAGGGGGGCCGGGCGGCTCCGCCTGAGGCCGGAGACGAGGCTTCTCCTCATGGTGGCGGCCTCAGTCTCATCCCTGGCCCTGGGCGCCCCCCGGGCCCTGGCCCTCCTTTTGGCCTTCTCCATGCTCTACGCGGCGGCCGAGACCAGGCCCAGGACGCTTCTCATGGCCTACGCGTTCATGGGCCTCATGTGCGCCATGTCGCTGGCCTGCGTGTGGCTGCTGGGCTCCATTTTCCCGCCCATGCGGGATGCCCCGCTGTCCATGGCCATATCGCCCTTTCTGAGGCTGGGGGTGTCGCTGAACGCCCTTCTGCCGCTGGCCCTGAACTCCAGGCTCACCGACCTGGCCATGGCCCTGGGCCGGCTGCGCCTGCCCGGCATCGTGAGGCTGCCCCTGATGGTCACGATCCGCTTCATTCCCACCATCCTGAACGATCTGGTGCAGCTGAGGGAGGTCGTGGGCATCCGCTTCAGGGGCCGGCGGGGCCTCCTCTTTTGGCTCAGGCACCCCATCACCTGGTGGCGGGTGTTCTTCCAGCCGCTCATCGTGAGGCTGATACGGTCGGCCGACGAGCTGGCCATGGCCTCGGAGCTCAAGGGCCTGGAGCCGGATACCGACTTTGGGGGCCACCCCGGGCCTTTTTCCGCCGACGACCGCCTGGCCATGCTCATGGCCGCCCTGGCCATAGGCCTCTCGGCCGCGGCCGAGATGGCGCTGAGGGGTCTCGGGCATGCTTAGGGTGGAGTCGCTCTCTTACCGGCATGCCCACTCCAACCGACAGGCCCTGAGGGACGTCAGCTTTTCCCTGGCCGAGGGCGAGTCCCTGCTGCTGGCCGGACGGAGCGGCAGCGGCAAAAGCACGCTTCTCTCGATCCTGGCCGGCCTGGCCCCCCATTTCCTGAAAGGGGCCCTCGATGGCCGGGCCGAGCTCGATGGCCTGGAGGCAGGGGCCGTCGGGGTGGCCGAGTGGGGCAAGGGCGCCAGGCTGATGCTCCAGAACCCGGAGGCCCAGTTCCTGGCCGGCACGGTCGAGGAGGAGATCCTCCTGACCCTTCGCTGCCGGGGCGTGACCGGCCCTGAGGCCGACGGGATTGCAGGGGACCGCCTCCATGCCCTGGGCCTAGCGCCCCTTAAGGGGCACTCGGTCTTCAAGCTGTCAGAGGGCCAGAAACAAAAGGCCGTCCTGGCCGCCCTCACGGCCCTGCGGCCCAGGCTGCTCCTCCTGGACGAGCCCAGCGCCAACCTGGATCCCGTCTTCCTCGATGGGCTGAGGGAGGTACTCCTGCGGCTCCAGGGCGAGGGCCTGGCCCTGATAGTGGCCGACCACAGGCCCTACTGGCTCAGGGGGCTTTGCCAGAGGCTCGTGGTCCTGGACGGGGGGGAAATCGCCTTCGAGGGCCGGTTCGCCGATCTCGGTGACCCCGAAATGCGGGCCAGGCTCGGCCTGAGGAGCCCCGAGCAGCCCCGCCCGCCAGGCCTCGGGAAGCCGGATGGCCTCGCGCTGCCGACGTTTCCGGGGACGTTCCCGGAACCCGGCGGGGATCGGCCGACGGGGGGCCCGGCGACGCCAGCCCCCGGGGCGGCCGCCGGGGGTGGGGGAGCCAAGGAAGACGGGCCCCCGGGGTCAAAGCCCAATGGCGCCATCCGGGTGGAAAACCTCCATTTCAGCTACCCGTCCGGGCCGGAGCTGTTCGGTGGCCTGAGCCTGAGCCTGGCCTACGGCGAGGTCACGGCCCTGACCGGGCCCAGCGGGCGGGGCAAGACGACCCTGGCCAGGCTCCTGTGCGGCCTGGAGAAGCCCTCCAGGGGCGCGATCACCTACGACGGGGAGCCGGCCAGCCTTGAGCTGGCCCAGGTGGTCCTGCAGAACGCCGACCACCAGCTCTACATGCCCACTGTCCTTTCCGAGGTCATCCTGGCCCTGGGGCTGGGCAGGCGCGGCCCCTCCATCGAGGCCGCGGCGATGGAGCTGCTGGCCGCCTTTGGCCTCGACGGCCTGGCCGGCCGCCACCCCCAGTCGCTCTCTGGCGGGGAGAAGCAGCGCCTGGTCGTGGCCGTGGGCCTGGCCAGGCCCACGAGGCTCCTGGCCCTGGACGAGCCGACATCTGGCCTCGACGGCCACAACCTGCTTCTCATGGCCTCCCAGATTGCCAAGGCCGCCAAGGCCGGCCCGGCCGTGCTGGTGGTCACCCATGACCTCGAGCTGGTCGGCCTGTGCGCCGACCGCCATCTGGAGCTCCCGATAACTGGTGCCTAGTACATTGTTTTTCTTGGAATGTCTGATAAAGTCAGCTCAATTTCCCCAGTATCAACGTTGATCTGGTCAGATTAATCCGAGCTAACCGCACCCGTCAAATCAAGAAAGACAAGGTACTAGCCCCAGACGGCGCCAGGCGGGCTTCCCCGTATCGCCTGGACATGAACGTTTGGCCCCCGGCTGGCGGGCCATGGCGGGCCAGGCCGCCCATCAATCCCGCCGCCCCCTTGGGGCTCGTGGCCCCTACCCTCCTGGACCAGAGATCACAAAGGACAACCATATGAAGACCCTGATAGTTTATTCCAGCCTTACCGGCAACACCAGGAAGGTGGCCCAGGCCATCTCCGAGGCCATTGGCGGCTCCGAGATGGCCCCAGTTGGCCAAAGCCCCGATCCGGCCGAGTATCCCCTGGTCCTGGCAGGCTTTTGGGTGGACAAGGGCCAGGCCGACGCCAAGTCCAAGGATTTCCTCTCCCGGCTCAGGGACAAGATGGTCGGCTTCTTCTTCACCCTGGGGGCCTACCCTGACTCGCCCCACGCGGACGACGTCGAGAGGGTGACCGCCGAGCTCCTCAGGGCCGGCGGCAATGACGTCCTGGGTTCCTTCCGCTGCCAGGGGAAGGTGGACCCGGAACTCCTGGAGAGGATGAAGAGGATGCTCCCCCCCGACCACCCCCACGCCCAGATGACCGAGGAGCGCAAGGCCCGCCTGGACGAGGCGGCCAGGCATCCCAGCGACGAGGACCTGATGAGGGCCAGGGCCTTCGCCGACGACATCTACCGCAAGGCCCTGTCCGCGCCGGCCCGGCCCGGGAAGGCGGCCCGGCAATGAGAGCGATGACCCCCGAGGAGATCATCTCGGTGACCAAAAAAGCCGTCTGGGCCACCATCATCACGGTCAGGGCCGACGGGGTGCCCTACGCCATCGAGGCCACCCCCTTCGACACGGAGACGGAGACCTGCTTCATGATCAATCCCAGCGGCACGACCAGCAGGAACCTCAAGACCTCGGACCACGTCCTCCTGAAGTACACCCGGGCCACCAGCGACCTCAGGGAATGGATGGGCATATCCTGCTTCGGCAGCGGCCGCTTCGTCCATGACGGCGACGAGATAAGGGAAGGCTGGAGGCTCCTGGGCCAGGTCATGGGGCAGGACTTCTCGGCCGCCGCCGAGAGGTTCTGCAAGACGCCGGAGCGCTCACCCATGATGGCCGTCAGGATCCACTCGAGGACCGGCCGCTGCAGCGCCAATAACGGCGAGCAGCTGCCCACCATATGCCCCCTGTGAGGGGAAAGGCCCCTGGGGCTTTTCCCCTCACAGGGGGCGGGCAAAGCGGAGTGGCGTTCCCGGCCGGCCAGCCGCCTTCCCCGCTACAAAAGCTTGCCAGCGCGCATTCGCGGGAAGCCAGGGAGCGGATCGGCAGCCATACATCATATATCAAAATCTTTGGGTGGTCTGGCCAGCGGCCCGTAAACGGCCCCTGGGGGCCCTCGTCCGCTCGGCCTTATGCCCACCGCGGGAAAAACATTTTCCCCTCAGGCGACGCGTCAACGGCATGCCGACGACGCGGCGGCAGCGGGGCGAAGCGACGCCTCCGGCTGGAAACGGCGACGCCGTTTCCACTCACCCCCGGTCTTTGGGCGTGGCCCTGACACGCGCGATCCCCGAAAGGGGTTGGCGGCAAGGGCCTTGCCCCTGCCCGGCTCGCCAATTGGCGAATCTGGCGGTTATCCGTGAGCCTTTAGCTGACTTGCCCCAACCGTCGGCTGCAATAATCGTCAACCTCATCGAGTATGCCCTCGTCCCCCATAAGGTGGAACGGCCCATAGCCAATCTCGATAAAGCCGAGGATATCCACCTTGCGGTCAAGGTCCAGGAACTCGCTGATTCCCATGTCGTGCCGCTGGCGGTAGAGCCTCGCTATTCGTGCCTGCATCGACAGCACAGGGTCAGTCTCTCGGAAGGCCATCCGGCCGCCTCCTATACCTTCATCCACGCATCCCAGTCACCGGATTCCTCATCCAGGAGCAGGGCGTATATTGACTCCGCCGACTCGTAGCACAACGCCGACTCCGGGTCTTGGAGCAGCTCATAGGTTTTTGTTGCCATTATCCGCCGCAAGGCCTCGGTGTTGGTGAGCTTGTTCTCGCTCGCGTAACGCTCGGCTACGCGCGTCAGGACCAGGTCCGCGCATAGGCGCGGAGTCTCGTCGGTCATTACCATCATATCCGCTCCTTTCTGATCCGCGTGAGGAACCGCGCAGCACGTTCGGTGGCGAAAAATGTCTGGGGCGGCAAATTATCCGGCATGAGGACCTCCGACAGGATTTCCATGGCCCGGTCAGTGCCAGCCTGGCCATAGGCCCCAGAAAAATATAACTGGATGGAGGCGTTGGTGCGGTCATTGGCCGTGGGGCCGATAACGACGTCGTAATCGTGAATCCGCCTGGCGCTCCTCCTGTTTTCGGAGACGAACTGCAGCCACTCCTTATCCGCCACATGAAACTCTCTCACCGACAGTTTGTCCAGCGCAACGCGCGGATATTCGTAGGTGCGCAGCCACATGAGCGGTGTCCTTGTGTGGCCCTGCTGGGTCTTGGATTTGGCAAGCGCAATTTTATGGTTCCGCATCGCTATCCCGACCGCTTGACCGCGATTTTCTGAACAGTAGAAGCCCTGGCCAAAATCCTTGTATGGCCTGACCTGTCCCAGATCAATCTTGTCGAAGTCATGGACCGTGCCGTGGTATAGCGTGATGACCTCGTCCATCAATCTTTTCCCCCGCAGAGATATATCCCGACCCTTGGGAACGTGGATTTTTCATTTATCGTCCGTTTCAAGGCTATCCTGTCGGTAATGGCCTTATACGCCTTGGCCACCGCCCGCTGCTTGTCGAGCGGCAGCACAGGTAGCCTCATACGGCAAAAATCCTTCCAAGCCATACTGCCGCGAACGCCGCCGACCCCAAGAAAACTCGCTTCGCGGTCAGGCTCGTAACGCTTGAACCACATCGAGAGATATTCAGGCATCAACTTTTCAATATCGCAATCTCAAAGACGTAGTAATCGGGTGAAACCGTGGCTATTTCATAATCCACCAGACAGTCAGTTGGAATCTTCCCGTCACGGCTCACCTGCATAAGGCTACAGGCGAACTTGATGCCTCCGAATGACCTTGTACTTCGTGAGGTCTGTCCCGGTAACATTGGCGACAGACGGCATGAAGTGCTTGCCTATGCTCACGTCCAACAGCGTTGAGGCCTGTGAATCGGGTTCCGTTCGTCTACAGGCCGAATGTAGTCGCCAATGGGCGAGTAGTTAATCTTCATTTTCCACCTCCTGCTTTTCCGTCTGCCAATTTTGCCAGGTTTTTGCGTTTAACTGGGAAACTGCTTTCTTCCCGGTCTGTTTTTCATACTGTACACGCGCTGCCCGCGCTACACTGCCACCGCTCCGCGCTACGTCCTTATGTTCTGCCATGGTTTTGGGATCATCTTGCCGAGTTGCATCAGTCGTTGTCACTTCTGCCGTATATTCAACACAAGCTCCACATTGGCCATGTTATCCCTCAGGCTCTCTTTATTCAAACCTTTAAATTCCTTATACTGCCGTGTCGTTCTGCCTGACCATGCCCTTGTGATTTCATCTGTCAGAATCGCAAAATCCGTTTTTTCGGTGATGCCATGCTTTTCCCACCCGTCAGTCAATTCCTTGCGGACTTCGATAGTTTTCAGCCGTTGTTAATCCAATTCCGGGAATAGCCTTTTTGAGATAGGTTTCAAGCGCACGGTCAATGGCCATCTCCGGATCGGCGGTTTCGTCAATGCGCTCACTGCCGACATGCGCCAGCCAGAGCTTTAATGGTTC
>JAISEK010000072.1 GCA_031264145.1 Deltaproteobacteria bacterium
CTCCTTCTGAGCGGCCAAACCAGGGGCCAGCCATTGGAAACACCGCAAAAAATATGCGATAATTGAGCCAATCCCAGAGGGAGCCATTTGACTTGCGGGACTTGAAAAGAACTCAGGGAACTCACATGAAACGACTTCCGCTTGGCATGAACACCTTTAAGGAACTCATAGAAGGTGACTATGTTTACGCCGACAAGACGAAGTTCGTCTACGATCTGGCCAGCGCTGGCAAGGCCTATTTTTTGTCAAGACCCAGAAGGTTCGGCAAATCCCTCCTCCTGAGCACCTTCAAATCTCTTTTCAGCGGTCCCCAGGATCCTGAGGGACAACCCAAGGGTCCTTTCGCCGACCTCTGGATTGGCCGGGAATCCGATTACGATTTCAAACAGGCACATCCAGTCATTACCCTTTCGATGGGAACCGCGACCAAGTCAGCGGAAGAACTTGGGCTCTATCTCGCGACTAGTTTGAATGACATAAATGTCAAGGAGAAATTAAATCTAACCCTTACTCTCCCCAATATCGACCTTCGCAGGATTATCGAAAGACTGCGCGAAAAATACGACAGGCAGGTAGTTGTCCTTATTGACGAATACGATGCCCCTGTCAGCAACAACATCGACAATGCGAAACTGGCCTTGAAAAACAGCGAAATACTGCGAGATTTTTACGCCGGATTCAAGGATACCGATGAGTCCCTGCGTTTCGTTTTCGTGACCGGGGTGACCCGTTACGTCTTCATGGGCCTATCAGCCGGACTCAACCACCTGACGGACTTGACTCTGGACAGTAAATATTCTGGTATCTGCGGCTTTACCCTCAAGGAACTTGAGCACTGCTTCTCCGACCGCCTGCCTGTTCTCCTACAGACTATGAAAGACGCTGGCAATATGCCCAAGACAGCTACATTGGAGGACATGTGGAGGGAGATTGGCCTTTGGTACGATGGCTACAGCTGGGACGGGAAGACCAGGCTGTATAATCCTTACTCGCTGATTAACCTCTTCCTGGGCGACAGCTTTGAGCCTTTCTGGATGAACCTGGATCCCTCGGCCAAGATGCTCTCCAGCATTTTAGCCAAGGACCCCCTGGCCATCACTGGGGATCGGTTAAAGAATTTATCAACCAAACAAATTGGTCTGGCCGAGGTGGGCTCCTTGGGTCCAGTGCCGACCCTGTTTCAAGCTGGCATGCTTACTATAGATAGAATTACATTTAATAATGATAGATCTAAGTTATTCACCTTAAGACTTCCAAATAAAGAGATAATACCAGATTTTTATTCTAAATTTTCAAATAGTTTAAATAAATATTTTAAAATTTCACCAAAATCAAGAAAAATAGACTTTTATAGCATTGTAAAAGAAAAAAATGCCAAAGATTTATCAACGTTGATCAACTCCATCTTTGCTTCCATCCCAGCCATACGCCACCGAACGGAAGAGTCCTACTATCATAGCGTGCTACATGGCTATCTATACGACATGCCCGGCGCAGTCATCTCGCTCTCGGAACATCCTGGCTCCATTGGCACCCCTGACATAGTAGTCGTCTTTGATGAAGGCCTGTACGCCGTCATTGAGCTTAAGTATGAAAAAGGCGAGGATGGCGATCCTGAAAACGAGGGAGATAAAGTTGCCAAGAGGAGGAAAAAGCCCGGCCCCTCCGAAGCGGAAATCATGAGAACACTGACCAAAATGGCCCAGGACGCTCTGACCGTCATCACTGACAAGGAATACCCCCGTCCTTATGAGCACCGGGCCAAGGAGGTCATCAAAATTGGCCTGGGGATTTATGGGAGAGGTCAGAGTCTGGCCAAAATAGAATGTTAAATTACCAATATAAATATGTATTTAACTATTATAAAATCTATTCAATATAAAGTTATTGAAAAATGTATCTTAAAATATTTTAGACGGCCAAAAAGTAATTTATTTTGTTTTAGTAATTTTTAAGTATTAAAATAATACTTAATTTAGTTAGTTAGTTATAGTCTCTAAACTATATAGTTATATATATTGTTAGTTATTTTATAAAATATATATTTTAGTATGCAAATACCACCTTTATGGCTTTTCGCTTGACTGTCCCTGCCACGCCTTTGCCACGAAAAAACCGCCGCCCTTTCCCCGCCAATCCCCGACCTGGGGCTGCCGAGGCCCGCGCAATAAGCCCGCCACCTGGCCAGGGAAAAGCCATCGGCCAAGCCGACGTCCCAAGGGCATGGGCCCGGCCCCAGCTTTCGCTCCCCTGGCTTGCCGCCCATCTTGGCAGCATAGCCGGACGGGACCGGTGACCGCCAGGGTCCGCCAACGAAGCCGGCCCGGATGTCCTGGCTTCGGCCGTTCTTGGGCCCCATGCGGGGCCATAATTGGGTTGCATTAAGCCAACCCCTTGACTAGAATTGGGCCTGGCGCCAGGGGCCGGGCCAGGAGTCCCGCGGCAACCGCCCGGGCCAGGCGCCGAATCCCAGGACGACCCTTTTGAAGGTGACCAATCCAGCCATTCGCCCCGGGCCGGGACGGAGAACGACCATGCAGCTTGTCCGGGGCATGGTTCCCTACGCCTCGCTCCTATTGGCGGCCGCCATATGTTTCGGCCTGGGCCTGTACTCGGGCCCGGACCGCTGGACCCCCTTCGCCCAGTTCATGGACACGGTCGCCGGGCCCGGCCGCTGGGAAGCCCGGGCCCACGAGTACGACCCTGGCACGGGCCGCCTCGTCGTCCTGGGCCTCAGGCTGGCCGACGGCGCGTTCCTTGGCCTCAGGTGCCCGGTAAGCGTGGACTCCCTGGAGATCGAGGGCATCGTGGCCCGGCCGGACCTGGCCCGGGCCGATCTGCTGGTGGCCAGGGGCCTGACCTGCGGGCTCTCGGGGCCTGGCCTCGAGGGCACCCTTGCCTTCGGGCGCATCGAGCTGGAGCACCTGAACCTCGCCGGAAAGGGACCGGGCCTGGCCATATCGGCCGACAGGGCCCAGGCCTTCGACGTGTCGGCCAGCCTCGCCAGCGACCGCGGCCAGGGTCGGCCCGTCGGCCTCGAGCTGTCCCTGGACAGCCTGGGCCTGGGCGGCGGGCTCAACTTCGACCAGGCCGGGCGCCTCAGGGCCGGCCTGGGCGAGCTCAGCGGCCTGGCCATCTCCCTTGGCCCCGAGGGCGACCTCTCGCGCCTTTCCCTGGCCAGCCTGGGGGCAAAGTCCATCGACGGTAAGGGCCGGGCCGAGACGGTGGACCTCCGGGGCCTAGAGTTCCTCTGGCCCCAGGGGGGCGCGGCCAAGTATCTGAGGCTGGGGCGGCTCTCGGCCCTGGCGGCCGACCTGGGGCCCCTGGCCCAGAGGCTCTCTGGCCTCTCGCCTGGAGAGCTGGCCGAGCTGGCCCTGGCCTCCCTGGGCCAGCCCCCCCGGCCAGGCCTGACGGCCGACCTGGCCCTGAGCCGGCCTTTCGGGGCGGACAGGGCCAGCCTCCAGGATCTGGTCCTGGGACTCGGGGAAGGAGAGTCCCTGGCCGCCGGGGAGGTGTCCATCGAGACCCTGTCGCGCTTCGTCCTCCGGGCCAGGATCGGCGGCCTTGGCCTCGATCTGGATCCTCCTGGATCCGAGGGCGAGCGGCCGGCCTGGATGGACTTCCTGGCCAAAATAGGCCTGGCCCATCTGGAGGGCGGCCTTGAGCTGGCCTCCACCTACCGGCCCACCGAGCAGACCTTCCTCCTGGAGGTCTCGGGTCTCCGGCTCCAGGGCCTCCTTTCAGGGCGCCTGAGGCTAGAGCTGGCCGGCCTCGACCGGGCCAGCCTGGCCAGCCTGGGCCACCTGGGCCCAGGGAACGCCCTGGGGCCCCTTCTGGAGCCCGGCCTTCACCACTCCAGGCTCGTCAGGCTTGATCTCGAGCTGGAGGACGAGTCCCTGGCCGAGACCCTGATCCGGGCCTTCGAGCCGGGGGAGACGGATCTGGACGCCGCCGGCCGGAGGCTATCGGATCTCCTGGAGATGGCCCTGACCATGCGCCTGGACGACGCCATCGAGAACACCGGGGAACTCTCGGGCCTGGCCAGGGCCTTTCTGGTGGACCCTGGCCGGATAACGGCCACGGTAGAGCCCGAGACCCCGCTGACGCCAGGGGAGGTGCGCCTTTCGAGAAACCTCCCTGTTCTCCTGAACGCCATGAACCTGGCCTTTTCCGTCAACCAGGAACCGCCGGTGCGGGTCGTCTTCAGGACCGCCCCCATGGCCTTCGACCGCGACTACACCGCCGACGACTACGGGCTATACCCCGGCGAGTCCAGGCCCTGACTCCCCGCCCACTCCCAGGGCCTGGCCCCCTGGAGGGCCCGGGGCGGCCATGTTTCCCCTGGCGCCATTCAGCCAGGGCCACGACCAGGCCATTCCCGCTGTTCCCAAAAGGATGTGGTGACTTTCCCAGATGAGCGATGAAGCCGAAAGGAAGGAAGGCTGGCTGAGGCCGCTTTGGCGCGGCCTTGCGGGCTCTTCCCGCAAAAGCCAGGCCGAGGTCATCTTCGAGGGCGACTCGGTCTTTCACCACGTCACCATCACCCAGAAGGACGGCATCCGCACCCTTCGCCTGGGACCGCAGGCCGAGGAGGCCGAGACCTCCATGTCCGTGGCCAACCCCGAGACCCCCGTCTTCGAGTACCCGGGCATGATGTTCCTGGGCCTGGCCCTGGGCCCCAGGAACAAGAACATCCTCATGCTGGGCCTGGGCGGGGGCTACATCCCCAATCTCTTCAGGCACCACCTCCCCGAACACCGCCTGACCGTGGTGGAGGTCGACCCCCTGGTGGCCGAGCTGGCCGCCACCTACTTCGGCTTCGCGCCAGGCGGCAACGTAGGGCTGGCCATCGCCGACGGCCTGGAATTCGTGTCCGGGTCCGCCGACGGCGCCTACGACCAGATTTGGCTCGACGCCTTCAACGGCCACTACATCCCCGACCACCTGTGCGGCCTGGACTTCCTGTCCCTGTTAAGGCTGAAGCTGGCCGAGGGCGGCCTGGCCATCCAGAACCTGCACCAGACCGCCTGGCTCCACTTCCGCTCCCAGCTTGAGAACACGGTCAAGGTCTTCGGCCGCCGACCCCTCCTCTTCTCCGGGACCCGCTGCGCCAACACCGTGTCCATGAGCCTCAATTCAGACGAGGACGGCCTCCCCATGGACAAGGCCGGCATAGCGAGGATGGTCAAGGCTTTCCGGCCCAGGGTGGGCCCCTACGACCTTATGGAGGAGGCCGACAAGCTCGAAAAGACCCTGGCCCTGGCCCTATAGGCCGGCTTGGGGGCGCGGTCAAGGGCCAGTCCCCTTACCCGGGACCAGCTGCGCCGACACCGTGTCCATCTGAGCCTCAATTCAGACGAGGACGGCCTCCCCATGGACAAGGCCGGCGCGGTGTTGATGGCCGGGGCCTTCCGGCCCAGGGTTGCCCCCCCCTGCCGCCTTGCCGGGGAGGCCGACAAGCTCGAAGATAAAACAGCCGGCGCCAATGAGAGCGAGGCCAAACCAGACTCACGTAGTCAGCTGGCTCAGCTAAGGCTGGCGCCTAAAAGACCTGGCCCCAAAGGCCGGGACGAGACAGCCCCAGGAACGACGCATGCGCGACCATCGCCCCCTTCGCCCCTGGCCCGCCAGGGCCATCGCCTGGCCGGCCATCCTCATTCTGGCCCTGGCCGCTCTGGCCGCCCCCGGCGCGGCCGGCCTGTCGGCCGACGGGACCGCCGTGAGGATAGGGACCCTCCCCATCGCCGACAGCGTGGCCCTCCATGTGGCCCAGCGCCAGGGTTATTTCAGGGCAAGGGGGCTCGAGGTCGAGCTCATCCCCTTCCAGAGCGCCATGGAGAAGGACGCCGCCGCCCTGGCCGGCTCCATCGACGGCCATTTCTGCGAGATTGGCTCGGTCATCGTCCAAAGGTCCCTGGGCCTGCCCTTCCAGGTCGTGGCCGCCTCGTCCCACACCGACAAGGCCAAGAGGAACTTCGGCCTGGTGACGAGGCCAGGGAGCCAGGCCAAGACCCTGGATGACCTGAGGGGCGCGAGCCTGGCCGTCGCCAGGCTCTACATAGTGGATTTCCTGACCGACGCCTTCCTCCTATCCAGAAATCTCCCCCTGGACTTCTTTGACCGCCGGGACATAAAGAAGATTCCCGTCCGCTACCAGATGCTCGTCTCCGGTCAGATAGAGGCCGCCCTTTTCCCCGAGCCCCTCCTTTCCATGGCCGAGCGGGAGGGGGGGACGGTGGTCATGGACGACACAGGGCTGGACATGCCCCTGGCCGTCATAGCCCTCAGGACGACCCTGGGGACCGAGGCCATCGAGGCCACCAGGGAGGCCCTGGCCCAGGCCGTGGCCTGGATAAACCAAAACCCCCAGCCCGCCAGGGACCTCATGGCCGAGCTCAGGCTGATCCCCCCTGCCCTGGGCCGGGACCTCGTCCTCCCGGAGTTCAATCCCCGGCTGATCCCCTGGGCCCTCCCGTCGGAGGATCTGTTCGACTCCTACGTCGACTGGCTGGCCCGCAGCCAGGCCCTGGCCCCGAGGGGCTCCCCGACCGGCGGAGGCCTTCGGACGGCCCCGGCCTACGCCGACGTGGTCTTCCAGGCCCCCCCGCCAGCGGACGGATAGGGGCATGCCCGGGGCCCAGATTGAGGCCAGGGGCCTGGCCAAGTCCTTCCAGGCCCCGGTCCTCGAGGACGTGTCCTTCCAGGTCCGGCCCGGCCGGTCCCTGGCCCTGGTGGGCCCGTCGGGCTGCGGCAAGACCACCATCCTCCATATCCTGGCAGGCCTCATCAGTGGCGATTCTGGCCAGGTCGAGCTTTCCCCCAAGGAGGCCGGGCGCTCCCTGGTCATGCAGGACCACGGCCTCTTCCCCTGGAAGAACGCCGCCCGGAACCTGGAGCTGCCCCTGATCCTGGCCGGCCTGGCCCCGGGGGAGAGGAAGGGGCGGGTGGCCGCCATGCTCCAGTCCATGGGCCTGGCGGGCCTCGAGCGCCGCTACCCCTCGCAGATGTCCGGGGGGCAGCGCCAGAGGCTGGCCCTGGGCCGGGCCCTCATCGGCCGGCCCGATCTCCTCATCCTGGACGAGCCATTCTCCGCTATCGACGCCATCACCAGGGAAACGCTCCAGGAGCTGCTGGTCTCCCTCTGGAAGGGCCTGGGCCTGACCATCGTCCTGGCCACCCACAGCATCGACGAGGCCATCTTCCTGGGGGACCAGGTCCTGGTCCTGGGCGGGCGTCCGACCAGGATACTCTCCTCCCTAGACAACCCCGTGGCCGGCCTGGACAGGGACCAGAACCTCCCGGCCATCATGGAACTGGCCGCCAGGGTCCGCCAGGCCCTGGCCGCCAGGGTCTAGCCGCCCAGGCGGCCCCTTCGGGAGCACGACGCATGCCAAGGCGCATTTTACGGCTGGCCCTGCCGGTGGGCTTTTCCATACTCATGTGGCAGATCTCCGCCCTGCTCCTGGGCCCCAGGCTCCTGCCGGGCCCCTTGGCTGTGGCCCTGGACTTTTTCTCCTGCCTGGGCGACCGGGCCTTCCTCAAGGATTTTTCGGCCAGCGCCCTCAGGGCCGGGGCCGGCATCGCCCTGGCCCTGGCCATCCCCTTTCCCCTGGGCCTGGCCATGGGAGCCTCCAGGAGGCTCGACGCCCTGCTCTCCCCCATCGTCTTTCTCACCTACCCCATCCCCAAGGTCCTGCTCCTGCCAATCCTCCTGGTCCTCCTGGGCATGGGCGAGGCCCCCAAGATCCTTCTGGTGGCCGTGACAGTCGGCTACCAGGTCCTGGTGGTCACCCGCGACAGCGTCCTCAGCCTGGACCCCCGCTTCCTAGACTCCTTCCAAAGCCTTTGGCCCCGCGGGCGGGAGGCCCACAGCAAGTCCTTCCGCCGGCTCATGCTGGTCTGGCATGTCCTCGGCCCGGCGGCCCTCCCGTCGGCTGCCACCTCCGTCCGCCTGGCCTCTGGCACGGCCGTGGCCGTCCTCTTCATGGCCGAGTCGTTCGCCACCCAGCGGGGCCTGGGCTACGTCATAATTGACGCCTGGGGCCTGATGGATCTCCCGAGGATGTTCTCCGGCATCCTGGCCATGGGCCTCCTGGGTGCCTTCTTCTACTCCCTGGCCAACCTGGCCGAGAGACGCCTGGTGCCCGGAGGGAACGCCTGAGCCAGTCACGGCCATGGAATTCGCGGCCAAGGCGCCTGGGACAAGAAGACCCCCGGCTCCAGGGAGCCGGGGGTCTTCTAACAAGCGTCCTGTCTTTGGATCTGCCGCCCAGACCAGGGGGCCCATTCAAAAACCTGGTCCGTCGCCATTAGGCCGGTCCCCGCGGCGGGGACCAAGAGGCCGGCGACAGGCCAGGGTTCTGAGCAGGCTGGCCCCAAACATCGCGTCCAGGCAATCGGCCAGAACAGGTGGCACAATCATCCGGATCCCAAACGAAGCGGGGGGCGGTCCGGGCGCCGGGCAGATCCCTAGGAGAAGAGCCTTGCCACCGAGGGAATCTTGACGGGCTTGCCGGCGGCCACGCTGTTGACCAGCTTGAGGACCTTGTTCATGGAGCCAGACTGGAGCTTTCCGGTGCGCGAGGTCTCCCACCTGAAGACCGTGGCCGGATCGACCCCTATGAAGAAGGCGAACTCCCTCATGTTGAGGTTTATGGCCTCGCGGAAGGCCTTGATGGCCTCGCCCTTGGGGGAGCCGTTGGGAGCGTCCTTGCGCAGTGAATCGAGGATCCGGCGGCTGGGGATTGGGTAGACTATGCCGCCCCTTCTGACGATCGGCTGCTTCTTGTCCTGGCCGTTCCGCCCGCGCCCTGTCCTCTCGCCTACCATCTTGGGCCTGGTCGAGCGGTTGGGTATGTTCCTGGCCGTCTTGGCCTTGTCCTTGTCGCGGCTGGCGCCGGGAATAGTCCCGGCAAGACGCCGCTTGATTTTCTGCGGCTGTGGTTCCGTCTCCCTACTTGCCGGCTTTTCCGTCATCAAACGCTTCATCTCTTCACCTCCTGGCGTTCCCGGCTACCCTGGCCCGAACGGGCCTTGGGATCCGGGAGTCCCTGGCATAAGAATTTCCTCCGCCTAGCAGCCAACAGAAACTCGATAATGAGTTGAGGCTCCCTTTCCCCGGCGCAGACGGCCTGAGCGTACGGTCAGGCCCGGAGCGTCCTTTGGGCCAGCCGGTCAAGTATTGGCCCAGGCCAATGTGTTTCTGCGGGCCGGGAAAAGTCCTTGACGGGAAGGCCACTGGCGGCGGCGCGAGGCCAGCCGGGCCGGCTCCTTCCAGAAAGCCAGGTCCCAATTTGCCGCGTCCCTGGGCCAGAAAAAACGCAAACCCAAAAAGCTCGGGGGAAAAAACCAATTGACCGTTGCATTATGTCACAACAGTTTCTTGACTTGCAAGAATTTTTTTTGCGTGAGATCGAAATAACGCTTTGGTTTAAGGGCTATTGGCGATGTTCACCCAAAACTTTGCCTAATTCTTCCAAAAGACGGCCCCATCCAGCTCAAACGCAATTCAATAAAACAAAATAAAATAGAAAAATTTGAATCAATAAAAAGCCCCTTTAGCCTTAAACAAAGGTATGAGCTAAAAATATTAAAACACTTCCCCAAAGTATGTTTCGAGCCGGCCCTGAAAGGGGAACCCTGGTATTTGGCAATAATGATGGTAATTTTAGGCAACTATTCCGATACTCTGTTGCAACCGTGCCCACCCCTCAACCACCGGATCCGGTTTACATACATCAATTAAGGCTTTACATATAAAATGTTTATCATTATTTACGTCCCACAAAGCTGGATATCCCCTCGCTCTGCACTGGCGCGTTGGCCTTCATCGCCGTCCGCCACGGCCCGCCCAGAAACAGGGCCTCGGCCACGGGCCACGGCGACTAAGCCTCCAGCCTTCTCCCGCGGCCCTAACGCCTTCCAGCCGCCAGGGCCGTGGCGCCGTCTCCCGCAAGCCCTTATTCCCCGCGGCCACTCAAAGTCCTGGTGACGGCCTGATGTCGCCTATGATGCCGAGGGGCTGCCGTCTCTGCCCAATGCTCCCGGCACTAATGTCGATGAGGAAAGGTCTTTGGGCGGCATGGCGGCCCTGGCCCATGGGCAACCAGCGTGCCGCAATCGCCATGCCCAGCATCACTGGCAGCCCAGAAAATTGAAAAAATACAGCATTTCAAATATTTATACATATTTGATCATCAAGATCCTTTGATCAATTGATCTATGGTTACAAAAACAACTCTAGACTGGCCGGCCGGCAAATTGGGCCCGGACGGGTCCCCTTGGCCGGAACAGTCCAGGCCATCGTTCCTGGATCTAGTCATATCCACGCTGCCTTGCGTAACAGGCTCCGTGTCTCTGGCAAGATGCCCGGCCGCGGTTTCCTGTACATGGGCAGACGTCCAGTCAGGACTTATGCAACTATTAATTTCATTTATGATCACTTGCGAGTTTGATCATATGATCTCCATATTTGCGTTCGACCTAAAAAAGGCTTTGAATCAAGCCTGTTATGATCGCATATATTGTTTTTTGCAGTCTTGGACAAGCCAAGCGATCTGGCCAAGACCCTGTCCCAGCCAGGCCAGCCGGATGTTTAGTGGCATCATGTCGAATGCGATTGGCCAGTAAAAGAGATTCAATATGCACAACATATACAGTAAAGACTAGGTTTATTGAAGCTTTAGCTAAAAAAACCTGTGATATTTTTGTGATAGCTTGCATTGAGAAGATATTTCGATCCTACTTGATCCATGCCAGGACTTTTGCAAACATTTTTCCACAATTGATCAGAGGCATCCATTGATCAAATGATCCAGACCTGACCGGCGAATCTGGCCTCCTGGGCTCCCAGCGCAAGTCCCCCCAGGGCGGCATAGTCCGGGCATCGGCCCCAGGGCATTGCGGCCCCGCCAAGGCACCGACCCCCAGCCGAAAAGCCATCACGCGCTGGGCCAAGGACATCCACGTGGCCTGGGTGATCAGCGACGCCCGGCCGGCCTGGATGAAGGCCCCTACCCTGCTGGCCATCCCAGGGATAACCAGCCATACTGGGGCGGGCCAGGCGATTACCTATCCACTCTCTCGGTTTGGGGCCCCTAGTTTCGCCCCATGTCTTGGCCATAGTCCTGGGAAACATAGAGATTTCAAATATTTATACATATTTGATCATCAATAATCTTTGATCAATTGATCTCTGGTGACAAAAAGATCTCCAGGGCCGGACTTTGGTTCCTGGGCAAAAAACTCCGCAGGGGAGCCG